>CAXTOO010000017.1:3785-10048 GCA_964245875.1 uncultured Fimbriimonas sp. | reverse complement strand
CGCAAAGGCGCAAAGACGCAAGGGGAAGGCGCGAAAGGAGGTTGTGAGACAATCTCCTAGAGCGTGTGTCGTAAATGTCGGCGGCTCCCTTCCGGACTCTCTATTCCCCTCCCCTTCCTCTCGCCGGAGCGAAAGGAAGGGGTGACGCGGACATCGCACCCAGGCTAAGACAATGCCGAGATGTGTTACGACACACCCTCCTAGGGGCGCCGAATGAATTCGGCGGTCCCAGGGGGGCTTCGCGTCGTCTCGGCCTTTGGCGAGCGGCGGATGGTTGCTCCAGGTCCGCCGCGTCGCGCGTTCGGCGTCCCGCCGAGCGGTCCGTTCGACCGCCTCTCCGCCGCCCTAGCGAACGCCCTGATCGGCCAGCCGGAGAGCGCACCGGTTCTGGAGATCGCCCTCGGGCCGATCGTTCTTCAGGCCACGGAGCCGTTGAACGTCGCGGTGGTGGGAGGGCCGGACGGTCTCTTCCCGGTCGTGCAGGGAGAACGCCTTGAAGTTCTACCGATCGGGGCGCGGGCGTACGTGGTCGCGGAACGCTCTCGCGCACCCACGGAGAGTGCGGCTAGGATTCTCGCCGACCCGCCGCGTCTGGGAGCGGCCCCGATTCGCGTGGTGCCCGGACCTCAGGCCGGCCTTCTCGATGTGGCACGGTTCCTGACTGGAACCTACACGGTCGGGCTCGCCTCGAACCGCGTCGGCGTCCGCCTGGACGGCATTGCGATGCCGCACGAACTCAGCCTTCCCAGCGAGCCGGCGATTCCAGGGGCGATCCAGATTCCCCCGAGCGGCGTCCCCATCGTGCTGGGTCCCGATGGTCCCACGATCGGCGGCTACCCGAAGGTCGCGGTCGTGATCGGTGCCGATCTCGACCGGCTGGGGCGGGCAAGGCCGGGGGATACGTTGAGGTTTCGGGCGGTGAGTCTGGACGAGGCAAGGGAGGCGGCGCGGATAGAAAGGGTCGAGAGGGAGAGGCGTTGCGCGGAGCTGAGGATCGGCGGCCAGTAGGCCGTCAAGGCACATTTGTGGGTTAGCGGATCGGCTTCGCCGACGCCGGCACGAGCCATCCGGCGGCTACGGGCGACCCTACAGAACCTATGCGTAATGCGGAGGCTCGCGTCGTCTGATCTTCGTGGAGGTGTACAGGGTTTTCTTCTCCACCCCCAACCCCCTCCTACTTGGGAGACTTGCACCGTGGCGACTAGGAGGGGGCTTTTAGGTGCCGTCGCCCTCTTTGGTGCTGCGCTCCCAGAGGTCGATTGTGCGCACATCGCGGCGGCGACGATCCATGGCCTGGCCGAGCTTCTCGGTGAGCGCCTCGTAGGCGTCGACGCCGGGCGCGTTCTTCTCGATGTAGTCGAACGCGCCGCGCCTCATGCACTCGACGGCGTTCGCGACGTTGCCGAAGGCGGTCATGACGATCACCTCGGCGAAGAGGTCGCGGGTGAAGGCGGCGTGGAGCACCTGGAGGCCCGCCTCGGGGGTGTCCATGCTCATGTCGGTCACGATCGCGTCGTAGGCCTTCTCGGTCTCGGCGATCTTCCCCATCCCTTCGGCCGCGCTCTCGGCGGTGTCCACCGTGTAGCCCGCGCGCGTCAGGCGGCGCGTGACGGCGGCGCGCACGCCCTCCTCGTCGTCGATCACCAAGACTCGCACACGGGATTATAGCCCGGCGGCGGGCATCCTCACCCGCCGGAACCGCGGGTCGCACAGGCCCAGCAGGCAGGCCGCAGTCATGCCGCCGCCCATCGCGAGGAAGCCGCCGGTCACCCCCAGCCGTTGGGCGAGGAGTCCGCCCATCGCCATCCCGACCGGCATCGCGCCCGTCGCGATGCCGTTCTGCACCGCCGCCACCCGGCCCCGGAAGGCGTCGGGCACGCTCGTCTGGAGGTAGGTGTTAATGGGCAGGTCGGCGACCGGCACCGCCAGCCCCGCGACCACGTTCCAGGCGGCCATGAGGGGGAACGTGCGGCTGAACGCCATCGCGCCCACCGCCACGCCGACCGTCGCCAGCCCTAGGCTGAACCACCTTCCCGGACGCTCGGGCCGCGCCCGCGCGACCAAAGCGTTGCCGCCCAGCATCCCAGCGAAGAAGGCGAACTCCATCCAGACGAGGTTCTGCGGCCGGTTGCCGAACCACTGTCGGTTCGCCGCCAGATAGAACACGAAGAACGGCGCGACGAAGAGGCGGAAGGTGGCGAGCAGCGCGATCATGACCTTGAGGTCGTGCCGCCCGCGCACGTAGCGCAGGCCCTCGCGGAAGTCGTCCCACGCATTGAGGTCGTGCGTCTTCTCCGGGACGACCCGCGGCATCCGCGCGATGAAGACCGCAGAGAGGAGGAACGACAGGGCGTTCAGCCCGATCGCGACCGCGAAGAACCCGGACGGCGAGACGGCGTAGAGCACCGCCACGATCGCCCCCGACACGCTCAGGCCGAGGAGCTGCATCGTGTTCATGGTCGCGGACGCGAGCGCGTTCGCCGCCATGACGTCCTGCTCGGGCACGAGCCGCGGGATCGCCGCCGACCGGGCGGGCATGAAGAAGACGCGCATGGAGCTGAGGGCGAACGTGATCGCGACGAGCGCCCCGAGGGGCGGCTTCACGCCGAGGGCGAGCACGGCGGCGAAGAGCAGGAGCGCGAGGCCGCTCCCCAGGTCGCTCAGGAGCATGGTGCGCCGCCGGTCGAAGCGGTCGGCGACGACGCCCGCCTGGGCGCCGAAGAGGAGGAAGGGCAGGGTCTCGGCCGCGCCGACGACGCCCACCATCGCCTCCGAGCCGGTGACCTGCTGGGTCATGAACATGAAGACGATAAAGTAGAAGGCGTCCCCGAGCTGGGATATGGCTTGGCCCAGCCAGAGATTCTTGAAGGGTTTGTGGCGAAGGACGGCAAACATAGGGGAAGTATTGTGGCGGGTCCGGCTCCCCTTCTCGTCGCCTCGGGGCTAAGGTCCTGCCCTCTTCGGGCTTGCATCGGGCGATGAGAGGGAGGGTCCGCCGAGGGATGCGCTCCGGCGCGCCCCAGGTGGATGAGGGGGAGAGCGAGAGCGTGTTCCGGCTCCACCCCCAACCCCCTCCTCATCCCGTGCGCGATGGTCCTCGGCGAAAGTCGAGGTTCTCACGCCGCGACGAGACGAGACGAGACGAGAAGGGGGCTCGGTCTCGCCACAATGGAGCATGGACTCCCGTTACCCCGTCGCCCTCTCGTCGTGGGCCGTCGACCGCTCGATCGGCCTGCGGGCGCCGGACTCGCCCGAGTCGGAGCCGCAGCTGGTCAAGCGGCGACCGGGCGCGATGGACCTGCGCGACCTGCCCGCCGTCGCGAAGGCGCACGGCTTCGACCGTTTGGAACTCGTCCACTTCCACCTCGACCGTCGCGATCCCACGTTGGTGGGCGACCTTCGGAGGGCGCTGAGCGCAGAGGGGGTCGCGCTCCAGACCCTGCTGATCGACGACGGCGACCTCGCGCACCCGACCGACGCCGACCGGCACGAGGCGTGGATCGCGTCGTGGCTGGAGACCGCTTTGGAACTCGGCGCGGAGCACGCCCGCGTGGTCGGCGGCAAGACCCGCCGCGAGGGCGACGTGGAGGCCGTCGCCCCGCGCCTGCGCCGCCTCGCGCAGAACACGAACCTGAGGGTCGTCACCGAGAACTGGCTCGCCACCCTCTGCGACCCCGACCAGACGCTCAGGCTGCTCGACCTCTGCGAGGGGGAGATCGGCCTCAACGTCGACCTCGGCAACTGGGCCGGCGAGGAGAACCTGCGCGGGATCGAGCGCATCGCCGGGCGGGCGGAGCTTTGCCACGCCAAGTGCGACGTGTTGGACGGCGAGAACGACCTCGACACCTTCGGCGAGGCGGTCGACGCCGCCGTCCGCGGCGGCTACGCCGGTCCCCTCACGTTGGTCAACGGCGCGGGCTCCGACCGCGAGTGGGAGATGGTTGTCCGCCAGAAGGCGTTCCTGCAGAGCCGCGAGTAAGATTGGAAGGTGCCGACGAGCAAGGCGGAGTTCGAGTACTTGGCCGTGAGGCGCATCGAAGAGGCCAAGCAGCTGTTCGCGGCCGGGAGTTGGGACGGCGCGTACTACCTCGCCAGGTACGCAATCGAGTTCGCGTTCAAGGCGATCCTGTGTAAACAGTTTCAGGCTGAGGTCATGCCCGACATGACCTTCATGAACAAGATGCACAGGCACGATCCCGCAGGTCTGCTCGCGACCTGCGAGTTGGGAGCCGATCTGAAGGCAGAGACGACCGCTCGTCAAGGATATTGGCTGACCGTCGTAGAATGGAACGAGCAGACGCGATACGCGCGGAAAACGCAAGCGGACGCCCAGAGCCTGATCGAGGCGGATCGACGACGGAAGGAGCGGGATATTAGAATGGCTACGATCCAGATGGTGAATCGACTCAATGAGCGACAGGGCTTGCGTCTGGCGGAGAAGCTGGAAGGAGATTCGACCGTGTCGGCTGTGTTCTGGTGGGCTCACATCGAAGACCCGATGCCGTTGCTCGTCGTAGGCTTCAGCACTTACCACGAAGAGGGCGCGCTGAACTGCATCCGCCGCCTTCAGGAAGCCGTTGGGGACTGGTCGTCGTCCGAAGCGCCGGATATTCTGCAGCTGTCGGTGGTCGGGGAAGACGATCCAAGAGTCCAACGCCTCCTGGCTCAGCCGTGGCACGTGGCGACTCTGGACTCCCCTGATCTGACCTATCGCCTCCTCAACACTTACTCACGTGCTTCCGGAACGGCTCAGGCTTTGGTCTACTTCCTGCGGGCCGGGGACGAGGTGCGCGTGCCCCTGCCCCCTGCCCTCTCGCAGGTCGCTTAACCGACGGTGCCGTTCGGGAACCAGAGCTTCAGCTCGGCGGCGGCGGCCTCGGGGTCGCTGCTGCTGTGGACGAGGTTGTCCTCGATGCTCAGCGCGAGGTCGCCGCGCACCGTACCGGGGGCGGCCTCGACGGGGTTGGTCGCGCCCATCATGGCGCGGATCGCCTTGACGGCGTTCTCACCGGCCACCGCGAGGGCAACGATGGGGCCGCTCGTGAGGTAGCTCACGACGCCCGCGAAGAAGGGGCGCTCCCGGTGCTCGGCGTAGTGCGCCTCGGCGGTCTCCTTGTCGGCGTTGAGGAGCAAGAGGCCGGTCACCTTCAGGCCGCGCGCCTCGATGCGGCGGACGATCTCGCCGATAAGGCTGCGCTGGACCCCGCCGGGCTTGATGAGGACGAGGGTGGTCTCGGTGGGCATAGAGGCCGGAGTTTACCGGGGCGAGTCGCAGAGTCTTTGAGTCGTTAGGACATGGAGGCACCTGCGGGTATCGTTGCTATGTGAAGGATGCCGAGCGCCGGGCGGTCTCTCTTGCGTGGTTCGAAGTCGGCGAAAGCGCCCTTGAGGCCGCCGAAGCTCTCCGTCAATCTCGCCATTTTCGGAGTTGTGTCAGTCGGAGCTACTATGCGGCGTATGCTTTCCTCACCGCCGCGCTCGTCCTTCAAGGCATGAGCTTCCGAGACGATCGTGAGGGGCCGGAACACGAACCGCTCTCCGATCATGTGGCGAATCGGCTGAAGAAACTGCTCACTCCTGACGCTTTATCCTCAGTCAGAGCCGGCATCCTCTCGCTCTACAAAGCGCGGCTTGATGCGGACTACCGGCCGCGGCGAATCGTAGACGCCGAACTTGCCGTACAATCGTTACAAGCTGCAAGACTATCGCGAAGGCGATCCGTTTCCTGCTCGAACTCCCATGACGACCGCCTCCTCTCTCAGCGCAGACGAACAGGCTCGGATTCGAGCTGCCCTTCGCGCGGCATTCCCTGGCGATCCGGGCATAGACGTCGACATAGAGAAGGTTCTCACGAAAGGAGATGTGCGTCGGGTGCCGGTCGTTCCAAGCGTGTACCCTGAGAAGAAGTGGGCTTTCCTGAGCGGCCTTGCGGGGGTGGAAATCTCGTTGCGCGACGGTGGCCTCAAGGTTAGTCTCGATCCTGTTTACCAACAGCAGATGCTCGTGGTGGCAACGGTGCTGGATCGGCAGATCGCTTACATCACGGTCGAGGGCGCGGAAATCCCAGAGCTCGCACGGCTGCTTGATCTGGACGAGAGCACGCTAGAACCGCAACGGCTTGACGGCTATGCCTACGACAACGCCGCGGACCTTGCTCAGGTGATTGCCGAGGCGCAGGCTGAGCATGCGGATGCGGACTTCTCGCGCGTTCCGACGCGTCAGACTGCCCTGTCCGGCGTCTGATTCGGAGCAAGGACTCGCGG
>CAXTOO010000017.1:0-3685 GCA_964245875.1 uncultured Fimbriimonas sp. | reverse complement strand
ACGAGGAATGAGTGTGCGGATCTTCCGAAGGTCCCACCTGCCTCCGCCCTTTCCTGTATCCTGTTCCCTAACCCCATGGCCGTCGCGACCATCAAGGACCTGACCGTGCGGTACGGGTCGTTCACCGCCCTCAAGGGCCTCTCCTGCGAGGTGCCCGAGGGCTGCACCGGCCTCCTGGGGCCGAACGGAGCGGGCAAGACCACGCTCCTGAAGACCCTCCTCGGCTTCGTGAAGCCCGCGAGCGGCACCATCGAGATCCTCGGCCAGCCCGCCGGCGGTCGCGAGATGCGCCAGAAGGTCGGCCTCATGCCCGAGCAGGACTGCCACATCCCCGGCATGAGCGCGGTGCAGTTCGTCGCCTACGCGGGCGAGCTCGCGGGGATGCCCGACGACCAGGCCATCGACCGCGCCCACAAGGTCCTGCGCTACGCGGGCCTCGGCGAGGCGCGGTACCGCAACGTCGAGACCTACTCGACGGGCATGAAGCAGCGCCTGAAGCTCGCGCAAGCCCTGGTCCACGGGCCGAAGCTGCTGCTGCTGGACGAGCCGACGAACGGCCTCGACCCGCAGGGGCGCGAGGAGATGCTCGACCTCGTACACGACGTGAGCCACGGCAAGGGCATCCACGTCCTCGTCTCCTCGCACCTCCTGCCCGACATCGAGCGCACCTGCGACCGCGTCATCGTCGTGATGGGCGGCGAGGTGCGGGCGCAGGACACCATCGCGAACCTCAAGCGGATGGACGCCGCCATCGTGGACGTGGAGCTGCGCGAGCCCAACGTCATGTTCCCCGAGGCCGCCGCCCGCAAGGGATTGGAGCTCGTGTCCGAGCACCGCGGCGTGTACCGGATCAAGGGCGTCGGTAGCCACGACGCCATCCAGCGCGCCGCGATGGTCGCGGCGAGCGAGGTCGGCGCGCAGGTGCGCGGCTACACCGCCGCCGAGCGGAGCCTGGAAGAGGCCTTCATCGAGGCCGTCACCACTCCGGGAACCCTCCCCTCTGGGGGAGGGCAGGGTGGGGGTGCGAAGGTCTCCGAAGGACTGCCATGAACGAGATCAACCCCATCGCCGACCTATCGTACAAGAACTACGACGGCCCCCTGAAGCCGCCGGTGGCCCGCTGGTGGACCATCGCCCGACAGACCATCCGCGCGGTCTCGAAGAACAAGTGGCTCTGGTCCATGTCGGCCCTGTGTGCGCTCTACTACCTCATCATGGTCGCGGTGCTCTTCGTGATCGACCGCATCTCGCAGGGCAGCGAGGGCGGCGCGGCGATGCAGGAGGCGTTCCTCAAGCGCCTGGAGTGGCGCGAGCAGTTCCTCCACGGCCTCTCCTACGCCCAGATGCCGCTCATGCTCATCGCCCTCACCGTGGGCGCGGGCGCCATCGCGAACGACAACCGCGCGAACGCGCTCCTCGTCTACCTGAGCAAGCCCTGCACCCGGTTCGACTACGCCTTCGGCAAGTGGATCGGGGTGTTCCTCGTGCTGTTCGGCGCGCTCGCCGTGCCCAGCATCGGCTTCTACGCCTACGGCGCGCTGAGCTTCCGCAGCCTCGGCTTCTTCTCCCAGGACCCCTGGCTCCTGCCGAAGCTGCTGTGCGCCATTCCGCTCTGCGCCGCGTTCCACGCCTCGCTGGTCCTCGCGATCTCCTCGCTCTTCAAGCAGGGCCGCCTCGCGGGCGCGGTCTACGCGGGCGTCTACTTCCTCGGCGACTTCTTCACGAAGACGATGCAGGTCGTCTGGACCATCGGTGGCCCCGACAGCCCCGCGCGGGGCATCGTGAGGAACCTCTACTACTGCTCGATCGACGGCCTGAACATCGGCCTCACGAAGGCGATCCTCGGCGCACGGGGCACCAACGTCTTCGGCACCCCCCCCGCGCGCGGCTTCAGCCTTCCTCCAGCCGCGCCGTCCCTGGTTCCCATGCTGCTCCTCGTCCTCGGCGTCTCCCTCGTCAGCGTCGCCATCGCCTGGCGCCGCGTCCGCGCGGTGGAGGTGGTGGGGTGAAGGAACAAGTTGTAAGGGACAAGGGACAAGTCTGTTTCCTGTGCCTTGTCCCCTGTCCCTCCTTCCCATGATCACCTTCACCCACGCCTCCAAGTGGTACGGCGACGTCATCGCCGTGAACGACGTCACCTTCACCCTCGGCCCCGGCGTCACCGCCCTCCTGGGCTCGAACGGCGCGGGCAAGTCGACCCTGATGAAGCTCGTCACGGGCCAGATCAGGCCCTCCACCGGCGATGTCCAGGTGTTCGGCATGGCCCCTTTCGCCAACCCCGAGGTGTACAAGCGGCTAGGCTACTGCCCCGAGATCGACTCGTTCCCCGAGCACCAGACGGGCCGCGCCTTCGTGAACACGATGGCCCGCTTCTCCGGCCTCTCCTCCACAAGGGCGAAGAGCCGCACCGAGGAGGTGCTGAACGAGGTCGGCATGGCCGAGCGCGCCGGGCGCAAGGTCGGCGGCTACTCCAAGGGCATGCGGCAGCGCATCAAGCTCGCCCAGGCGATGCTCCTCGACCCCGACGTGATCGTGCTGGACGAGCCGCTCAACGGCCTCGACCCCGTGGGACGCCGCGAGTTCCTCGCCGTGCTCCAGGGCCTCGCCGACCGGGGCAAGACGATCCTCGTGTCGTCCCACATCCTCTTCGAGGTCGAGCAGATGACCCGCTCGATCCTTCTGCTCACCCAGGGCCAGCTCCTCGCCCAGGGCGACCTCGGCGTGATCCGCCGCTACCTCGACCGCTTCCCCCAGCGCATCCGCATCGACACGACCGACCCCCGCCGCCTCGCCGAGCGGCTCGTCGCCCTCCCCTACGTCCTCGGCGTCGAGCTCGACGCCCGCGGCACGGGCCTGGAGGTCCGCACCAAGGAGCCGGACGCCTTCTACGACGCCCTCGGCAAGCTCATCCTGGACGAAGGGCTGCCCGTCGCCACCTTCCACTCCCCGGACAACGACCTGGAGTCGATCTTCAAGTACCTGACGAGTGCGTAGACGGAACCCTGCCCTCTGGGGGAGGGCAGGGTGGGGGTCTATCCAGAAAAACGGGACGCCCGTCTTTCGGCGGACGCCCCAGTGGAAGGGAAAGGCAAGCCCCAACCTCGGGACTCACACGAACCCAGACGAACCCGATCGCCGATTGTTCGGCTCAGACGACGCGACCCAGCACATCTGCGAGCTTGTTCGCAAGCTCGGAGTTCGTCACGAGCACCGTCGCGCCCGCCTCGCGCCCGACCTCGTGCAGATCCTTCTCCTTGTGGCCGGCGTGCGCGATCGTCGGCACCCCCCGCGCCCTCAGCGCCGCGATCAATGCCGCCGGGTCGCCCTCGCCCAGGTTCACCACCGCCGCGTCCGCCGTCCCCTCCGGCACCTCGCGCAGGACCACGCCCTCGTGTCCTAGCAGACGCAAGGACTGCCGCAGCTTCGCACTCCACATCAGGTTCGACTCGAAAAGCCACACGGTCACGTCCCATTGTGGCGCGGGCGCCCCGCCCGCAGCCTGCCAAGCCGTCGTACAATGGTCTATGGCAAAGCCGTCCCATCCCCCGAAGCTGTGGCAATGGGGATTGGTCCCCCTACTCGTCGTTCTGGTCGCCGCGATCTTCTGGCCCGTCTGCGCCTACTCGGGCCCAGGACCGGGCGGCGTCGCGGCGAGCATCGCCCATCAGCGGGGCGACACCGGCAC
>CAXTOO010000016.1:0-26325 GCA_964245875.1 uncultured Fimbriimonas sp. | reverse complement strand
AGTCGATGACGTTCCCGGGCGTGCGAACATCCCATCTGCCCAAGGCCGCAACCGTTCGCGCATCATCTCACGAACCTGCCAATGTAGATGGGTCTGACCACCTGTCTTTACGCACACGGTACACGGTCAGAGAGGCACGATGCCGAGGTGCCTCATCGGCACGCCAAGAGCCCTATGAGACGCTTACTTTAAGGATCACCTGTCCGGTGATCTCCTTTCGAGCCTCACCTCGAAGAAAGTAGTGATTCACCGAATAGCCGCCAAGCGATGCGGAGTCCAGCAGATCATCCCCAAACGCCTCCCGAACGTCCCTGTTGGTGTACGAGTAGGTGAACCCCTCCTCCAATCCTCGCGAGTAGAACCTCATCCAAGCCCCTTGATCTCCCGTGCAATGTTCGCCCGCGCCGCCCCCTCGTCCATCACCGGCGACGTGAACAGCTTCCGCTCCAGCAATCCCCGGAGCACCCGCGTTCGCCCCGCCCGGTACTCGTCTTCCGGCACGAACGCGTACTCTCGCCGGATCGCCGCCGCGTAGGCGTCGTACTCCTCCGCCGACGCGGCCAGGATCGACAGGTCGGCGTCCACCACCAGCGTCGAGACAGGGTCCATCGCAACGTGGTCCTTCGTCGCGAGGATCAGCCGCTCGATCTCGGTGAGGTCGTCGCGACCCACGCCGAGCGGCGCGAGCAGGTCCCAGGCGAAGCAGCCGCTTTGGGCCTCGTTGTCCGTGGCCCGCGGATCGTACACCGCGTCGTGAAGGCAGAGCGCCAGCACGACGCGCGGGTCGGGATCGGCGACGAGGCGCGAGAGCGTCTTCAGCGCGCTCTCGACATGCCCGAGGTTGTGGTACGCCCGCCCCTCGTGGGCGCGGGCCATCGCCGCGTACGCCCGACGCGACGCCGCATCGGCCCGCCCACCGAGGGCGGCGACGGCTTCGATGAAGAGCGCCTCGATCACCCTCGTATTAGACCCTCTTAGCCCTATTTAGAGCGTCTAACAAAACTCCGGCTCCCCTCTCCCCTCCGGGAGAGAGGAGGGTCCGCCGGGGGATGCGCTCCGGCGCGCCCGAGGTGGAAGGGGGTGAGGGGTCCCAGGAACCTGCGGGCAGGCGGATCGGGGGTGGGCGAGGAGGCTCTCAAGGCGCAGAAGATCGACATCCAGGGCTTCGCCCTTCGCTATGGAAGGTTGCCCCTTCGGGGCTGGAGGGATATCCCCCGAAGTTTCTTAGCAGATGGTGAGAAAAACCTTGGATCGTGCGCTCAGCGCTTGGTAGCCGACCCAGAGTGGGTCGCTGTGGGTCCCGGCGAGGCGTCTTGCAGCAGGCTCCCGCAGGGCAAGCCCTGCCGCTACAAGATTGCTCCACAGTTTCCTAGAACAGTGCCCGCTGAGGGCGGGGAGCCGGGCGCGGCGGGATCGGGCGTCGCGACCCGTGCCGCGCCCGCACCGCCAACGCCTCCTCGCGCACCGCGGGGCGGTCCCGGAACTCCGACAGCCTTGCCCGCGCGAGGGCGTGCGCGTCCGAAAGCTCCACAATGGCCTCCGGGTACCCGACGCGGCGACGAAGCTCCGCGTCCAAGAGGCGCGGCTCCAAGCGGTACACCGGCGGTAGCGAGGCCAGCTCCGGCACCCATCGCGCGACGAACCGGCCCTGCGGATCGTGGTCCGCCGCCTGCTTCGTCGGGTCGTAGATCCGCACCGCGCCCACCCCGATCGTGCCGCTCTGCATCTGCGCCTGCGCCCAGTGGATACCCGGCTCGTAGTCCACGAACATCCGGGCGAGGTGGAGCCCCGGCTCGCGCCAGTGGAGCCAGAGCGTGTACGAGGAGAACGACTGAAGCATGGCCCGCATGCGGAAGTTGATCCACCCTGTCTGCGCGAGGCACCTCATGCACGCGTCGACCATGGGAAAGCCCGTCCGACCCTCCCGCCAAGCCTCGAAGCGCGCGGGGTCGGGCGAGGGGTCCCGCATCCCGTCGAAGCCGCGGACCATGTTCTCGAACTCGATCGCCGGCTCGGACTCCAGCTTCTGGACGAAGTGGTCCCGCCATCGCACCCGCGTCGCGAGCGCCCGGCAGGCGCGCCGCCAAGCCGCGTCGTCGGTCTCCTCGATCCGTCGGTGCAGCACCCGCAGCGTCTCCCGCCCGGACACCGTGCCGAACGCCAGATGCGGACTGAGGCGCGAGCAGGCGTCGAAGGCGGTGAGCGGGCTGGAGAGCGCCCGCGGGTAGTCCCTTCCCCGCTCCTCCAAAAACGAGCCCAAGAGGCCGAGCCCCGCCGCCCGCCCGCCCGGTTGCCCCTCGGCGGGGTCGAAGGGCAGATCAAGGTCGGGAACGCGCGTGGGAAGGTCGATACGCGGATCCCGCAACGCCGCGGGCGGGGCGAGGAGCGGCGCGGCAAGACGGGCGTCGAAGAGAGCGTCCCAGGCGTCGCGGTCCCCTAGCCGCCGCACGACCCCGCCGCTCGGAAGCTCGCGGAACGCCACCCCGCGCGCCCGCGCCCAGGCCCGCACCGCCCGGTCCCGCGCGTAGCTCGGCCCGTTCCCTGTCTCCTCGTGCGCCCAAAGCCCGAACTCCGCGCGCCGCCGCAGGGCCTCGAAGGCCTCCACCGCCTCGCCGACCACGATCCGCAGCGGCGATCCCAAACGTGCGCAGCGCGTGCCAAGATCGTGGAGGCTGTCGGCGACGAACCGCCACTGGCGGGCGCTCGCGTCCTCCGCCCGCCACAGGCTCGGCTCCACGACGTACAGCGGCAGCACCTCCCCGCGCGCCGCCGCCTCGACGAGCGGCGCGTGGTCGTGGACTCGCAGATCGCGCTTGAACCACACGACTTCCACCCTTTAAGGTACGTAGGAATAGGGGTTGGCGAAGCAGAAACCCAAGGAGACGAAGACCTGCGCCGCCTGCGGCCGCCCTTTCGAGAACCGCAAGAAATGGGCGAGCCGCGGCGTGTGGGACGAGGTCAAGTACTGCTCCGACCGATGTCGCCGAGACGGAACGTCTCGGTAGCCGCTCCAGGGCGTCTGACGGAGCCCTCGCGGAGCGCCTCGGGAAACAGCCACGACCCTCCTGATCCGCCCGTCCGTTCGTACGATGGTCCTAGCGGTCCGTCCACCTCTGAATATCGAGTCGTCCGTAGCCGCGGGATGCACTCGTGCCCGCGCCGCGAAGCGGCCCGCCAATCCGACAGACGAGGCCTGAGCCTACCCATCGGTCGCCAAGGTTCGTCAGCCGGTAGTGTGTCGTTTTGAGTCCGGAGCGACGCCGAGGGCGGTGAAGGGCGGACTCCGCCGAGAGGCCCTCGGTGAGCGCTGGGCAAAGTGACACACCACTCGTCAGCCCGATAAAAGGAATCGACGCTCCACGAGGAGGGAAGTGGAAAAGGCCACATGGGAGAGGCGCGGCGGGTCGTTCCGCTTCCCCTCTTCCCTAGTATCCTCTCTCCGTGAATCCCTGGCTTCAGCCGGAACCGCAGAGCTGGTGGCACGTCGTGGACGAGGCCGCCCTGGAGGACATCGGCTCGGGCGACGTGACCGCGGGCGCGATGCCCTACGACCTCATGGCCGAGTGGCGCATCGAGGCCCAGGGCGAGGGCGTCCTCGCGGGCGTGGGCGTCGCGGAGTACCTCCTCGGCCCCCAGCCCAACGAGCCGGACGGCGCGTTCGTGGAGATCCAGCTGCCGGACGGCGAGCGCGTCTCGCGCGGGACGGTCGTCGCCTCGGGCCGCGCGCCCGCGCGGCGCGTGCTCGCCGCCGAGCGCACCGCGCTGAACTTCATCATGTTCCTGAGCGGCACCGCGACCCTCACCGCCGAGTTCGTGAGGCGGGTCGAGGGTACGGGCGCGAAGATCGTCGACACCCGCAAGACGATCCCGCTCCTGCGCTCGCTCCAGAAGTACGCCGTGCGGTGTGGCGGCGGCCACAACCACCGCATGGGACTCTACGACGCGGCGATGCTGAAGGACAACCACATCGCCGCCGCCGGCTCGATCTCCGCGGCCGTCGGGGCGTTCCGCGCCACCGCGAGCCACATGGTGAAGCTGGAGGTCGAGTGCGAGACCCCCGAGCAGGTCGATGAGGCGGTCGCCGCGCGCGTGGACGTGGTCCTGCTGGACAACATGGATCCCTTCACCATGCGCGAGGTCGTGTCCAAGCATCGGGGCAAGGTGCTCTTCGAGGCGAGCGGCGGCATCGACCTCGACACTGTGCGAGGAATGGCGGGCACCGGCGTGGACGTGATCTCCGTCGGCGCGCTCACCCACTCGGCGGTCTCCCTGCCGTTCCACATGGAGTTCTCGTGAAGGACCCGTTAGGCGAGGGCCGCGGCTGGCGCATGGTGGAGAGCGTCGATTCGACCCAGCGGCTCGCGGCGGAGCTGCTCCGCGCGGGCGAGCCGATCGGCGCGGTGCTGGCGCGAGAGCAGACGGGCGGCGTGGGCCGCTTCGGCCGGGCGTGGCACTCGCCGCCGGGCACCTCGCTCTCGCTGACCCTCATCCTGCGCGAGTACCGGGCCCACCCCGCGCCCCAGTTCGTGGGCATGGCGGTGGCGCTCGCCGCCGCGTCGGCGATGCGCTGCCAGCTCGCATGGCCCAACGACCTGATGATCGGGAGCAAAAAAGTGGGGGGGGTGCTCACGGAGATCGTGGACGGAGTGCCCTTGGTCGGGGTGGGGGCGAACCTCGACGTCGAGAGTTTCCCCGAGGAGATCGCCGGACGGGCGACCTCGCTGCGGATCGAGCAGGGCGGAGACCACCCCCCCGAGGCGATCGCCGGACGCATCGTGGCCGTCCTGCGCACCCTCCCGGAGCCCTCGACGTGGCTCGACCTCGCGCCGGTCTGGTCGATCTTCGACCGGACGCCGGGCAAGCGCTACCGGCTTTCCACGGGCGAGGAGGCGCTGGCGCTGGGCATCGGCGGCAACGGAAGCCTCTTGTGCAGCGTCGAGGGCGAGACGCGCTCGGTGATGGCGGCCGACGCGCTGTTCGGCTAAAGCCGGTAGTACTGCGCGATGGCGGCGAGGCGGTCGGTCGCGAGATCGAAGCCGCGGTTCTGCACCGCCGCGCCGAGCGGGATCGGAAGGTCGATGCGGGCGCGCAGAAACCGCCGCGCCTCGCGGACGCCGAACTCCGCGATCACGAGCTCCAGGGCGGTGCTGGGATCGACCAGCGGCAGGGTGGCCGCGAGGAGGGTCTCGCGCAGGGTGTCGGGATCGTCGAACACGTCGAACCACGGCAGGACGTCGGCGTCGAGCCGCTCTCGGATCGCCTCCGCGATGGACGGATCGGAGGCGTTCCAGATCGAACGCGTCGGCGGACTCTCCAACAGGCCGATGTCGCCTGAGGCGACCGCCTTCGGCGCGCGGGTCGCCGGTCGCCAAAACTTCTGCCGCACCTCGCCGAGACCCTCGTGGTTCAGGTGGAACCGGACGGCGAAACGGTCGTTCGACGGCCCCGAGGCGAACACGATCTCGTCCTGCAGCGCGCCGCGCCGACGGTCGAGCCGGGGCAGGCCGCCGTTGTGGAAGAGACGGAAGCCCGCCGGGGCGAGCCCCCTCGCGACGCGCGCGGCAACCTCCTCGGGCGGCGTTCCTCGCCCCCGGTCAGCCGCCCAAGCGGCGTCGAACGACTCCTCGTCGGAGAAGGTCGCGCGGGTCAATCCCTAGATCCCCTCGGGCACGGGCGGCGGGGTCGCAACGAGGGACGAAGCGGCCGCGCGCGGGGTCCAAACCGTGCCCTTGATGCCCGACACCAGGACGCGCGCCCCGCCCACCGCGAGCGGGCCGCCCGGAAGGTGGGCGCTCGCCGCGTCCGACACGGCGACGCCGCCGGGCGGGGCGGCCTTCTGGAAGTGGGCCGCGACGTCGATGACGTGGGAGAACTCCAGCGTGGTCACGTCCCGCGCGTCGGGCGCGACGACGGCGCCCGTGTGGATGCCCTGGCGCAGGACGATCGGCTCGCCGATCTTGTTGCGGAAAGCGTTCAGCTCCATGAGGCCCGCCTGGATGTTCTTCGCCGTGCCGAAGGCCTGGCTCGGGTGGTCGAAGGCGGCGGTCACACCATCGCCGGCGGTGGAGTGGACCCGACCGCCGTACCGCTTGACGGTGCGCTCGACGAAACCGTGGTACTCGTTGAACGTGAACTCGACGGAGAGCGGGTCCGCGACCGCCTTCATCTTCGTCGAGCCGACGATGTCGACGCTGAGGAAGGTGCAGCTCTGCTCGCCCGACTTGAGCTTGTCCTGGAGGTCGACGAGCTGGCGGAGAAGATCCTGCCGCTCCTTGAGCGGGTCGCGCAGGCCCAAGGGCTTGCGGTAGCGATCCGTCACCATTTGGAGGCCGAGGCCCGCGACCGCGCCCAGAAGGGAGAGCGGCACGATGAGCGTCGCGGCGAGCGCGTGGCTCTCCGGCAGCCGCAGCAGGAACGAGAACATCGCGTGCGCCGCGAGGAAGCTCGCCCCGAAGATCGCGCCCGCCGCCGCGCCCGTGCGCGAGTCGCGGGTGACGCAGACGTTGTAGAGGCCCAACGTGAGCCACAGCAGGGAGATGACGCTCAGCAGGGGACCCGGCGTGGAGGCGTCCGCGCTGAAGCGGGCCACCCAGTGGGCGCGGTCGGCGCCCACCGCGAAAAGGGCGCAGAGCGTGGCGGCGGAGCCGGACAGGACGAAGCGGCGGGTGTGGGGCTCCAGCGTGAGGTACTGGCTGCGAAGACGCGCAGGGAAAGAGGGCGCCTCCTTCTCCGAGCGAAGCTTGACCGCCAGGCGCACGTACTCGACGGGCGCGCCCGTCGCCTCGGCGACCGCCTGCACGGCGCTGTCGTCCAGGGTCCCGCCGTTGGCCGCGCGAAGGCGAGCCGCCAGCGCGAGCATCTGCTCGACCGCGTCCTCGGTCATCCCAGGCGTTTCCGGCTGCACGTAAAGCGATTCCAAGCCGTCTTCTCTAGCCGCCATTCTACTACCGTTCGCGCCCTGCCGCCGGGACCGGTGGGTCCGTCGCCAGTACAATAGAGACGTGGACAGCTCGAAGCCGTTTCTCACGGCCTCCGCCCTCGCCCTCTACCTCCACTTCGCGCTCCAGCTCGTGGCGGGTGGGCTGATGGCCACCGTCTACCGGGCCGACCCGGCCCACGCCCACGCCACGACCGCCGCGCTCCACGCCGGCGCCTGGCGGTTCCTCCAGGGCTTCCACTACTGGGGCTCGTCGGTGCTGATCGTCCACTCCGCGCTCCACCTCGCCGCCGTCACGTGGGCGGGCTGGCACCGCGGCCCCCAGCGCCGCCCCTACCTCGCCGCGCTGGCCCTCGCCGCGCTCTCGCTCGGCTTCCAGCTCACGGGCAACGTCCTGTCGTGGGACCGCCACGGCGTCCAGACCGCGGGCGTCGAGGGGGCGATCGCGGCGCGGATGCCGCTCGTCGGCCCCAGGCTTTCCCAGGCGATCCTGGGGGGAGAAGGGGTCGGTGCCCCGACCCTCGCGGTCTGGTGGAACGCCCACCGCCTTGCCCTGCCGGTCCTCTTGGCGGCCGCGTTGCTCGCGGGCTGGGCGCTGCCCCGCCGCAGCGGCGCGAGGTGGCCCTACGGACTCTCCGCCGGGATCGCGCTCGTGCTGGCCTTCGCGGTCGCCGCGCCCTTCGGCTCTCCCGCCACGCCCGCCGACCTCGGGCGCTTCGACGCCAAGCCGAGCTGGTACACGATCCCGATGCACGGACTCCTCGTCTGGGGCGACCGGTTGGTGCCCGGCGGCGGCTGGATCGGCGCGGCGCTCGTTCCGGCGCTCCTCGGACTCGGGCTCCTGGCGCTTCCCCTCTTTAAAAAGAAGGGATCCGGCCTGGGTCGTGCGCTCCTGCTCGGCTTCGGCGGCCTGGGCGCCGTCGCGGCCGTGACCTCGGGCGGGGCATTCGCGCCGCTCACCGGCACGCGCGACCCCCGAATCGTGCCCATCGCGGCGGCCGGGACCGCCGGAACCCAGGACAGGACCCTCGCCGCCAAGGGGCGAACCCTCTTCGCGGCCCAGGGCTGCAACGGGTGCCACGGCGACGACGGCCTGAAGGGCGTCGGCGGGCCGTCGCTGAACAGCGTCGGTCGCGAGCATCCGGATGCGGACTACTACGTGCGCTACGTGCGCAACCCGCAATCCATCGACAAAGGCTCGACGATGACCGCATACCCGAATCTCAAACCCGACGAGCTGCGCGCCATCGCGGAGTTCCTGCGGTTCCCACGCGCTGAGGAGTGATCTGCCCCCTCCCTTCTGAGGAGGGGACAGATCACTCCTCAGCGCTTCTTCGTCGCAGACTTGCGGCCGCGCGCCGAGCCGCTCAGCTGGATCAGGTTAGCCGTGTCCGCGTCCAGGTTCGCGACGTTGTTGATGTAGAACGTCGTGTCGCTCACGCGCGTAATGTCGGCGGCCGGGACGAGGTAGTAGTCGCCGCTGGAGAGCGCGGCGTCGATCGCGGGCAGCGTGATCAGATCCGCCTGGGCGGGAGAGCTGAACGCCGTGGTCGACACACCCGCGAAGGTGAAGATCGAGTCGAATCCGTCCGGCGGAAGCGCGAGGAGGCGCACGGTCGGAACGCCGCCCGCGCCGTTGCTGGGAAGGGGCACGGAGGCGCGGAACGTTCCGTCCGGGCCGCTCCTCACCTGCTGGACGCTGAACTGCGGACTCACGGGAACCTGATCCTCAGGAGCCTGCGGGTCGCGCTGCTCGTAGAAGTCGAGCTCCGAGTTGTACACGCCCTGGTAGACCGGGCTGGACGCGGAGTCGCCGGTGGCCGGGTCCGTGATCGTGACCGAAGCGCCCGTCGGAACGGCGATGATCCCGTGGATCCGCACCTGGTTAAGCCGCGGATTGACCTTGTAGTAGCGGGAGTAGGTCTGGCCCTGGTACGTCGCGGTGACGACGTAGCGCCGCGTGCCCGAGTCGGTGCCGGAAGCGGTGAAGATGCCGTCGGTCTCGGACAGGCCGCCCGATGCGTTCAGCGTGTCGTTCGTGGAGAAGGTCACGCCGGTGCTTCCCACGCTGGCCGCGGTGGGAACGACGTTCCGCACGAGGTTGGCCCCCGAGCCGGTGTAGCTCACGAGCTGGAAGGTCACGTTGTCCCGGATCTGGATGTTCTGCGGGTCCTGGTAGACGTAGCCCGGATCGACGGCCGGCGTGGAGAGCACGGCTTCGATCCGGTAGTCCGCCGTCAGGCCGAGCGTCGGGTCGGTGACGGTGGTGCCGCCGCCCGAACCCTGATTGTTGCTGCCGCCGCAAGCGGCGAGGGCCAGCGCCAGCATCCCGATCGCCAATGCGTGTCCGTGCTTCATTGCCGCCCATTATGCCGCCAAATCTTCATTCTGTCCAGGGGTGCGTCACGGATTGATGGTGCAGCCGGTCGGCGCGGGCGGAACCGTGCCCGATCCCTGCTCGAAGAACACAACGTCCGTGTTGAATCCCTCGCGGCTCCCCTGGCTCGGGAGCCTGGCGTAGCAGCCGAGCGAGGCGTCGTAGTAGAGGCCGTCGTAGAGGAAAGTCAGGTAGAAAGGAGCGGACGAGGCGGGAGTGGGATCGACGCCGAAGCGGGTCGCCGACGAGGGCACGGGGTTCGGGATAAGACCGTCCGACCCCACGCTTCCGGACGACAGGGCCGTGCCGCCCTCATCGTAGTAAGTGACCCTGGCCCCGACCAGCAGCGTGCCGAACGGGTCGCGGACGACCCCGGTCGGCACCGTGGCCGTGGTGCCCCCGGAGGTGCTCGGCTTCTTGCCGCCGCCTCCGCCACAGCCGAGGACGATGATCGAGGCGAGGAGGACGACGGCGAGGGGAGCAGAGGTTGAGCGTTGCATGAGCGTGGTTGCGAAAGGTCAGGGCCCTGCGCGGCGAACATCCCTAGAGACGAACGCGCGCGGCATCAGTTGCGCCAAGGTGTACTGTCCAGAGGGGATCTCGCCCGCGAAGAGTTCGACTTCGACCGCCCGCGGGTCTTCGGCGAACTCGCCCAGGACCTGGAGGCAGATGCCGCAAGGCGCGCCGCCGTCGGCCGTCGCCACCGCGACCCGCCGAACCTGAGTGCCGCCCTCCGCGACCATCCGGGCGATTGCCCCGCGCTCGGCGCAGATCGTCGCCCCGTAGGAGACGTTCTCCACGTTGCAGCCCGCGTGGACCTGCCCGCGCTCGTCCTCCACCGCCGCCCCCACGGCGTAGCCGCTGTAGGGCGCGTAGGCGCGCTGCCGCGCCATCCGCGCCGCCTCGTCGAGTCGGGGCATGGGAACAGGGTACCAGGGGTCACAGGGGACGGGTTGCGAGGGACGGGGAACGAGGAGGACGCATTCTTCTTGTCCCCTATGGCCTCTGGACCCTGAGCAGCAACGCCCCGTGCGCCGGGATCGCCGCCCCGAAGCCGTCCTTCTGGCGCCCCCGGTTCTTCCGTCGCCAGAGGTCGCGAACCTTGGGGCTGCCCGAGAACCCGAGGTCGCGCTTCCACTCGGTCCTCACCGTCGCCCTCTCCGACCCGCGGTTGAAGAGCGCGACCGCGTACGCCCCGTCCGCCAGGGGACGCGCCCACACCTCCGCCGTCCCATCCTGGAACGCGCGCCTCGCCGGCTTGCCCAGCGCGTCCTGGTCGATCTCGATCACGTCGTCGTTCATCAGGAGACGCTGGGTGAAGTCGTCCATCTGGGTGAGGTCGCAGCCGATGAGCAGCGGCGCGGCGAGCATCGACCAGAGCGTGATGTGCGTGATCTGCTCGTTGCCGCCGAGCCGCGTCGGGTGCGGCGAGGAGCCCCACCCCAGGCGGCCGACCACGAGCATGTCGGGGTCGTTCCAGGCTCCGGGACCGATCCTCTCCCCTCGGTCCGAGTGCGCGAAGCCGATGGACGACATGGAGCTCCACGAGTCGGTGATGTCGCCCGTCGTGCGCCAGAGGTTGCCTCCGACATCGGGACCCCACTTCCAGACGTCGCCCATGCCGTACTGGCAGAGCGAGAACACGATGTCGCGGCGGGCGGCGTCCAGACCCGCGCCCATCACGCGATACGGCTTCTCCAGCTCCTCAAGGCTCTGGCCCTTCGAGATCTGGCCGTAGGAGCACCAGTCGTACTTGAGGTAGTCGACGCCCCACCTCGCGTAGGTCGCCGCGTCCTGCGCCTCGTGCTGCCAGGAGCCGGCGTACCCTCCGCAAGTCTTCGGACCGGGCGACGAGTAGATGCCGAGCTTGAGCCCCAGGCCGTGGACGTAGGCCGCCATCGCGGGCAGGTCGCCGAACTTCTCGTTCGTCTGGATCTCGCCGCCCGCGTCGCGGCCCGCCTCCCAGGCGTCGTCGATGTTCACGTATCCGTAGCCGTGATCCGCGAGACCGAGGCGGACGAAGGCCTCGGCGGCGGCCCGCACCTTGTCCGCGGTCACCGACGTTCCCCAAACGTTCCACGAGTTCCACCCCATCGGCGGCGTCTGGGCGAGCTTGTGGACGCCGCTGACCAGGGTGATCTTTCGGGTGTCCCGACCCATTCGACCCGCGGCGGTCACCGTGAGCTCGTACCGGCCCTCGGGTGGCACCGTGCCCCGGAGCACGTTCCCGTCGGCCCGGATGCCCTCCGGGAGGCCCGTCACGCCGATCTTCAGCGGACCCCGTCCCGTCACGGGGATGCGGAAGAGGAACGGCTTGCCCGGCGTGCCGCCGACGGCGCGCGGGCCGTGGATCGCGGTGTGGACGTTGTCCACCGGCGCGACGTCCATCGTCGGCTCCCGCTTCGCCAAGTTGGCCGAGGGACGCTTCGCGGGGTCTTTGAGCGTCAGGAACGCGTCGGCCCAGTCGGCGTGGTCGTTGTCGATGCCGTCGCCCGCGTCGCTCACCACGAAGCGCACCGTCTTCGCGCCGGAGAGATCGACGTCCACGCTCTTCGCGACCCCCTTGTGGAGCACCCCCGAGTCGAACCTCGTCCGCCCGTCGGCCTCGACCAGGAACCGCACCGAGCCGTTGTCCGTCGCCTCGTCGTCCACGCCCACGACGGCCCGGAAGCGAAGGGCGTTGCCGTCCACCCGCAGGTCGAAGGCGCTGCTGGCGTGGGTGCCGAGACCGGTCGCGTACGTCTTCCCCGCGATCCTGAGGGGGTGCTCGTCCACCGACAGATCGCGCCGCGCGCCGCCCCACTCCTGCTCGACGGCACCGAGGTCGAGGCTGGCGAGGGCGAGGTCGCCGGGCTGCTGAAAAAGAACGGGGAACATCATCGTTCTCCAGAGAATAGCTCAAGGTGGTGCCGCCTTCCAGGCGGCATCTCCGGCTCGTCGTCGCCCCGGCTTCCAGCCGGGGGTACCTTTTCCGCATGACCGACAACCGCCCCCTGAACGTCCTCGTGTGGGACGAGAACCCGCACCACGCCCCCAAGGAGCTCTACCCCGAGAACCTGCGCGGCGCGATCGCCGACGGCCTCCGCGAGCTGGCGGGCGAGGGTGAGATGAACGTCGCCGCCATCCACCTGGACGAACCCGACCAAGGCCTTCCCGAAGGCCTGCTCGAAGGCGCCGACGTGCTCGCCTGGTGGGGCCACGCCCGCCACGGCGAGGTCGAGGACGCCCTCGCGGAGCGGGTCAGGAAGGCCGTCCACGGTGGCCTCGGCTTCCTCTGCCTCCACTCGGGCCACTACTCGAAGACCTTCAAGGCCGTGCTCGGCGCGACCGGCCACCTCAAGGGCGGCTGGCGCGAGTCCACCGACTCGGAACGGGTGCGCGTCTGCGCCCCCTGGCACCCCATCGCCGAGGGCGTCGAAGACTTCACCCTCCCCAACGAAGAGATGTACGGCGCGCCGTTCGACGTGCCGCCCCCCCTCGAGGTGATCTTCCAGAGCCGCTTCAGCGTGGACGGCGCGACCTTCCCCAGCGGCCTCGTGTGGACCGTCGGCGAGGGCATCGACCCGGACTTCACCAGCGACGGCGGCAACGCCGCGAACCAGGGCGAGGGCAAGGGCCGCGTCTTCTACTTCCGCCCCGGCCACGAGACCTACCCCACCTACTACGACGCGAACGTCAAGCGCGTGATCCTCAACGGCGTCCGCTGGGTCGGACATCGCTAGAAGATCATGCTCGCGACCCTAAAGATCCATCGAGCGGCATTCCGATAGCTGTAATACCTGGACAAAACACCAGGCGGTTAGAAGACAAGCCATGCAGACCCTCATTCGTCAGACCGCTATCGGCGCCTTCGTCGCCCTCTCGATCTCGGCCCGTGCCTCGCTCTTTCTCGACGATTTCGCCGTCGGCGCGCCCGTCGTCACCGCGACCGGCTCTGCGGGATCGAACTCGGGAGCCTGGCTCGGCTTGGAAGACGGAGCGACGCGCCGGATTTCGACGACCATCGGCTTCAACTCCCAACCGGGCTCCGCCAAGGCGCGGTCGTCGATCCGCGGCGCGTACGAGCTGTCAAACGACCCTGGAGTCGATGCCTACGGAAACCTCGACTATGCCTTCTCGGCAAAGGACCTTCGCGGCGCGACGAGCGTGCGCGTCGATTTCCTCTCGTCGACGGACGGAATCTTCGGCCTCACGCTGGGCGACGCCAACACGTCGGCCGTGATCGGCTTCAAGGGGCTCTCGGCAAGCGCCAGCCCATTCAGCGTCACGTTCGACATCCCGAAATCGGCGTCAAGCGACCTCGACTTGGCCCACCTGACGGACATGGGGTTCTTCATCGATTCCGGAATGGGGGGCATGTCTCGCATCTCGAAGATTCAAGCGGTCCCGGAACCTGCTTGCCTGATCGCCTTTGCCGTGGGCCTGGCGGGCCTCAAGCGTCGTCGGTCGGCCGGGCGCTAGTGGAGCGTCAACCCAGAGTCGTCGCTCCGCCCGTGCCCGCGTCCGCGAACGGGATTCGCAATGCTGACGAACGCGAGGATCGATGGTTGACGAAACGGTATCTCGCGGGCACAGAGGAGGAGGCTCCGCATCGTCGATCGCCTCGCGCGCGCTTTGCGCCGAGGATTTCCGGTTCGAAAATCCCGTCAACCGCCCCGGACGCAGGTTGGGCCTAAAGACCCAACCTGCGAAAGGAAAATTTTTCACGTCACACCCTCGACGGCCGAAGAGTAGGCCCGGTAGGTTCCCCCTTCGATCACGGAGACGATCCGTATCATCGCCTCCACGAGATCGACGTACCGGGTGTACAGCGGCGCGACGCCGAGCCGGAGCACGTCGGGCGTCCGAAAATCCGGGATCACGTCCTTCTCCGCCACCAGCGTCTGCGCGATCCGCCACGCCTCGGGATGGCGGATCGCGACGTGCGAACCCCGCCGCGAAGGGTCGCGCGGCGTGGCGACCTGCAGACCCGTCGCATCGGCCATCTCGATCAGGAACCCCGTCTGCGCCGCCGCCTTCGCACCGATGCGGTCCATCCCCGCCTCCGCGACGAGATCGACGCCCGTCTCGACCGCCGCGAGGGCGAGGATCGGCGGCGTGCCCGCGAGGAAGCGGTCGATGCCCGGCGCAGGCGTATAGTCGAGTCCGAACTCGAACGCCCCGCGCTGCCCGAACCAACCCTGGATCGGACTCCGCAAGCCCTCCTGGAGGTCTCGGCGCACGTAGAGGAACGCGGGCGCCCCCGGCCCCCCGTTGAGGTACTTGTAGGCGCAGCCCACCGCGAGGTCGCTCTCGCCGAGTTCGATGGGCACCGCGCCGACCGAGTGCGAGAGGTCCCAGAGCACCCGCGCGCCCACCGCGTGGGCCTTCTCCGTAAGGAAGGCGAGGTCGTGCCGAAGGCCCGACTTGAACTCGACGTGGGAGAGCGTGAGGAGCGCCGTCCGCTCGTCTAGCGCGGCGGCGATCTCAACGTCATCCTCGCCCTCGACGAGCCGGATCTCCGCTCCGAGACCCTGAAGGAGATAGAGATCGCTCGGAAAGTTGGACGCATTGGTGACCACCACCCGCCGATCGGTCGACGACAGCGTCGCGTGGGCGAGCTTGAAGAAGTCCACCGAGGTCGAGTCGCAGGCGACGACCTCGTCCGGCTCCGCGCCGATCAACCCCGCGATCTTCGCCCCGACCCGCCGAGGCATCTCGATCCAGCCCTCGCCCCAGCCTCGGATCAGCCTCTCGCCCCACTCGCCCTCCACGACCTCGCGCATCCGTTCGATCGTCGCGACGGGCAAACGCCCGAGCGAGTTGCCATCGAGGTAGATGAGGTCGTCGAGGACGAACCGCTCCCGGAACGCCGCGAGCGGATCGGCGGCGTCGAGCCTCGTGGCGAGGGTCTCCAGACCCTCGAGGCTCTCGGACAAGGGTCTGGAGACCCTCGCCACTACTCCTCCTCGATGTAGTTCTCGCGGAGCTTGTTGGTCTCCATCTGCATGTCCACGAGCTTCTTGAAGATGCCGCCCTCCTTGGCCATCAGCTCCTCGTGGGTGCCGATCTCCGCGACCTTGCCGTCGTCGATCACCACGAGCCGGTCGGCGTTGCGCAGGGTCGAGAGCCGGTGGGCGATCGCGAACACCGTCCGGCCCTCCACCAGCGTCTCGATCGCCTCCTGGATCATGCGCTCCGTCTCCGTGTCCACCGAGGCCGTCGCCTCGTCCAGGATGAGGACCTTGGGGTTGTGCAGGATGGCGCGGGCGATGGCGATGCGCTGGCGCTCGCCGCCCGAGAGCCGCTGGCCCCGCTCGCCCACGTAGGTGTCGTAGCCGTCGGGGAAGTTCGCGACGAAGGCGTGGGCGTTCGCCGCCTGCGCCGCCTGCATGATCTCCTCCAGGCTCGCCCCGGGTCGGCCATAGGAGATGTTGTCCTTGATCGAGCCGGGGAACAGGTAGCTCTCCTGCAGAACGACGCCGACCTGACGGCGGTAGTCCTCCAGCTTGACCCGCTTGAGGTCCACGCCGTCCATCTCGATGTGACCCTGCGTGGGGTCGTAGAAACGCATCAGAAGGTTGATGAGGGTCGACTTGCCCGCGCCGGAGTGGCCGACGAGGCCGATCATCTCGCCCGGCTTCACGTCGAGGTCGATGCCGTGCAGCACCTCGCGCGCCCGTTCGTAGCCGAAGTGGACGTCCTTGAAGGTCACCGCCCCCTTGACGTCCGGCATCGGCACGGCGTCGGCAGCGTCCTGGATGTCCACCGGCGTGTCCATCACCTCGAACACCCGCTCGGCGGCGGTGAGCGCGCGAGTGGACCAGTCGAACACCCGCTGGAGCATCATCATCGGCTCCCGCAGCATCGCGACGTAGGCGACGAACGCGAAGAGTTGGCCCACGGTCATCACGCCGCGCAGCACCCCGAGGCCGCCCGAGTACCACACGACCGACCCGCCCAGGCCCATGCCGAGGATCAGCAGCGGGAAGAAGCTCACCCAGGAGCTTTCGGCCACGTAGCTCGTGCCCGCGAGCTCGGTGACGCGACGGTTGAAGCGGGCCACCTCGCGCGTCTCCCCGTGGAACGCTTTGACGACCCGCTCGCCCTGGAGGATGCCGCTCAGCGCACCGCTCAGGCGCGAGCGTTGGTGATGGTTGCGCGCCCAGACCCGATGCATCCGCCGCCGGAAGCGGTTGACGCCGAACATGATGAACGGGATCGGCAGGAGCGCCCAGAACGCGACGCGCGCGTTCGTGAGGAGCATCACGATCGGGACGCCGATCAGCACCGCCGCCATGTTCAGGACGACCGGGAAGCCGTCGATCAGCACGTCGTACAGCTGGTTCGTGTCGTTCGTCATGCGCGACATGATCGAGCCGATGTTCCGCTTATCGTAGAAGCTCAAGGAGAGCGACTGGAGCTTCTCGAACAGGCTGTGCTGGATCGAGACGGTGATCTCGCGGCCGAGCCACGCGACGTTGCGGCCGCGCGCGATGGTGATCGCCGCGTTGGCGACGAGCACGGCCACAAGCGCGCCGACGAGGGGCAGCAACAGCCCTGCCCCGCCCGGCTTGAGGGCCCGGTCGACGATGAACTGCGTGATCTTGGGCGGCGCGATCCCCGCGACCGTGCCCAGAATCGTGAGCACGAGGTTGAGCCAGAGCCTCGACTTGAAGGGCGCGGCGTAGGCGAACAGCCGCCGCATCGTCTTGCCGCGATCGAGGCACCCCTCGCAGACGCTGCTGTTCTCCGGGAGCGGCCGACCGCACTTCGGGCAGAGCCGGATCGCGTCCTCCAGCTGCGGCATCTCGTCGCCCTTGAGCAGCGCGTCGAGCCGCTTCTCCGCGCCCGCGACGCCGAGGGCGCGCTTGCTGGTGGTGCGGATCAGCTCGACCGGCGTCCCGCGGAAGTCGGCGACGAGCGCGCTGGCGTCGACGAGGTCCTCGACGCGCGGCTTCGAGAGGTCGGCGAGGGGGTAGGTACCCACCAGTTCGTCGCCCTCATAGCGATAGGCGGCGCGGTCGGTGACGCGCAGCCGCGAGATTCCTAGGCGGTTGTCCCGGCGCAGGTCGCCCTCCGTCTCGAACCTCTCGGTCTCGAGCGCGGGCGCGTGGGTGGGCTCGAGAAGGTCGGCCATGGGCAAAATGTTTCTACGTCGTCCAAAGCCGGACGTGCAGAGAAGACAGGATTTTACCGTCGGAGATCGTCCGGTAAGGGATAGACCACGGTAAGCCGCTTGACAGATGCAATCGGCGGCACTACGGCGGGAGGAAAGCGGATGGTTGACAAAAGGGCTCTTCAACGCCCCATAGAGATGTAGCTCAACCCCTATTCCCTGTGCTCAATTGTGTACTTGCTGAAGAAAACGATCCAAATATCCACATGAATCACGTTTTTACGGAATCCATAAGGTTAATCGCCATTTTCATAGTAATTCTAACCTGGGTCACCATCTCGATACGAAATGGACGACGACAGATTTCCCTGGAATCCACAACAAACGGGACCGAATTCACAAAAAGTCATATAGTAATATACACTATAAAAAAGCATTCGGTACCAAGACGTGTTCGCGCGTCCGCTCCGCCGAGGTCGCCGAAAGGCAGAAACCTATAGAGTTTTCGTAGAACGCCCTAAAGATCGTTCCGAAGCGATCCGATGTACGATGTTAAGGACGCGAGTCCAAGAAAGGAAGAGCGACAGAAAACGGCACGACGGGGGCGACCCCGATCACGCAAAGCGTAAGGGTCTCCTCGGAGAAAGCCGCGTTGCCTGTCGGAAGGAGCAGAACGATGCAGATTTCCGACGAACAAGTGAAGAAGATTCTCGAGCTGGGCTCCATCGCCCAGCAGATCGACCTCGTGGGCGAGGCTCGCCGCCACGCCGAAGACCAGCAGTTGGTGGCCGACGTCGTCGCCGACGTGAACGCCATGGACGACCGGGAGGACCGGATCGCCGACATCAAGGTCCGCATCGAGGCGGGTTCCTACAACCTTACCGGCCCGCAGATCGCCGACGCGATGGTCCGCCGCGCGATCGCCGACCGCCTCGGCTGACACAATAGGACCGTGAAGACGGTCCTCCTCCTCGGCTCCGGCGAGCTCGGCAAAGAGCTCGCCATCGCCCTCGGTCGCCTCGGCGTGAGGGTCGTCGCCGTGGACCGCTACGACGACGCGCCCGCGATGGGGGTGACACCCTTTCGCGAGGTCGTCGACATGCTCGACGGCGACGCGCTCGACCGCCTGGTCGAAAAACACCGTCCCGACCTCGTCGTGCCCGAGATCGAGGCGATCCGAACAAATCGGCTCTACGGCTACGAGGCGCGGGGGATCCAGGTCGTGCCCAGCGCGCGGGCGGCGAACTTCACGATGGACCGCCGCGCCATCCGCGACCTCGCGGCGGGCGAGTTGGGTCTGCGCACCGCGTCCTTCCGCTACGCCTCGACCTTCGAAGAGTTCCAAGAGGCGGCGAACGACCTGGGTCTGCCCGTGGTGGTCAAGCCGCTGATGTCGTCCTCCGGCAAGGGCCAATCGGTCGTGAAATCCATTGAAGATCTTCAAAAGGCCTGGGACCATGCCGTTACGGGTGGACGGGCGGGCGGCGCGACCGTCATCGTCGAGGGCTTCGTGCCGTTCCACACGGAGATCACGCTGCTCACGGTGACACAGAAGTCCGGACCGACCCTCTTCTGCCCGCCCATCGGCCACGTTCAAGCGCGCGGCGACTACCAGGAGTCTTGGCAGCCGTGCGCGATCTCGCCCACCGAACTGGAGAGCGCCCAGGCGATGGCCCGCCGGGTGGCCGAGAGCCTCGGCGGCGCGGGCCTCTGGGGCGTCGAGTTCTTCCTGACGGACGATGGCGTGGTGTTCTCGGAGCTCTCGCCCCGGCCCCACGACACTGGCATGGTCACCCTTGCGGGAACGCAGAACCTGAGCGAGTTCGAGCTCCACGCCCGCGCGATCCTCGGCCTACCGATCCCCTTGGTCGAGCTCCTGCGGGCCGGGGCGAGCGCCGTGGTCCTCGCTTCGCAGGAGGGCGAGCCGATCTACGAGGGGGTCGAGGACGCCCTCGCCGAACCTGGAGTCGACCTGCGTATCTTCGGCAAGCCCCTTGCCCGTCCCTTCCGCCGCATGGCGGTCGTGCTGGCGAGCGGGCCGACCGACGGGGGAACGGACGGCCCCCGCGAGCGCGCGAAGGCCGCGGCGGCGAAGATCCGCCTGGCCTAGCCCCTCAGCACCCCGAGCGTGACGCTCGACGGGTGCGCCGCGTCGTGCAGCACAGTAATCGTCGCCTTCTGGAAATCCTCCGGCCTCACGCGGTTGATGTTCGGCACGAAGCGGTTCGGGTTCTGGTCCACCAGGGGGAACCACGAACCCTGCACCTGCACCATCAGCCGATGACCCTTGCGAAAGGTGTGCAGCAGGTCGTTCATCCGGAAGTGGACTCGCGTGGGCTTGCCGGGGACGAACGGCTCGGGCCGCTCGAACGAGTTCCGAAACCTCGCCCGGAAGATGTCGGCCTTCACGTTCAGCTCGTACCCCGCCATCGACTCTCCCTTCGGCGTCTTGTCCGCCGTATCGGCGGGATAGACGTCTATGACCTTCACCACGAGGTCCATGTCGGTGCCCGTGGTCGCGACCCAGAAGTCGACGTCGATCGGTCCTGCGACCCTCAGATCCTGCCGGGCTGGCACGCCGACGTACGTCAGCACGTCGGCCCGCGCCTCGTTCCATCGCTGGTCGTCCACCATGTACTCCCGCGTTCGGCGGCGGCTCGTCTTGTAGTCCGCGAGGTACGGCGTGGGCGCGGCGGGATCGTTCACGAACGAGTCGTCTCCCGTGGACTTCGCGAAGCCGAGGCCCTTGTCGGCCGCGAGGTACATCGTCGCCTTGCGGAGGTTCTTCGGCGGCCAAGAGGGAAAAGTGCGCCAGACGTTCGTGCCGGTCTCGAACACCGTCGCCTCGGCGGGGGGCGGAACCTTCTGGCCGCGCAGGTACTTCTCGAAGAACGGGAACTCGATCTCGTCCTGGAAGCGCTTGCTCGTGTTCTGGCCGTAGTCGAGGTCGCCGAAGGTCGAGCCGTTCGCCTGCGCCCACATCCCGTGGTACCACGGCCCCATCACGAGGAAGTTGGGCGTTCGGTTCTGCTTCTCGGTCTTCGCGTAGGTGTTCAGCGCACCCCACATGTCCTCCGCGTCGAACCAGCCGCCCACGGTGAGGACCGCGCACTTCACGCCCTTCATGTGGTCCGGCAGGCTGCGGTCCTTCCAGTACTGGTCGTAGTTCGGGTGGTCCAAAAGCTCGTTCCAGTACGGGATCAGACCTTTGTAGTAGGCGTTCTCAAGACCCTCGCCGCCGCCCGCCTTGAGGAAGAAGTCGTACTGGAACTCTCCGCGCGGAATGACCGGCGCCGCCCCGCCGCGCGGCACGTCGAAGCCCGACGAGAAGTTGAAGTTGTCCTGCACGAAGAACGCGCCGTTGTGATGGACATCGTCGCCGAGGAACCAGTCGCTCACCGGCGCCTGCGGCGAGACCGCCTTGAGGTGAGGATTCGAATTGATCGCGCCCGCGCCCGCATAGAAGCCCGGGTAGGAGATGCCCCAGAGGCCGACCGCGCCGTTGTTGTCCTTCACGTTCTTCACGAGGAAGTCCACGGTGTCGTCGGTGTCGGTCGACTCGTCGATCCCCTTCTCGCCCTTCTTAAGCTGCGGTCGGATGTTCACGTAGTCGCCCTTGCTCACGTTCTTCCCTCGCACGTCCTGGAACGCGAAGATGTAGCCCACTTCCTGAAGCTTGTGGCTGCCGCGGAAGCCCTTGTACCGGTCGGGACCGTAGGGTCCCGCGCCGTAGGGCGTGCGCTCCATGAGGATCGGGTGGGTGCCCGAGACGTTCTTGGGCGAGTACACGACGGTGTGGAGCGTCACCCCGTCCCGCATCGGAACGTCGTACTCTGCCTTCGAGTACGTGTCCATCGTGGTCGGACGCGGGACCTGGGCGACAAAGGCGGAAATGAACACCCGCTCACGCTACCCTGTCCGCTCGGAGCGCGGGCTTCAGCCCGCCCCTGGACCCCGGACTTCAGTCCGGAAGCTCACAGAATATCCATCGGGTTGAACGACTTTGTGATAAAAGGGCCAAGTCCCGACGGGCCACCCGGCTCGTCGTCATCCCCTTCGCCCAGCAGCACGACCCGCAACTCTTTCGTCCACTCGTGCGCGCGGATCCACCCGACCAGATCCCGTCCGTCCATGTCCGGCAGGTCTCGACCGACCACCGCGAGGTTGAACGACTCGCGCTCCAGAAGAGCGATCGCCGCGCGCCCGACGTACGCAGGGGTCACTGTGTAGCCTTGACGTTCGAGGTTGACTTGAACCAACCTAACGATGCGCCGCTCGCCATCGCAGATCAGCACCTGCTTGCCGTTTCCCTCCAGATGGGTCACGGATTCAGTATAAACCCCATTCCGCGCAAGGGTAACCTCCCGCTATGACCGACGCCGAGAAGGTCCATTTCCGCGAGGTCCACGCCCAGATGCAGGTCGGCTACGCCTTCATCCAGTCCGAACGGGATCGCGAACTCAAAACGGTCTCCACGACCGAGGCGATCCTTGCGCTTCGCAGCGCGTTCCAGCACGCCGCGAGCTTGCCCATGAGGCCGTCGAGCGGCCTCATCCAATTTTATCAGGCCCTCGCCAAGGTTCGATGAAGGACGTCTTCGAGGTCGCCGGATGGGTCTCTAGTCGCTTGGACGAAGGCGGCTTCCGGCATTGTCTCATCGGCGGCGTCGCGCTCCAGGCGTGGGGAGAGCCGCGCGTCACGAGAGACGTCGACGTTTCGGTGCTCGTGTAGGGTTTGGGGACGAAGCGCGACAGATCGCTCGCCTGCTGGAGCTCATTCCCCCACGGGGCGAACAGCCGCTGGACCACGCCGTCATAAACCGAGTCCTGCTTTGCCAGTCACCGTCGAAAATTGGAATTTACATCGGGCTGGCGGGCTTCCCCTACGAAGAGGAAATCCTGAACAGAAGTGTCGTCCACGAATTTCTGCCTGGACAGTTGATCCGGGTCGCCTGCCCCGAGGACCTCGTCACTATGAAGGTCTTCGCCGGGCGTTCCCAAGATTGGACGGATGTTCGCGGAATCCTCGTTCGACAGGGCGAACGGCTCGACTGGGACCTGATCGACGCAACCCTTCCCGGCCTTTTGGAGGCGATCTAGGAGCCCGAGCGGATGGACAGGCTCCATGCCTTGCGCGACGAGGCCAAGTAAGCTCTAGCCGATGTCCGCCTTCGACCCCCGCCACAAGTCCCGCGTCGTCACCGAGGGGGCGGACAAGACCGCGAACCGCGCGATGCTCCGCGCGATGGGACTCGGCGACGCCGATCTCGCCCGGCCCTTCGTCGGCGTCGCGACCGTCTGGAGCGAGTCCACCCCCTGCAACGTCAACCTCGACGAGCAGGGCCTCGTCGTCGCGGAGGCGGTCCGGGCGCACGGCGGCACCTCGCGGCGGTTCAACACCATTTCCGTGAGCGACGGCATCGCGATGGGCCACGAGGGCATGAAGGCGTCCCTCGTCTCGCGGGAGATCATCGCCGACTCCGTCGAGCTGATGATGCGGGGCCACGCCTACGACGGCCTCGTCGGCCTCGCCGGCTGCGACAAGAGCCTTCCCGGAATGCTCATGGCCATGGCCCGCCTCGACGTGCCCAGCGTCTTCGTCTACGGCGGCACGATCCTCCCCGGACGCCACCGCGACCGGGACGTCACCATCCAGGACGCCTTCGAGGCGGCGGGGGCGTTCGCGGCGGGCACGATCACCCAGGAGGAGCTTCACGCCGTCGAGTGCGCCGTCTGCCCCGGCGCGGGCGCGTGCGGCGGCCAGTACACCGCGAACACCATGGCCTGCGTCGCCGAGGCGATCGGCATGGCCCTCCCTGGCTCCTCGTCGCCCCCCGCCGAGGACCCCGACGGCTCACGCGCGACGGGTCTCGCGAAAGCGGGCGAGGCGGTCATGCGCGCCCTCCGCGACGGTCTCCTCCCCTCCCGGATCATGACGCCGAAGGCCCTCGAGAACGGCATCGCTATCGCCGCCGCCACTGGGGGCTCGACTAACGTCGCCCTCCACCTTCCCGCCCTCGCCCGCGAGCTCGGACTCACCCTCACGCTCGATGATGTCGAGCGCGTCTCCGCCCGAACCCCCACCCTCGCCGACCTTCGCCCCGGCGGCAAGTACGTCATGCTCGACCTCCACCGCGTGGGCGGTGTCCCCGCGGTCCTCAAGGCGATGCTGGAGGCGGGCGCGCTCCACGGCGACTGCCTGACGATCACCGGCCGCACCCTGGAGGAGGAGCTGCGCGACGTCGTCATCCCAACGGGCCAGGACGTGATCCGCGCCCCCGACAACTATCTCGACTCCCACGGTGGCCTCAAGATCGTGCGCGGAAACCTCGCCCCCGAGGGCGGCGTCGTGAAGACGACGGGAGTGAAGAAGCTCGTCCACACCGGCCCCGTCCGCCTATTCGACTGCGAGGAGGATGCGATGGCCGCCGTCCAACGGCGCGAGATCCAGCGCGGCGATGTGGTCTGCATCCGCTACGAAGGGCCGAAGGGCGGGCCGGGGATGCGCGAGATGCTCGGTGTCACCTCGGCCATCGTCGGCCAGGGCCTGGGCTACGACGTGGCCCTCCTCACCGACGGTCGCTTCTCCGGCGCGACCCGCGGCCTCATGGTCGGCCACGTGGGCCCCGAAGCGATGGACGGCGGCCCGATCGCCCTGTTGCGAGACGGCGACCTTGTTACGGTCGACGCGGAGAACGGCGTCCTCTCGGTCGATCTCTCCGACGAGGAGCTGGCGGCAAGGCGCCACGACTGGCGTCCCATCGCACCGCGCTACACGAAAGGCGTCCTCGCGAAGTACGCCGCCCACGTCGGCCCCGCCTCGCGGGGTGCGGTGACGCACTAAAGGCGCTAACGGTGGCCGACATCGCCCGGAAAACGTCTGGAGCGAACGTTAGCCATCGTCCGCAACGGTCGGCCTGTCCGCTCAAAGCAGCCCAAGTTCGCGCATCGCCTGGATTAGCGTCGGCTGGTTCCAAAGCCACTCGACCTTGACGAAGAAGCCCGGCAGCACCGAGGAACGAACGATGCCCTCGGCATCGGGCAGCACGGGCTCGTAGGCTCCTTCGGCCAGACGATAGAACTCCGCGCGGCGCCGTTCGGGATCGACGATCCAGTACTCCTCGACGCCCGCCGCCTCGTACTCGTAGAACTTGTCGCGCCGGTCACGGGTCCGAGACTCGGGCGAGACGATCTCGACGATCAGGTCGGACGCGCCCTCGCTGTGGGTGCGTTCCATGCGACCGAGGCTAGACTCGCGGAAGAAGGCGACGTCCGGGATGCGGACCACGCCCGGCGCGACCCGCTGAGCGTAGCCGTCGGGCATAACCCGACCGACCCCGTGCGCCTGGGCGTACGCGCGCATGATGCCGTAGAGGAAGCCCATCTCGTCCACGTGATCGTCGGAAGGCGGCGCCATCTCGATCAGGCTGCCTTCCGCGAATTCGAACCTTGACTCCTCGCCCGTGGCCAGGACGGCGGCGATCGGATCGACGGCGACGGCGCTCATGGCCCTATTCTACGCCAGCTCACCCGCGCGCTTTCAGCCAAGCCCCCGCCGAGTGGCGCGAGAGGCTGAGGTCCTGCGCCAGCACGTTCACGATCCCGTCGGGATGGTTCGTCGTCGGCTCCCGCTTATCCGCGAACCGGCGGGCTGAGTCCTTCGAAGGGACGCCGACCGCGTCCGTCAGTAACGCCGCGCCGCCGTGGCCGAGCTGCGCCTTGGGTGGCCACGGCGTGCCCTCCGCAACCGCCGGCGCGAAGGCGTAGCTCGTCACGCCGTGGCGCTGGCCCAGCCACCGCACGTTCTCCCGAGCGTGGGGATCGACCGGGCAGAACCAAGCGTCGCGACTCGCGACGTAGGGCCGCAAGAGAGTCTGCAACAAAGCGGGCGACGCCGCAAGCTCGTCCGCCGGAGCGCTGGGATACGCCCACTCGACCGTCGTTGCGGGCGGAAGCCAGCCCTCGTGGTCGTTCGCGTACAGCGTGAGCCCCACGCCGAGGGTGTGCAGCCGCTCCGCGCAGGCCGAGCCCTCCGCCCGCCGCGTCAAGGCCTGCGCGGCGGGGAAGCCGACGATCAGGAACACGATCACGATCGCCGAGGCGACCAAGACCTCCACCGTCGTCAGGCCGCGCCTCAAAGCCGTCCCGCCAACATCAGGCCGTAGCCGCGACCGAGCCAGGGTTGGACCACAAGGCCCCGTACCGGGGCGAAGCTTCGCGAACCCTCGGTGACGATCGCGGTCGGCTCGGCCAGTAGGCCTCGGGGCGACGAGACCTCCAGCCGCGCCACGCCGTACCCCAGCGCCGCCCCCGCCAGCACGTCCCACCAATGGTGGCGCCGCAGCGCGACGCGAGAGTAACCGATTGCGGCGGCCCCGGCGAACCAGAGGGCTGCCTCGCGCGGATGGTACTGCGCCATCATCGTCGCCGTCGCGAACGCCGCCGTCGCATGGCCGCTCGGGAACGAGTCGAGCGTCGTCCCATCCGGGCGGGGTTCGCGCGTCAGGCGCTTCAAGATCTCGCTCGCCGCAATGGAGGTGAGCAGCGCGTCCCCGACACGATACGACCGATTGCCGCCCTCTCGAAGAAGGCCGAAGCCGACGAAGGCGAGCGTTCCAGGACCGGAGATCAGGCGGTCGACGGTCTGCGCGGGAGCAGAGGCGGCGCCGAGGGCCACCAGAGCAAGGGCGCAGGTTCGCATGGGCGAACGGAGGATACCGCCTGGGTAGCCTAGACGCCGTGATCCTTCCGCCCATGATCGGCTTCGGACCTGAGACCACCGCCGCCCAGCGCGCTCTCGAAGTGCGCTTCGACGCGACCATCGACGCCAAGGACCAGAGGGCGTGGCTTCGCCGGCTGTCCGCCGAGCCGCACCACGTCGGCTCGCCCTACGGCCTGAAGAACGCCGAATTCA
>CAXTOO010000015.1:0-26602 GCA_964245875.1 uncultured Fimbriimonas sp. | reverse complement strand
ATCCGTTGATAGTCGGCGGTCATGGTCTGGATGTTCTGGACATCCGCGCCGGGCGCGCCCATGTCCACCAGGACTTGAGGGTTCACGACGTTTTGGATCGTGATCTTGCCGTCGTCCAGCGCGTTAGGATTCGAGTTGTCCGCCAGCGCGAGACCGGTGGCGTTGGCGGCGTTCGGGAGCAGGATGAAGGAGCCGATGGTGTTCTTGGGGACGGTGTACGTCGGAAACTGAATGTCTACGTTCTTCGTGAGCGTCACATCGATCCCGTGCGCCGAGTCTGTGACGTGACACGAAACGGTCGCAGTGTCAGGCTTCTTGAAGACGACGGACGTGGAAGGCTGATTCTGGGTCGCCCACCCTGTCACGGAGGCTGCGCTGTTGCTGTACTGATAGCTGGCGAAGGGATCTCCCCCCGAGACTGACCACACGTAGGTCGAATTTCCGGTCGCACCGGAGACGCTGCCGGTGACCTTGCATCCAACGACGGTCCTCGGCGATACGCCCGACGTCACGGAACCGCCGACCGTGAGGGTCAGCGGCGAGGCGGAGGCCCGGTACCGTACGATTGCCCCACCGTAGGTTCCGCTCGCGGACGGGCTGCAGGTCACGGTGAACTTCTGCAGGGGAGATCCGTTGGCGCCCTGCTTAACGGAGTAGTGCGAGATCGGGTACCCGGATCCGGGCGAGTTCTCCCCACGCCGGTTGCCCACGAGGGGGTCGTTGAACCCGTTGTTGCACGAGCCGCCGTCGCCCTGCTCGACGATGCAACCCTGGGTCACGAGCACCGCGCTGGGCGCGGTTTCGTTAGGCTTGCGGGGATCGGTCTGCCAACTGAAGGTCGCGGTGATGAGGCCGGTGCAGGAGGTTCTCCTGCCCGTGGTCTCGCCCCAGGACCCATCGACGGCCTTCAGCGAATAGTCGGAAGTCGAGGTGGTCGTGCCCGACGTGTAGGTAGCGGTGCCACCGGAGTAGGACACCGTGTATCCGGCCTGGGCGAGTCCCGCGGCGAGCAGTGCGGAGAGGACGAGGAGGGGCCTCAGCAAGGGCCACCTACGTTGCGGGGGGGGGGGCGTTCATGTTTCCTCGGCGAAACGGCGTCCCTCCGCGAAGAGGGACACCTTTAATTTACAACGGATTCTTGCGGAAATCGCAAGGATTTTCGACCCCTCGGAAAAAGTCTGTCGAGCGAGCGGCTCGGACGCTCGCGGACATCGTGCCAGGGTGGTGGAGGAGGGCAAGGGGTGGGTTTCGGCGGTCGGCGGACCGCCTCGCGGCGCGAGTGCGGGCAGGGGATCGTCGGACGCATCGAGGCTGGCATGGTGGCGGTCTGGGGCCACTCTGGCGAGTGGCGGTCCGGGGGAAAGACTTTATCCCTTATCGATCATCTTGGCCTTCATCGCCTTCATGGCGGCCTCGGTGCGGGAGTTGACCTGGAGGGCCTTGAGGATGTTGGAGACGTGGTTCTTCACCGTCTTCTCGGCGATGTCCAGGTGGGCCGCGATGTCCTTGTTGCGCATTCCCTGGGACACGAGCTCGAGGATCTCGCCCTCGCGATCGCTGAGGACGTACATGTCCGACTCGTCCTCGACGTCCTCCTCCTTCGTGCGGCGGAAGTCCTCGATCACCTTCGTCGCGATGCGCGGCGTGATCTTCGCCTCGCCCTTCTCGGCGAGGCGGATCGCCTCGACCACGTCCTGGGGGGTGCTGGTCTTCAGCAGGTAGCCCAAAGCGCCGGCGCGGAAGGCGTCGTACACGGCATCGTCGTCCTCGCGGGTGGTGAGGATCACGACGTTCACGCCCTTCTCCTTCTTCAGGAGCTTGCGGGTGAGCTCGATCCCGGAGAGGCCGGGCATGTTGATGTCGGTGAGGAGCACGTCGGGCGGGTCGGCGAGGCAGGCGTCGAGCGCCTCCTGGCCGTCCTTGCAGACCGCGAGCAGTTCGCACTCGCCCATGAGTTCGAGGGTCTTCTCAAGGGCCTTTCGGTAGGACGGCTCGTCGTCGGCGAGCACGACGCGGATCTTCTGGGACATTGCGGTTACCTTACCGTCCTCGGGCGGGTTTAGGGGCTAGGCTTTCGTTGTGCTGATCGACACCCACTGCCACCTTAACGACCCCGCGGCCTTTCCCGACCCGCGGGCGGAGATCGACGCCGCGCTCGCGGTCGGGGTCGAACGGCTCGTCGTGGTGGGGACCGCGCCCGCGGACTGGGAGCGCGCGGTCGCCCTCGCCGAGCGCTTCCCCGAGGTGTGGGCCATCGTCGGCTGGCATCCCAACTACACCGCCGACTACGACCCCGCCACCCTCGTCCGACTCCGCGAGTTGCTCGTCCATCCGCGCGTCCTCGCGCTGGGCGAGATCGGGCTGGACTACCATTGGTCGTACGCCGACCGCGCGGTGCAGCACGCGGCGTTGCGGGACGGGCTGGATCTCGCGGCGGAGACGGGCAAGCCAGTCGTGTTCCACGCCCGCGAGGCGTACTCCGACCTGCTCGACGTCTTGGAGGCTCGTCCGCCGCACCCGTACCTCATGCACTGCTTTGCCGGGTCGGTCGAAGAAGGCGCGCGGGCATCGGCCTTAGGATGCCGATTCGGCGTGGACGGGCCGGTGACGTATCCGAAGGCGGAGGGCTTGCGCGAGGTGCTCCGATCGCTGCCGTTCGAGAGCCTCGTGGTCGAGACGGACGCGCCCTACATGGGCCCGGTGCCGTTCCGGGGCAAGCCGAACCGTCCGGCCCACGTGCGGCACGTCGCGGAGGGATTGGCGACGGCGTTGGGCCGTTCGTACGAGGAAGTGGCCGAACAGACCACAGCGACGGCGCGGGCGTTTTTTGGGTTTTAGGGCGGCGTACTGGCGGGATCGGGGCCGGTCGGCTCCGCGCTTGGCGTCGTCTCGGGCGGCGCCTCCTCGACCGGCGCGGCGCGGTGGCGCCTTCGCCGGCGGCGACGGGGCTTCGGCTTCTCCTCGGCGGGCGGTTTGTCGGCGGGCTTGGCGGTGACCGAGACCTCCGGAGGCGGGACGGGCTTCGACGGCTCCTTCGAGGGTTCGTCGACCGCCGGCGTCTCGACGGACGTCTGGCGAGGCTCCTGCGGGATGACCTTCGAGACCCCTTCCTGAACCGCTTTGACGATCCGCGGGTGCCCGGCGAAGCGCGGCCCGATGACGCTGTAGCCCAGCAGGGCGGCCAGCGCCGGGGAGACCACCCACTTCACAACGCCGGGAACGCGACCCATCGGGTCTATTCTAGCGTATGCCCACGGACGCCTTCGAAGAAGGCCTCGACCTGAGGATCGGACTCTTGGAGTCCTTCGCGCCCGCTTCCCCCTACCCGCGCCTGCGATCCCTGGGCCGGGAGGAGACGCGGACCTTCGGCGCGGTGCGCTTGGAGAACGAGTCCCTGCGGGTTACGATCCTGCCGGGACTGGGGGGGCGCATCCTCTCGATCTTCGACAAGCGGACGGGGACGGAGATCCTGCGTCCCGCCGCCCTGACGCCGCGCGAGGGCGGGCGGCGGGGCGTTCGGGTGTCGGCGGGCGTCCAGGTTCTGCTGGACGGCGACGACCGTCCGAACGACCTCGGGCCGGTGGACCTGCAGATCGAGGAGCCGCCGGAGGCGGTGTGGCTCGCGGAGAGCGCGGGCGGCACGGGACTCTCGTTCCACCTGCGGGTCGAGCTGCCGCCGGAGCGGGCCGAGCTGATCCTGGAGGCGCGCGTCCTGAACCGGACACGGCGACCGCTCCCCTACAACGGGGCCTTGGCGTTGGATCTCGGGGAGGCCGTGTTCGACGGGGAGGTGGGCTACGTCGCGGATCGGCGCACGGGGTTGCGGGTGCGGTCGGACGAGCTGGAGCACGCGACGTATGAAACCCTCTCCCCTCCGGGGGAGAGGGGCAGGGGTGAGGGGCCGTTCAGGCTCATTCGCTCGCGGTTCTCGGAAGTCGGGACCCTCGGGCCGCGGCAGGTCGACGTCTGGCGGGCGACGCTGACGCCGTTCTCCGGGCTGGACGGGTTGCCGGCGGTGTCTGACGACGTCGCCGCCCACTTCGATTCGAAGAGGGTGCAGGTGCAGGTCGTGGAGGCGCTGCCCGGCGCGCGCGTCCTGCTGGGTCTCGCGGACGGGCAGACGCTGGAGGCGCCCGCCGATCTCGATCCGATGCAGATCATGGAGATTCCGCTGGAGGGGCTGAGCGCCGATCCGGTCGCGCTCGCGGTGCAGGACGCGGGGCGGGCGGATCGGCTTCGGACGGGGGTGGTGGTCGGCGGCGGGCTGCCGACCGGAGGCCCCGCGCCCGAGGCGCTCCCAGACCCGGACGTTTCGGCGATGGACGCGACGGAACTGAGGCGGCTGACCTTCTCGCCCGCCTACCGCGCCCTCGCCCACCTGGAATTGGGTCACCGCGACCTCGCCGGCGGGGGGTACGCGCAGGCGGACGAGCGGCTGGAGGCGGCACTGCTTTACAACGCGGACGATCCCCTGAACTGGTGGACGAAGGCGATGGCGCGACGGCTGGGCGGCTCGGAAGACGAGGGGCCGGAGCTGCCGAACGCGCACTACCTCGCGCCCTTGGAGCCCGCGCTGCGCGCGGAGGCGTTCCTCGCGCAGTCGTCCTCGCAGGGCCGGGAGCCGAACCCTCTCGTCGCGCCGCTGGCCGACCGTCCGGAGGCGCTGGTCGAGGTCGCGTGCCTGCTGCTGGAGATCGGGGTGCGGGCGGAGGCGAGCCGCTGGATCGACGAGGCGCTGCGCCACCGGGACGTGGCGATGCTGCGGTACCTTGCCGCGTGGTCGCTCCTCGGAGGGAGCCGGATGGAGGCGGAGGCCGCGAACTTCGTGGCGGCGGCGGGTCGGCTGCCGTTCGATCCGCCGTATCCGTGGCGGGAGATCGAGCAGCGGGCACTGGGAGAGTTGGCGATGCGGTTTCCGGAGGATGGGAGATTGGCGGAGTACCTTGGACTGTTGAACGAAAGAACGCGGAGCGTGTAGCCGGAGGCGAAGCCTTCGCTTCAAACCTGTAACGAAGGCTTCGCCTCCGACTACGCGCCTTCGGCGTAGGAGGTAGGCTCTGGCCTCCTTGCTGGACGCCGAACTGCTGGAGATCCTGCGCTCGCCGCTGCTGCCGGACGGGTCGCCCCTGGAGCAGGAGGGCGACTGGCTCGTCTGCCGCGAGGGCGGGCACCGGTTCCCCGTCGTGGACGGCATCCCGCACCTGCTGCCGGAGGACGCGCAGACGATATGAGCGAGCTCGCGATGAAGGTGCTCGTGCTCCACGGGCCGAACCTGAACCTCACGGGGTTCCGCGAGCCGGACGTGTACGGCAAGAAGCCCCTGGAGGAGGTCGACGAGGACATCCGCGCGGCCGGGCGGGAGATGGGGATCGACGTGCGGGTGCTCCAGTCGAACAGCGAGGGCATCCTGATCGACACAATCCAGGAGCACCGGCGCTGGGCCGACGGCATCGTGATCAACCCCGGCGGGCTGACCCACTACTCGATCTCCCTGCGCGATGCGCTCATGTCGGTGCGGCTGCCGGTCGTGGAGGTCCACCTGAGCAACGTCCACGCGAGGGAGGAGTTCCGCCGCCATTCCGTGATCTCACCCATCACGGTGGGCCAGATCGTGGGCTTCGGCGGCGCGGGCTACGTGCTGGCCCTGCGCGCCCTCCAGAGCCTTTCGCGAGACGCCGTATGAGCCTTCCCAACCTCGACCGACTCCGCGCCGCGATGGCCTCCAAGGAGGTCGCCGCGCTCCTCGTCTCCGACGCGACGAACGTCGGCTGGCTCACCGGCTTCACCGGCTCGTTCGCCTACGTGGTCGTCAAGCCGGACGACGTCCTGTTCATCACCGACAGCCGCTACACGATCCAGGCGCAGGAGGAGGTGCCGGGGATTCGGGTGGTGTCTTTCGCGTCGCCGACGGACGGGCTGACGTTCGCGGGCGAGCAGATCAAGGGGCTCGGCCTGGGCACGATCGCCTTCGAGGCGGCGACGACCACCTACGCGCAGTTCGAGAAGATGAAGGAGAAGATGGGCGTCGAGCCGACGCCCGCCCCCGACCTTTTCGGGGAGCTGCGGATGGTGAAGTCGGCGGACGAGGTGGCGACGATCCGGAAGGCGTGTGCCCTGGCCGACGCCTGCTTCGGCCACCTCACGCGGCTGATCCAGCCGGGACTGACGGAGTACGACCTCCAGCTGGAGCTTGAGTTCTACCTGCGCCGCGCGGGCGCAGGACTCGCGTTCGAGCCGATCGTGGTGAGCGGCGAGCGGAGCGCACGGCCGCACGGCAAGGCGAGCGACAAGGCCCTGATGGTCGGCGACTTCGTGACGATGGACTTCGGCGCGCAGGTCGACGGCTACAACTCCGACCTGACCCGCACGGTCGTGATCGGCGAGGCCACCCATCGGCACCACGAGGTGTACGGGCAGGTGCTGCGTGCCCAGATGGCGTGCCTCGACGCGATGAAGCCCGGCGTGAAGGCGGTCGACGTGGACGCGCTGGCGCGACACGTCCTGGACGAGAAGGGTTTCGCGCGGTACTTCGGCCACGGCCTGGGCCATGGCTTGGGGCGCCTGGTGCACGACGGCGGGCGGATGAGCGCGACGAGCGAGGACGTGCTCGCGCCGGGGCAGGTCTGGACGGTCGAGCCGGGCGTGTACATCCCGGAGTTCGGGGGCGTGCGGATCGAGGACGACGTGGTGGTGACGGAGGACGGCGTCGAGGTGTTGACGCACTCGCCGAAAGAGATGCTGGTGCTGCCAAGGGGGTAGGAGTGAAGGGTGTAAGGACCCATCACCCATCACCCACCACCCTTTATGGAACTCCTGACCCTCGACGGGCTGGCCTTGCGGAGCGACGGGCCGACGCTGACGCTCTCGGTGCGGGCGGGCGAGGCGGTGGCGATCCTCGGGCCGAGCCGGGCGGGCAAGACGGCGCTGCTGCGCGCCTGCGCGGGGCGCGAGAGGCCCGCGCGGGGGCGCGTGACGGCGGTCGGCGAGTGGTCCGTGGCGGGCGAGGCGATCGCGCGGCGGGCGCGGGTGTCGACGGTCGCGAAGGCCACGCGCCACCCGAAGGCGAACGACCTCCTCGTGGCGCTGGGCCTCGCGCCGGTGCTGGACGCGGCGGTCGCCGACCTCGGCCCCGCCGGACGGGCGGCGGCGGCGCTGCTGCCGACGCTCCTCTCGGGCGCCCCCCTGCTGGCGATCGACGGCGAGTTGGACCGGCTTGATCCGTGGGCGCACGGGGCGGCGTGGGAGGCGCTGCGCGTGGCCCGAGGGCGCGGGGCGGCGGCGCTCGTGGTCACGGATCGGCCCGAGACGGCGGCGCAGTGCGACGCGGCGGTAGTGCTGCGCGACCGGACGGTGCGGTTCGCGGGCTCGCTTGATGCGTTGCGGCGACTCGGGCCGCCGCACGAGCTTACGATCACGACCGAGCGCGGAATCGGCGTCCGGGCGTTGGTCTCGCCCTTCGAGGTCTCCATCGAGGCCACGCCCGAGGGGCTTCGGATGGAGGCGAGGGAGGGCCAGGAGCTCGCGGCCCGGCTCCTGACCGAGGGGTACGGGGACGTTCGGTACCTCGTCAGCCGCGCACCGACGGTGGAGGAAGGATTGCAGGGGCTGTAGCGGAGAGCTTACGAGGGCTGACGGTTGCCGACGATGGCCCGGAGCTATCGCGAGCCATCGTCGGCAATCGTGAGCGCATCTCTCCCGCTTCGTCAGTGCGCGTCGGCGGGTGGCGCCGCTTGGCCCTTGGGGCGGCGTAGCAGGAAGATCGCAGGGGCGGTGGCGACGAAGCAGATGAGGATGAGCATCCAGCAGTCGTTGTATGCGAGCATCGTGGCCTGGCGCATGACCGTGCCGTCCAAAGCGGCCTGGGCCATGCGGTGGGCGGTCTGCGGGTCCGCCCCCCGTGCCTGGAAGCCCTGCTGGATCGACATGATCCGGCTCTGGGCGATCGGGTTCCCGAGGTCCAGATGCTCCACCAGGCTCGCCCGCTGGAACTTGATGTGGTTCGTGAGGTAGGTGCTCAGCGCGGCGATGCCGAACGAGCCGCCGAGCTGTCGGGCGAGGTTGATGAGGCCCGAGGCCTGCTGGGCGATCTTCGGGTCGATGTTGCCGTAGGCCACGTTGTTGATCGGCGCGAAGAGGAAGCCCAGCGCGAAGCCCCGGAAGATGAGCGGGGTGCGCACGTCGGCCTCGCCCGCGGCGACCGAGAGGTGGCCGAGCTTCCACTGCGACACGACGAAGAGGGCGACCCCGATGAAGATCAAGACCCGAGGGTCGATCTTGCCCTTGCCCAGCACCGCGCCGCAGATCATCGACGAGACGGCGGTCGCCAAGCCGCCGGGCAGGAGCTCTAGGCCGGTCTCGGTGGGGCTGAAGCCGAAGATGCCCTGCGCGAGCAGCGGGAAGATGAACGTGCCGCCGTACAGGCCGAAGCCGAGGGCGACGAACAGGAACAGGGACGACGCCAGGTCGCGGTTCTTCAGGACGCGAAAGTCGATGACCGGCTGCCGGTTCTTCGGCGAGAGCTGCCACCAAAGCAGCGTGGCGATGCTCGCCACAGAGAGGATGGACAGCTTGAGGATCGTAGGGTCTTGGAACCAGTCGTCCTGGTTGCCCTCCTCGAGAACGTACTGGAGCGAGCCGAGGCCCACCGCCAGAAGGCCGATGCCGGGCCAGTCGGCCTTGGGACGAACGCTGTTCGTTCCCTCCGGGTCCTGGAGGAAGTTGGACACGAGGAAGAACGACGCGATGCCGATCGGCACGTTGATGAAGAAGCACCAGTTCCACGTGTAGTTGTCGGTGATCCAGCCGCCCAGCGTCGGACCGAGCGTCGGCGCGACGATGATGCCCAGCAGGAAGATGGTCTGGACCAGCGCCTGCTGCTGGCGCGGGAAGATCTGTCGGATCGTGGCCTGGGCGGTCGAGAGGAGCGCCGCGCCTCCGACGCCCTGCATGATCCGCCAGATCACGAGCTCGATGAGCGAGTGGCTGATGCCGCACAGGAACGAGGCGACGATGAAGAGAACGATCGACCCGGAAAGATAGTTGCGCCGCCCGAAGAGGCCGGTGAGGAACGCGGTCATCGGCAGGAACACGACGTTCGACAGGATGTAGCCCGTCGAGACCCAGGCGATCTCGGTGGTGGTCGCGCCGAGGTTGCCCGCCATGGTCGGCAGGGCGACGTTGATGATGGTGGTGTCCAGCACCTCCATGACCGCCGCCATCATAAGGCCGATGAGAATCAGCCATCGGTGGGCGTGGTTGACGTCCACCTCGGGGGCGGCGGAGGCTCGGGGTTGGGCTTGCGCGATGGCCAAAGGGCGTTCTCCGGATAATACTACGTGTGCGTAGTATCTTCGTCGCGCGTCCCCCGTCGGCGCTGAGGCTTCGCGCGCCACGGCTTGCCTAGTGCCAGAACAGGACGCGCGACGCGAGGAAGGCGTAGACGCCGACGCAGCCCAGGAGGGCCTGGTACTCGCGGTTCTTCACGTACACGGGCATCGAGAACCTTCCGCCGTCGTCCTCGCCGACGCGGGCCGGGGTGAGCCGCGGAACGAGGCGGGGCACGGCGCGGGCGTACGCCTCGAAGCCGGGGTAGCGGCCCACCAGGAACGCCTCCTCCTCGAGGATCGTCGCGGTGTACACGATCCCGAACACCGCCGCGAGGGCGAGGGCGAGCGGCCACTGTGCGCTCGCGACCGCGAAGCCGAACGCCATGAGCATCGAGCCGAGGTACAGGGGGTTGCGGCAGTAGGCGTAGGGACCGGAGACGGCGAGCGCCTGCTTCTTGCGCAGGTGCCCGGCGGCAAGCGCCCGAACCCAGAGCCCGACAGCCACGAGCGGAAGGCCCCACAGCATCGACGTCCACGTCGGGCGGGCGAAGACCAGGAACGCCAGGGTGAAGAGGAGGCCGAGCGGCACCCGCGCCCGCCGAGCGGCCTTTCGCCAGGTCGTCTTCCGCTCCGGAGCGGCGGGGGACAATGGGGGACTCTCGGTCGGCATGGATCCTTGCCGAACGGGCGTTCGGAAGCCATGATCATACTTTAGGGGATCGTCAAGCCGCCCGTTCGGGCTCCCCTTGTCCGGCGAGAAGATAGACTCTGCCATGCGTCGTCTGCCCCTTCTCCTCCTGATCCTCGCGCCGCTGGTCGCGCTCTGGCCGGGACTGACGGGGCTCGCCGTGGGGCCGTTCGACCAGATCCGGCAGATGGCGCCCTGGAACGGGCCGAAGCCCGCGCAGCCGTGGGACGTGCTGATGGTCGACTCGGTGCTCCAGTCGCACGTCTGGCGCACGATGGTGCTGGACGCTTGGGGCAAGGGCCAGCTCCCCCTCTGGAACCCCTACGAGTTCGCGGGAACGCCGCTGCTCGCGAACTCGCAGTCGGGCGGCTTCTACCCGCCGCACATCGTGCTCGGGCTGCTGCACGTTCCGGCGGGACTCGCCGGCTTCCTGCTGGCGTGGTTCCACCTCGCGCTGGCGGGAGTCGGCACCTACGCCTTGGTTCGGCGCCTGGGCGGCTCGCCCGCCGGGGGTCTGACGGGAGGACTGGCGTTCGCGCTCTCGCCGTTCCTCCTGGGCTGGACGCCGCTTTCGTCGGTTCCGGCGACGGTCGCCTGGGTTCCCTTGGCCTTGGCGAGCGTGGCGGCGGGCGACCGCCGCTCGCTTCTCGCCCTCTCCGCCTGCGTGGGAATGATGCTCCTCGCGGGGCACCTGCAGTTCGCGGCGTACGGACTGGGCGCGGTGGTGCTTTTTGGACTCGCGTCACCCCTCCTTGTTTTTCCGTGGGGAGAGGGTGGCGCGTACGGCGGAATCGATCGCGAGGAAAATGAGGAGGGGCTGGGGGTGGAGCAAGTCGGTGAACTCGGTGGTCACGATAGTCGGGAGACCATCGCCACACGGGGAAGAGGCCTTTTAACCGTCCTTCTCGCCGTCGCTCTCGGCGCGGCCCTCGCCGCACCCCAGCTTCTCCCCGTCCTCGCCTACTCCAAGGAGTCGCACCGCCGAAACTCGCCCACCGAGGACGGATACCAGGCGTACTTAGGCTCCGCGCTGCGTCCCTTCGAGCTCGCGAACCTCGGCCACCCGATGGCCCTCGGATCGCCGCGAGACCCCGTCGAAGTCGGCGGGACGACCGTCTCCGCCTACTGGCCTGCCCTCGTCAAGCCTGGCGCGAACTTCGCGGAGTCGGCGGTCTCCGTAGGCGCGGTCGTGTTCGCGCTCCTGTTCGCCGTGCCGTGGCGACGACGCGAGACCTGGGCGCTTGGCGCGCTCGGTCTGTTGGCGCTCCTCTTGGCGCTCGGGACGCCTCTCAACCGCCTCTTCTACTTTCTCGTTCCCGGCTGGTCGAGCACCGGCTCGCCCGCGCGCGTGGAGGTGATCTTTCTGCTCGCCGCCTGCGCCCTCGCGGGCCTTGCGGTGGACGGGATCGCGGAGCGATCGAACCAGATCCGGGTGGCCGTGGGTGCCGTCGTCGGGATGATGCTGGCCTTGGTGATGCCGAACCTTGCGAGCGCGGACGGAGCGGCGACGCAGCTGCGTGGGATCGCGACGACGAGCGCGATGATCCCGGTCATCCTCGCGACGGCGGGAACGGTGCTGGCGATCTTCGTGGCCAAGCGGACCCTCTGGGCCGTCCCGGCGGGCGTGGTCGCGGTCGCCTGCCTCACGCACGCCCTCAATCTCGTGCCGTTCGGCGCAACGCTCAAACTGAGCAAGGGTAACCCGAACGTCCGCATCGCGGTCGTCAACGACGCCTGGGACCTCCTCACCGCCGCGCCCGCCGTCCTCCCCCCGAATCTCGCCGCCCTGAGCGGCCTGCACGAGCTCGGCGGCTACGACTCGCTCACCTCGCGCGACGCGGTCGAGATGCTGCGAACGGTGAACGGCGGACAAGACCCCGCGCCGCCGGCCAATGGCAATATGATGTTCGTCAAGCCGACCCTCGACCCGAAGGCGCTCGCGGAGTGCGGCGTGACGGAGATCTGGTCGCGCAAGCCCTTGCCGCAGCTTGGGACGCCGGAGGCGCGGGAAGGGTACTTGGCGTACCGGATTGCGGGTCCAGGGAGGGTGACGGGCGGCAAGGTGGTCGATGGCTACGACAGGCAGGAGGTGATTGCCGAGGGTAGCCCCGCAGAGCACAGGAGGCACTCAGTTATCGTGCGTGATCGCCTCGCCGAAGGGTGGGGAACGTCGATGAGTTCGTCTTCCAGAGTCGTTCCCTTTGGTTCAAGCCGCTGGCGTGAATTCCAGACTGATGATTACGGAACGATGGTGTACAGCCCACCCGGATTGTGGAAGGGCATTGGGATCGGCGACGTCGCATGGCTCGCGCTCATCGGTCTCTCCATTGGCACTTGGCGAAAGATCACCCTCCGGTAACGCTGAGCAGGATAGGCTCGTCCGAATAGGCATGGTCGACCTCTCGCGCATCGAGTCGAGACCGGAAGTGTGCAGCGGGAAGCCGGTGATTCGCGGGACACGCGTGATGGTGAGGAACGTGCTGAGCCTCTTGAAGGCAGGAAAGTCGGTGGACCAAGTTCTCGCCTCGTATCCAAGCCTCCGAAGGGAGGATGTCGACGCTGCCATGGACTATGCCATGGAACTCGTGGACGAGGTCAGGCTTGTGACGAGTGCCGCCTGAGCCGGTTCAGGTCCTGCTCGACGAGAACATCCCCTATGAGGTCGGCGCGCGGCTTCGGCTTCGGCTTCGGCTTCCCTCTGAGAAGATCGACCATGTCCACGACCTCGGTTTCGCCTCTCGATCGGATGAGTTCCTCTACGCTTGGGCAGAGCAGCGCCACGCGGTCATCGTGACCTTCGACGAGGACTTCGCGGACCAGCGACGATTTCCGTTAGGAGGACATTGCGGCGTCGTACGTCTGCGGGTCGAACCCACAACGGAGGAGAAGGCGTGCGAGGCACTCGATCGACTCCTCCGGCGGTTCGATCTCCCTGGGCTAGTCGGTCGGCTGGCGATCGTCGACGAAAGTCGGATCCGCCTGATCGGCGGAGACCTTCCACCCCTGCCAAACGTCCCTTTGGCGTGAGGACGCTTCTGATCGGGGGACCCGCCGCGTCGTGGCGGGCGTGGGAGCGGGAGAACGTCCGCGGCGACCTGCTCGTCCTCGACCCCGCCGACGCGACCTACGGGCCGCCTGCCGTTCTGCGCCTCGTCCGCGGCGAACGGCCCGTCTGGACGCGGCTGTACGGATCGCTCGACCCGCGCCGCGCGCCCCACGTCCTCGTCGCGGCCCTCGCCGAGGGGATCGCGCGGGCGGGCGACGACCTCACCGTGCGGCTGTTAGCCTTCCGATCCACGCCGCTGCTCCGACAGACGGTCGGCCTCGTCGCGTCGGTGCTCCGGCCCGACCGCATCCTCGTCGCGGAAGGGACGGATCTCGACCTCGACGGCTTTCCCCTCGGCCCGGAGATCGTCGCGGTGGAGCCGGGCTTTCCGCCGATGGTGCAGGAGGCGATGCGGAAGGCGCAGTGGATGAAGATGCTGGAGGCGTGCGCGCCGCATGAGATCGACCTGAGGACGGTCACCCTCGAAGGGACGCGCCTGGGAAGCGGGCGTCCTCTAACGATCGAGGAGCGTCGGCGCGCGGGACTGGAAGGCGCGGTCCACGTCGAGGGGACCGGGCGGGCGCTCCTCATCGTCGCCGACCGGCCCGACGAGCGGATGGTCGCCCGCGCCCTCGACGTGACGCACTCCGCGAAGGCGGTGCTCGTCGATCCCCGCGGGTACGAGGGGATCGTGCTGTCGTTCGTCCGGCCGAACGGCGAGGAGTTCGGCCACGGGAGGGTCGAGCGGATCGATTGGGAGGCGATGACCCTCCACGCCGTCTGCACCGCCGTTCCGCCCGTGCCGGTGCAGATCCTGCGGCTTGGCTCGCTGCGGCTCGACGCGAAGGGGGTCGAGCGGGGCGAGACCAAACCCTGGGCGGTGTGACGGGCACCGCCTGGAAGACGGCACTGCCTAGCGGAAGGCGCGGGTCGGATTCGCCGAGGCGAAGTGGGCGTTGTCGTAGAAGGGCACCTTGAGCGCCTGCGCGTAGCGGACGCCGCGCTCGCGCAGGGGTCCCGCCCACACGTTCAGAGGCTGGCCCGCGGGGAGCGACCGGGTGTCGCTCTGGAGCACCATCGGCGGCTCCCTGCCGCCCTTCCAGTGGAGCACGAGATGGTAGGTGGCGCCGTTCTGGACCATCCGCGAGTTCGGCTCGGCGATCAGCACGAGCGCATCGAGATCGCCCAGCGTCCCGCCGGTGGTCGTGCCGAAGGCCCCGCCGCCCTCCCGCCGCCGGTACTGCCCCGAACGCGCGTCGAAGCGGATCATCACGAGCGAGAAGGCGGCGAACACCCCCGCGAGGCAGACCGCGAGGCTCGTGCAGAACCACCAGAGCGTGCCGACCGGCGGCTGGGTCACGCCTGCGAAGCCCAGCGCGCCGTAGAGGGCCGCCGCGCCGCCGCCCACGACGCAGGAACGGATCAGCGTGTGGTACGCCGTCGGCGCGGAGAACACCAGGATGCGGTCCTCGTTCGCGAACTTGCCGTAGAGCGGGGTCTCGAGCATCAGGCGAACACCACCGTGCGTCCATCATGCACCATCACGCGGTCCTCGCAGTGCCAGCCGACGGCGCGGGCGAGGACCGTGCGCTCCACTTGGCGGCCCAGGCGGCGCATCGCCTGCGGGTCGGCGCGGTGGTCCACCCGCCGCACGTCCTGCTCGATGATCGGCCCCGCATCGAGCTCTTCGGTCACGTAGTGGGCGGTCGCGCCGATGAGCTTCACCCCCCGCTCGTGGGCCTGATGGTAGGGCCGCGCGCCCACGAACGCGGGCAGAAAGCTGTGGTGGATGTTGACGATCCTCCCTGCCCATTCCTCCAGAAACGCGGGCGACACGATCTGCATGTACTTCGCCAGAACGATGAGGTCGAGGCCGTCGGTCAGCTCACGCTGCCGCCGCTCGCCCTCGGCCTTGTCCCCCATCGGGACGTGGTGGAACGGCACGCCGTAGGGCGCGACCACGGGCGCGAGGTCGGGGTGGTTCGACGCGACCAGCGCGATCTCCGCCTCCAGGTCGCCCGCGCGCTGGTGGAGGAGCAGCTCCAGCAGGCAGTGGTCCTCCTTCGAGACGAACACCGCGATCCGCTTGCGTCGGGCCGGATCGACGAACCGGGCATCCATGTCGAACGCTTCGGCGATGGGGGCGAAGGCTTCTGCCATTCGCTCGAGTCCCTCCCCCTGCCCCCTCCCCAAGCCAAGCCACTCGGAGAGGGGGTCCTGATCGAACTCCACCCGCAGGAAGAAGCGCCGGTCGGCGTGCGTGGTGTGCTGGTCGGCGTGGACGATGTTCGCGCCCCGCTCCGCGAGGAAGCCCGAGACCGCCGCGACGATGCCCGGCCGATCGGGGCAGGAGACGAGGAGGCGGAAGGAAGGCATGGGGAAGAGGAAAGAAGGAACAGGGAAAAGGAGCCTGCCCCTCTCCTTTTACCCCCTCCATCTTCCTTAGACCAGTTGTACTTCCTTCGCGCCCGCCTGGACCTCGCCGATGATCGCCGCCGACTCGCCCGCCGACTGGAGCCGCTGGATCACCGCCGCCGCCGCGCTCCGCTCCACCAGCAGCACCATTCCGATCCCCATGTTGAACACCCGGTACATCTCCGCGTCGGGCACGTTGCCCGTCTCCTGAATGAGATTGAAGATCGGAAGCGGCGTCCACGAGCGGCGCTCGACGATCACCCGCACACCGCTCGTGAGAACGCGCGGGATGTTGTCGTAGAAGCCGCCGCCGGTGATGTGGACCACCGCGCGCACCGCCTCCGTGTCCTCCAGGATGGGCAGCACGGCGTTCACGTAGGAGCGGTGCGGGCGCACCAGCTCGTCGCCGACCGTGCTCCCCAGGCCCGGCACCTCATCGCGCACGCTCAGGCCGCCGACGTCGAACAAGGCCCGACGGGCGAGGCTGTAGCCGCTCGTGTGCAGGCCGTTGCTCGCGATGCCGATCACCGAGTCGCCGGGGACGAGCTTGCCGCGCGGAAGGCGCTTCGCCTCGTCCACCACGCCCACGATCGCGCCCACGATGTCGATCTCGTCCTCATGGTACACGCCCGGCATCTCGGCGGTCTCGCCGCCGAGGAGGGGCATCGCCAGCTCCCGGCAGGCGGCGGCGATCCCGCCGATCACCGGCTCGAACTGGGTGCCGCTCAGGCGCGAGCAGCCGAAATAGTCCATGAAGAACAGCGGCCGTGCGCCCTGGCAGAGCACGTCGTTCGCGCAGTGGTTCACGATGTCGTGGCCAAGGCCGTCGAAGCGGCCGACCATCGCCGCGACCTTCGTCTTCGTGCCCACGCCGTCGATGCTGCTCACCAGGATGGGGTCGTCCATGCCGGGGAACGCGGCGCGGAAGAGGCCGCCGAAGCCACCGATGCCGCCCACGACCGAGGCGTTGTGGGTGGAGCGGATGTCGCCGGTCACCGCGCGCAGGACTCGTTGGGCCTCGTCGATGTCGACCCCGGAGGCGGCGTAGGTGAGCGGTGCGTCGGCCATGCCCAGAGGTTACCGTCTTCCTGGACCGCCACTCGGGCGAGTGGCGGTCCTTGAGGTGGTGGGCCCGGAGGGATTCGAACCCTCGACTAACGGCTTAAAAGGCCGCTGCTCTACCACTGAGCTACAAGCCCGGATACAGGCTTGAGGATACCAGGGAGTTGGGGAACAAGGGACAAGCAGGCAAGGCTTCCTGTTCCCTCTTACCTGTTCCCTCTTACCTCATTGAAATCGAACCGGTGGCCGTCTCGGTTTCCCGTGCCGCTTACTGCGATCACCCGGTCGCCGCGCAGGCTCAGCACGAGCGTGCCCGCGTCCTCACGATCGGACCGTGCGCCGACGAGCCGCAGCGTCACCTCGTCGCCGCGTCGCCGGGCCTCGCCGCGCAGGTCGAAGCTTCGACCGCCGGAGCGAACCTTAAGACGTCCCTCGCCCCGGACCTCGGTGTACTCGAACGCATCGATGTCCAACCCCTCCCGGTCGTACTGGAAGCGGCCGAACTCGCGGCGATCGCCCCGGTCGCGGCCCAAATCGGGCCGGAAGAGCACATCCTCGCGGCCGTACAGGCCGCTGTTCTCCTGAAGGACGAAGCCGTCGTCCCGACGCTCAAGCGTCAGCTCGATCCGCTTTCGACCGCCGTCGTTCGGCTCGAAGGCGCCGGGGCGACGGTCCACGCGACGAGGCTGGTCGACCGCCTCCAGGCGCAGGGCGACGACGCCCCGGCGGCGCTCCCACCGGCCGGACTGGCGCACGGGCGCACCCTCCGACGCCTGGACGGCGAGGCGTCCGAACCGCTGGAAGCGCCCCCGGCCCGTGTCGGCTCGGCCCCGGTCGCCCTGGCCACGGTCGGAACGGACCTCGGTGACGATCTCCGCCGTGCCGTCGCGGTCCAGGCGGAGGGTGCGGTGGATCGTCCGACCGAGCTGGAACGCCTCGTAGCGCCCTTCGAGGCGCGGTTCCCCGCCCCCCGCTCGGACGGCCGGGTCCGCGCGGCGACCCTCGCCGAACTGGGCCGAGGCGAACCCGGCGGAGAGCAGGAGCAAGAGGGAGAGCGACGTCTTCATCGTGTTCCTTATGACGGGCCAAGGCGGAGGGCGTTACGAAGGTCCCGGGTGACGGATGACCCCCTGTTCCCTGCCCCAACCTTCCTCGGCCCTCGACGATCTCGAACGGGCGGTCCTGGTCGTCGCCCCAGCCGGCGGATATCGACGACCGAGCCGTCCCGCATCCACAGCGTGAGCGTTCCGGGCACGCCGTCCTTGCCCTGGATCACGTCGAGCACGACCGAGCGGTCGAGATATCTCAGGCCCCATCCCACTCCTGACGAAGCTCCCGTAGGGCGGCTTGGGACGCCTCGGCCCGCCGCCTTCCGGCCTCGTCGACAGGACGCAGACGCAGGTCGTCGAGAAAGGAGGTGAGAGGATGCGATTCGGGCGCGGGAGATGGAAGGTGGAGGACCACCTCGATCCGCGTTCCCGCCGGAAGCCGCTCGGGAGAGGGGACGACGAACGTCCCCTCCTCGGTCAGCGTCGCGGTCGTCCGGTACTCGCTCATAGGCCGATCATACGACGCCCCCTACCTCGGCTTCACCACGCCCTTCTCGCCCACGGCGGGAACGTCCTTGCGCGGGGGACGGGCGGGCATCGCCTTCAGCTTCTCCAGCAGCACCTCGACCGCCTTCTCCAACTGCGGGTCGCGGCCCTGCGCCACGAGATCGGGCCGGTTGTCGACCTCGATGTCGGGATCGACGCCCCGGTTCTCTGCGACGATGGTGTTCGTCTCGGGATCGTAGATCGCGAACTCGGGCACCTGGAGCTGCCCCCCGTCCACGAGCGGCGCGGGATCTTGGATGCCCACGAGGCCGCCCCAGGTTCGAAGGCCGATGAGCGGCCCGAGGTTCGCCTTCCGGAAGAGGTAGGGGAGCATGTCCCCGCCCGAGCCCGCGTTCTGGTTGATGAGCATCACGCGGGGACCGGGGACGGTGGTGACGCCGCCGGGCACGTCGAGGCCGTTGCGCTGCTGGATTCGCGTCGCCGCCGTCTGGGCGAGCCGGTCCACGAAGAAGGTCGGCAGGTTGCCGCCGGAGTTGTCGCGCTCGTCGACGATGAGCGCCTCCTTGTCCGTCTGGGCGCGATAGCCGCGGGCGAACTCGCGCGCGCCGCCCTCGCTCGTGTCGGGCACGTGGATGTAGGCGATGCGCCCGCCGCTGAGCTCGGCCACCCGCCGCCGGTTCCCCTCCACCCAGTCGGCGTAGCGCACGCCCGCCTCGTTGCCCATGGGCATCACGCGCACCTGCCGCGCGTCGCCGCGGGTGCCGGTCCGGCTCACCGTCAGCGTGACGTAGCGGCCCACGCGGTTCACGAGGCGAGAGCTGGGCGAGTTCTGCGCGTCCACCGGCTTGCCGTCGATGGCGAGCAGCACGTCGCCCTCCTTGATCGCGTCGCCGACCTCCGCCAGCGGCCCGCGCCGGGTCTCGTCGGCGGCGTCGCCGCGGTAGATCTTGGCGAAGCGCACCTGGCCGTTCACGACGTCGTAGTCCGCGCCGAGCAGGCCCGTCGGAATCGCGGGCGGGGTGGCGCCGACGTCGCCGCCGGTCACGTACGAGTGGCCCGTGCCGAGCTCGGCGATCATCCGCCCGATCACCTCGTTGAGGTCGCTTCGATGGTCCACGTACGGCAGGTACTTGGCATAGCGGTCGCCAATCGCCTTCCAGTCCAGCCCCCTCAGCTTGGGATCGTAGTAGTTGTCGCGGTACCACCGCCACGACTCCCAAAAGATCTCGCGCCACTCGGCGCGGGGATCGACCACCGCCGTCACATCGCTCAGGTCGACGTTGCCCCCCACCGGCGAGAGGCCGGGCCGAACGTCCAACACCCGCAGGAAAAGGCCGTTCCAGATCGCCATCTTGGTGACGCCCGGATTGAAGGCGAGCAGTCCGGGAAGCACCGGCGCGATCGTCGCCACGTCGCGCGAGGCGAGGTCCCAGCGCTGGATGCCGTTGTCGCCGTAGACGAGCACCCCGCCGGCCATCCCCTGGATCGCGTAGTCGCCCGCCGGAAAGGGCAGGGGCACCGCCCGCGCCCCGAGGCCGGGGAAGTCGATCTTGGTCGAGTTGTCCTCCGGCGCGGGACGCGCGCCGGGGCTGTTGCCGGTGGGCTCGTCGCCCGCCGGGGCGGTGAGGGGATTCCCCTGGTTGGCGGCGAGGGGGAGGATGTAGACCCGCGAGGCGTTGCTGACGGTGAGGTCGATGCCGCCCTCGGTGTTCTGAGGCTGGTTGAAGGTGCGCTCGGAAACGAGGTACAGGTACTTCCCGTTGCCGTCGAACTCGACGCTGGCGTCGTTGTAGTAGCCCTCCGTCACCTGCGTGAGCCGCCCGGTCGAGATCTCGTAGAGGTAGAGCGCGCCGAGGCCGGTGGCGCGCGAGGCGGTCAGCGCGATCCACTTGGAGTCGGGGCTGAAGTCGAACGCCGTCCCCTGCCCGAGCGCCTGGAGCACCGTCGTGCTCTTCTTCGACGCGACGTCCACCAGCACGAGGCCGCCCGCCCGAGCGCCGATTAGGAGGCTCTTGCTGTCCGGCGACCAGGTGAGGCCCTCGGGGTCCTTCGGCAGGTCGCGGGTGACCAGCACCTCGTCGCCGCCCGCCGCCGGACGAACGTAGAGCCGCTTGTCGCCTTCGTCCTCGCGCGTGAAGGCGATGCTCTTGCCGTCGGGCGACCACACGGGGAAACGCTCGCGAGAGGCGGGCGTCTCCGTTAGGTTCTTCGTGTCGCCCTCGTCGGTGGGCACGGAGAAGATCTCGCCCCTGGCCTCCAGGAGCACCCGCGCGCCCGAGGGCGAAAGGGCGATGCTGGACACGTACGGCGTGAGACGGCGCAGCACGGGCCGCGCGGAGAGATTCTCGGCGGCGATCGTCGGACGGACGGAAACCGCGGCCTTCGTGGCCGGATCGAGCACGAACAGCCGACCGTCCTTCTCGAACGCGATCCGCTTTCCATCGGTGCTGGGATAGCGCACGTCCTCGTCGGCGTACGACGTGAGCTGAGTCTCCCGGCCCGTCTTCAGGTCGACCTGATACAGGTTGAGGGTCGCGAGCCGCTTGTCCGAGGCGTACACGACGGAGTCGCCGACCACCATCGGCCAGTAGTTCTGCTCCCGCCCGGACGGCAGCTCGCGGTAGACGTTGGTCTTCAGGTTGAAGATCGACACGCGGCCCTGGGTGCCGCCGCGGTAGCGGCGCCAGTTGAAGATGGACGAGTAGAAGCGGTTGTAGACGACGGTGTCCCGGTCCAGGAACGAACCCTCGCCGATCTCGTCGATGCTCGTCTTCTCGGGCATCCCCCCCGTGGGCGCGACGGTCCAGAGGCGGCGGCTGCGGGTCGACTTGCTGCCGAAGTTCGAGGCATAGGCCACGCGACCGTCGGGGGTCCAGCCGAGCACGGCGTCGCCCTGCGGCTCGTAGGTCAGCCGCTTGGGCTCGCCGCCCGCGAGCGGCACGACGTACACGTTGGGCGGGCCGTCGTACTGGCCGGTGAAGGCGACGGTCTTGCCGTCGGGCGAGATGTGGGGCCGCGATTCGGAGCCGGGGCCGCTCGTGAGGCGGCGCGTGGGGCCGCCGCTCACGGAGGTCGCCCAGAGGTCGCCCGCGTGGACGAACACGACGGTGTCGCCGTAGATCGCGGGCTGACGCAACAGGCGCGGCTCGGGGGTGGGTTGGGATTGGGCCTGGGTCGCCGCCCCTTGGGCACGGACGACGAGGGCGAGCGCGAGCGGGAGCACGCTTAGAGAGGACCTCGCATGGATAAGGGGGAGTATGCCTTTTTCCGGCGTGCGGTTCCCATCTGGGCCTTTTGTCAGGGCTTGGCCTTCGTACTCTGCTTACCCTCACTTTCCCCTCCCGTCCGTGAACGCAAGAGGACCTCACGACCAGAGCACTCGACGTCCGGCCTTCCGACCGATCTTACGACATCCAGGCTATGACCGAAGACGATGGACGGCACCGTTGGACCGCTCGCGACAACCGTGGGCCGACCGACACAGGCGGATAGATGGGAGACGCCAGAGTCGTTGCCAGCCACGACACCGGAAAGGGATAGGAGGGCGAGGACGTGGTTCCAGTTGTAGCCAAAGGCATAGAGAGGGAAGGAGTCGACGACCTCCCGCCGACCGTCAATCGCGACGGTTCGGACGCCGCTATTCTTGAGCGACCACGCCGTTCTAATCCACTTCTGCACCGCAGGGTTCGAGGCGACACGTCGTGAATAGAGGTACGTAGTTCCTCGTTGTACACTCGAGACGTTCCCCCAAGGTGCGTACAGTCGTCGCTCGGATCAGAGACGGTGTTGTGGCCAAAGGCCCTGACCACCGGATCGTACGCTACGCTCACGAAAAGGACCTCTTCACCCTCTCGCCGAGCTCCCTCGGCGATCCAGAGTCCTACGGCCAAATCTCCGACGCCCGCCGAACAAGCATCGATGGACTTGGTTACTGCCCCCACGATAAAAACAGCATCACGCGGAGGCCAAAATCCGATGTGTCATAGGCGGGCAACAGTCTAGAAGCAGGCCATCCGCAGCAATCCGAATCGTACAAGCACCCACCAAACCCGCAAGTGCCGTCAAAACAATGATCTCCGACTCACAAACATCGCCTGAGAAGAACGTGGAGCCCTTCGGCGTCGGGTCAGCCTCGGATACCCTTCAGGTCGCTCAAACTGGGGTGCGTACGGGAGTTGGCAGCGGATCGGGCTCCGAAGGCGGATTCTCATCACGGGCATGTGGCCGCCTACGAATGCGACCAGTTGCCAAGGAATGATGTACTGGCTGACTCAGTTGCCAGGCGCGACCACCGGTTTGTGGGGCGAGATTATCGTTCCAAACTTTATGGGCTCGGACTACAAAGTGGTCCTTATCGCCACCAACTTCAGTCAAGACAAGCAGGGCGACACATGCTACATCAAAGACACTGACCAATCATGGGATGCAGGCACGGGTCAGTGGACCGTGAACTACCAGCAGGTCTCCACCACTTTTTGGCCCTTGGCCTTGTATCACAAGCCGGTCGCAGTCATGACTTTCAGCCGCAACGTTCAATTCACCGGCTGGCAGTTTGAGACCCTGGTTAGAAACGACGTCCAAAGCGTCTGGCGGACCGGCTCGACGGTGGTCTTTGCGGGGACGCCTTTCGAGGGAGGCGCCGCCAACGATCCCGCACATCAGGCAGGTCGGCCAAACAGCAACGGCGGGACGGTTTCGGGTTCTCCTCCGGACCGCAACTTCCCTTCCTGGGCTGTCGCCGGGAACCCTTCTCGGGGACTTTCGGCAGACAGCACAAATCTGATCGCCGCGATAAAAACGGCGATTACTTCCGCCAGCATTGGCGTAACTCCCGTCGATGGTTTTTCCGCGGGCACGGGCGGTGGTGAGAGTTTCGTCTCGTCCTTTGTGGCGTACCACGCGGTTTGGTATCAAGCGTCCTATCCGTCGAACTGCAAAATTGGGTTCCATACGCACGTCGACTACGGCTTGACGCTGGCCCAATGCCAAACGGCGTTGTGCCTTCAGCTCAAGGCGGCGATAAAGTACCTTGGCGGAAGCACGACAGGGACCTGTACGCCCACGCCGACTCCCACTCCGACAGCCGACTTGGATAACCTGCCAGGAGAACTGTGAGGCCACTTTGCCATTGACCCTCTTGCTTAGCCTCGTTGCCGTCACCCTCGGAGTACCGGCCGCGCCGAGCCCGCGCGTCGAGTCCACGATCGAATCGCTCTTGGACAGCGACGACCGGCACGTGGTCGGATTGACCCGATCGAGGAGGCTGGTCGTCTGGGACGCGGCGACCGGCAAGGCGATCCACGTCCTGGAGGGCTATCGGCAGCCCATCTACATGGCGCGCATCTCCCCCGACGGCCGGTCGGTCTTGGGGCAGTCGCTCGAACCGCTGTCCGACACGGTGAAGTGGGGTGTGGACGAGAAGGGTCCGAGGGACCGTTCGATGAGGCTTTGGGACATCGCCTCCGGCAAGCTCGTCTGGGAGATTCCGGACAGCCTCTTTGACGCCTTTAGTCGCGATGGAAGACGAATCTATGGGGTGGAGGCCAAGGTCGTTCCGAAAAGGGAGCCCCAAAGGCTCGTGTGCTGGGACTTGAACACCGGCTCTCCGACATTCACGATGCCGGACTTCTCGCCGAGCGGCTACTTGACTAACATCGCGCAAGAGAGCGCCGATGGCCACTGGCTTCTCTATTCGGACTGGTCGGGGGTCACCGTCTTCGATCTCAGGGCTCGTAAAAGGCTCGTTCGCTTCGACAAGACGATGCCGCTCCTCGTTCCCCGGGTCGCCATGGTGGGGAATGGCGAGCGCTTCTTCCACGACTCGCCTCCCGGCGACAGCGGATCAATCGTCCTGTACTCGATCCCGGCTAAGAAGGCGCTGGACATCGCCTGGATTCCGGGCAGCTTCGAGGTCGGCTGGCTGCCCAAGTCGATCGGCTTCGTCGCCTACTGCAATCAACGCTGGCTGACTTACCGCCCAGGCGTCGGGCTGGTGAAACGTGGCGAAGTCGTCCGCCGCACGCCCCGCCGCATCGGTCCGCCGGACACCATCCTCGTGAGTCCGGACGAGCGAAACTTCGCGGCCTGCTACTCGACGGGAGAGGCAGACGGTACGGCGACCCGCACCACCGTGGGCTACGAGGTCGAAACGTGCCGAAAGCTTTGGGAGAGTCCCGGGAGGGGCGTCAAGTTTCTCCCGAACGGCGAACTGATCTTGGAGGACGGCGATGCCGTCTCGTTCCTCGACGCAGCCTCGGGAGTTCCGAAGCGAAGGATACGACTCGAGGGCATTCGAACATGAGGACTCACGAAGTCATCGGGCTTCCAAGCACGGCGGTCAAGAAGGTTCGCCAGACTCCGCGGAACGACAGCTTATGGCCGAGACGAGAAAAGCCCACGCGAGACGCTTGAGAGAAGGGTTCTACGATGCCTACTGCCAAGGGCACGGAATCGACATCGGCGTCGGCCGCATCGACACGGTCGACGGCGAGGACGCGCTCCCCGTGCCGGGAGTCCAAGGCTGGGACAAGGACGATGGGGACGCCACGTTCATGGAGGCGGTCCCCGACGAGGCCTACGACTTCGTCTACACCTCGCACATCCTCGAGCACATCGGCAACCCGACGCAGGCGCTGAAGAACTGGTGGAGGATCCTCAAGCCGGGCGGACACCTCGTCCTCTACGTGCCGCACCGCGACCTCTACGAGAAGCGGACGTCCCTGCCCTCTCGGTGGAACCCCGACCACAAATTCTTCCTCCTGCCCGAAAGGGACGAACTGCCCTTCACCCTCGGCCTGAGACCCCTGGTCGAGGGTGCGTTGGCTGGCAACGGCGCGAAAACGATTTACCTTAAAGATTGCGACGAGGGGCACACGATCACCGACCCCTCCCAGCACAGCGACGGCGAGTACAGCATCGAGATGGTCGTGCGGAAGCCCGGCTGATCGCTTGACCAATCTGCGAAGTCGGAGATAGTCTCCAAGACAGGCCTGAACTCACCCTCGATGCCAAGAGCACCAAGGCTACACCGCGACCGGCTCTTTGAGCCTTGCCCGCTTCCCCGCCACCGCCGCCGCGATAAGCCCCGTGAACAGCGGATGCGGCCGGTTCGGGCGGCTCTTGAACTCCGGGTGCGCCTGCGTCGCCACGAAGAACGGGTGGCCCGGCACCTCGACCGTCTCCACCAGCCGGTAGTCCGGGGACACGCCGGAGATGACCATGCCCGCCTCCTGGAGCCGCTCCCGGTAGTCGTTGTTCACCTCGAACCGGTGGCGGTGCCGCTCCTCGATCCGCGTCCCGCCGTACAGCCCCGCCGCGATAGAGCCGAACACGAGGTTGCAGGGGTAGGTGCCAAGCCGCATCGTCGCGCCCTTGTCCACCACGTCCCGCTGCTCCGGCAGGAGGTGGATCACCGGGTGCAGCGCGTGGGGATCCATCTCCTCCGAGTTCGCGCCCTCCAGCCCCACGACGTTGCGCGCGTACTCGATCACCGCCATCTGGAGGCCCAAACAGATCCCCAGGAACGGCAGCCCGCCCTCGCGGGCATGGCGGATCGCCTCGATCTTCCCCTCGATCCCCCGCCCGCCGAAGCCCGGCGCGACGAGCAGCGCGTCCGCGCCCTCCAAAAGCGACGCGGGGTCGTCGGCCTTCTCCAAGAGGTCGCTCTCGATCCACCGGATGTCGACCCCCGCCGAGTTCGGGATGCCCGCGTGGACGAGCGCCTCCGCGATGGACTTGTACGAGTCGCCGTTGCTCGTGTACTTGCCCACGACCGCGACCGTCACCCGCCCGTCGGGGTTCTTCAGGGTGTCGACCAGCCCTTCCCACTCCGCCATGTTCGCCCCGCGCGGCTCCAGGCCGAGCTTCTTGCAGACGTACTCGCCCAGCCCCGCCTCCTCGTACTCCAACGGCACCTCGTAGATCGTCTCGACCGTCCGGCTCTCGATCACCGCCTGCGGCGGAACGCCGCAGAAGAGCGAGATCTTCTCGATCTGGTCCTTCTCCAGGGCCACCTCCGAGCGGCACACGAGCACGTCGGGCGCGATGCCGATCTGACGGAGCTGCTGCACCGAGTGCTGCGTCGGCTTGGTCTTGACCTCCTTCCACGGCCCGACCGTCGGAATGAGGGTGACGTGGACGTAGAGGCAGTCGTCCCAGCCCACGTCGCCCCGCATCTGGCGGATCGCCTCGAGGAACGGCAGGCTCTCGATGTCGCCGACGGTGCCGCCGATCTCCGCGATCACCACGTCGGCGTCGATCGACTTGAGGCGGTTCTTGATCTCGTTCGTGACGTGCGGGATCACCTGCACCGTCCCGCCGAGATAGTCGCCGCGCCGCTCGGCGTCGATCACCGCGCGGTACACCTTGCCGGTCGTGATGCTGCTGGCGTCGGAGCACTCCACGTCCATGAACCGCTCGTAGTGGCCCAGGTCGAGGTCGGTCTCCGCGCCGTCCTCGGTGACGAACACCTCGCCGTGCTGGAACGGGTTCATCGTCCCGGGGTCGACGT
>CAXTOO010000014.1:13383-28965 GCA_964245875.1 uncultured Fimbriimonas sp. | reverse complement strand
TCCCCAAGACGGACTCCTTCGCAAGGTCGTCGTGGCGAGGGTCTCCCGACCCTCGTTCGGAAGTCACGAGACTCCGGGGACCTTCGCCACGTTTGGGAAGTCGACCGGTCCGTACTCGTGGCCGCAGTCGCTCATCCACGTCACGAAGAACACCAGCGGCGTGTCACCGACGTTCACTACCCGGTGCGCCATCCGCTCCTGGTAGATGCTCTTCACGGAGATGGGCGCATCGCGTGGCGATGGTCTCCAGACCATCGTGCCTTTCGGTTACTCCACCCAGCCTGGAATCCTCACGAACGCTTCTCGATCCTCGGCGGAATCGCCGCCACCGGCGCCGCCGCGGGAATCGCGGGCACCGTGCCGTTCGTCTGCGCCGGAGGCTGCACCCCCAGCGTGTGGGTCACGAGCTGCGCCGCCATGATCGTCTGGATCACGCCCGTGATCTGGTCCGCCGCGCCGCCCGCCGCGCCCTTGCCGTCGCTGGAGATGTTCACCAGCTTCGCCTGGGCCAAGGCGTTCGCGATGACCGGCGCGATCTGCGGCAGCATCTCCAGCTGCCGGAGCGCGAGGTACGCGTCGCCGCCCTCGGAGATCGCCTTGTTCACCTCGCGGATCGCCTCCGCCTGCGCGACCGCCACCGTGCGGATGCGGATCGCCTCCGCCTCGGCCTGCGCCTCCGCGTTGACCTTCAGCTTCTCCGCGTCGGCCGTCGCCTGCGTGATCTGCGTCGCCTGCAGCTCCGCCGCGCGGAGCGAGCGCAGGGCGTCCTGCTTCAGGGCATCGGCGTTCGCGATCACCACCGCGTTCTGGGCCTTGCGCTCCTCAAGGTCGCGCTGCTTGTCGTTCACCGCCTGCTCCGCGCCGAGCTGGGCCTCGCGGGAACGCCGCTCCTGGTCCGCCTGCACGATGTCCGCGTTCGCCTTCGCCTCGACCGCCGACTGCCTTCGCCGCGCCTCCGCGACCTCGCTCTGGACCTCCTTGATGTTCAGGGAGTTGAACACCAGCCCCAGGTCCTGGAGCTCGCGCGAGCAGGCGCTCTTGATGATGATCGCAAGGCGGTCGTCGTCCTCGACCACGTTCGCGGGGAGCGAGGCGGCGGCGCGCGCCAGCTCCAAGCTCTCCTCCTGCGGCGTCGCGGCGGTGTTGAAGCTCACCTTCGCGTTGAACAGCTCGTCGTGGTGGAGCAGGTTGATCGCGCGGCGTCCCGTCGAGGTGAGCAGGTCGGTGAGGGTCGAGTTCTGCACCGGGAGCGGCATCGCGAAGAAGCGGTTGGCCGCCGTGCGGATCATCTCGTTCGAGTCGCCCACCGAGACGATCGCGCTCGCCAGCACCCGCACCTTGATCGGCCTCGGCTGGCCGCCGCGGTCCACGTCCGCCGTCTGGTCGGCGATGTCCAGGTCGATGTTGATCGCCTTGCTGGGAATGGTCGTGCCGGTGGTGAAGAGCGGGATCTCCTTCGACTTGCCCGGCCCCTTGTACACCTTGGGGTCGCCGCCCATGAGCGAGACGAGTCGGATCGTGCCCGCGTCGACCGTCCGCAGGAGCGCGGCGACGATGACGGGGAACACGACGAGGATCAGGAACGCGATCCCGAGGCCGATGATGATGGGGGTCATGGTGGTACGGTTGCCTAACGATTGCGGACGTTGCTTGCGATTGTGGCGAGCGTCACGACGCCAATTCCCGCGTGACGCGACAGGTGTTGCGCGAGGCGTCGACGTCGACGACCAGAAGGGCGTCGCCCTTGGCCACCGTGACGCCCCGCGAGCGTTCGTCGGAGTCGAGGGTCGCCAGCACCTGGACGACCTGCCCGTCGAGCGCGAGGCGGACGAGCCCGCGCCCTTGCGCGTCGAAGCGGGTGAGCGCCTCCGCCGAGTGAGAGACCGATCCCTCCAGCCCCTCGCTCTGGCGGCTCTCGAACCGAAGAAGAAGATTCAGGATGGGCTTGGCGAGGCCGAAGTTGAACGCGAGCGCCCCGGCGACCGCCGCCCAGAGGGTGAGGAGCGGCGAGACGCCCTGCTGGCGCAGGACCTCGCCCACCGCGCCCGCGCCGGTCGCGTAGGCCAGCAGGTCGAACGGCGAGATCGCCCACCAGGGCCGGAAGCGACCGCCCTTGGCGACCTTCGTGCCCCTCGCCGCGTGGACCTTCGGCCCGTGGGCGTGCTGGATCGCCTTGAGGCTCCCGAGCGCCTCGCCGGTGCTGCCGTGGTTGCCGGTATGGCTCTGGTGGCCCGAATGTAGGAAGCTGAGGCCCGCCATTCCGACGAACCCGAAGAAACCGACGAGGAAGAGGAGCGCGTACACGTCGCCTACGTCTCTACTCTACGCGAAAAACCCGCCGTCGCGTAGGCCCTTCGGCGTGGTGCCTCCTTCTAGGAGGCATCTCCGGCCTCTCGTCGTCCCGGCATCCTGCCGGGCAGCTACCGATGCTTGCCGCGCACCGACGGCCGCATCTGGCGAACCTCCGGGTTCACCGTCCCCGACTCGCCCGATGAGCAGCCCGCCAGCAGCCCCACGACGAACAGGAGCAAGAGGACCCTCATCATTCCGGCTCGTTCGACGGCAGGTTGTCGATGTTGTGCATGCCCCAGTTGTCCGCCGCGGTCGCGGGCTTCGTCCGGTCCAGCGTCCCCTCGAAGCGGTACCACTTCGCGTGGCCGTCCACGAAGGCGTAGTTGTTGCCGCGCGTGTGCCGTCCGACGTTCTTGGCGTCCGGAACCTGCGAGTCCGACTCCACGTCGCCGATCTGGTAGCCCGAGCCGTCAAGGAAGCCCCGCTCCCAGTTGTCGTCCGGCGCGGAGGCCCACGGGTGGTAGTCGAAGAACGCGATGCCCGCGTGGCGCTCGCCCAGGATGATCTGCTCCGCCGGGCGCGAGATCGTCGTGAGGTTCATGCCGTGCGCGAAGAAGCCGTTGATGAGGTAGTCGGTGCGGTACGTCTTCCAGTCCCCGAGGGTCACTGGGTAGGGAAACAGCGTGGGCGTGTCCTTCAGCGAGGGATCGTAGAGCACGTCGTGGCTCTTCAGGTAGGGCTGGAGCGGCTGGTACCAGGTGTAGAGGTTCGCGATCGTCTCGCCCTCCGCGAGGTCGTGGTGGGTGACGGCGGAGTTGTCGTCGTTGTCGCCCGCGTACATCATGAGCGCGAGCACGATCTGCTTCTGGTTGCTGAGGTCCTGCGTCTTCTTCGCCGCCTCCTTGGCCTGCGCGAACACGGGGAAGAGGATCGCCGCCAGGATGGCGATGATCGCGATGACGACGAGGAGTTCGATGAGGGTGAATGCGCGCTTCATAGGGATACCCCCCATGACTATAACATAGAACCCCCGGGTGGTACGCCGTCCTTGGAGATTTCTGATCGCCTAGAACGAGACGCGGCGCACGTCCCGTAGCCGTTGCGCCAAAGGCCTCGGCTCGATCAGCGTCTCGATCCCGTACGCCGCCAGCGCGCCGCCCATGTCGATGAGCACGTCGCGCGGCGTGCCCGTCCGTCCCTTCACGAACGTCTGGTGGTACTCGTCCAGCGCCGCCGCGACCGACACCGCGAACAGCGCGTCGCCCTTGCGCAGGCCCGCGGTTCGGCAGAGCGCGTAGAGGATCGCGAACTCCGTGGCGTGCCATCCCTTGACGGGGATCCACCATCCCTTCTTCCAGAGCGCGAGCAGGCGGTCGCCTTGGGGACCTTTGAACCGCGACCGAATGCGCCCTTCGACGTCGCCGCCGTTCACCGACCTCGACGAGCTCGCGAAGATGAGGCCGTACCAGAGCAGAGGAGCCAACTTGCGCATCGCTACGGACTGACCTTTCGTCGAACGCGAGGGTTCGCCAACAGGGCCGCCGCAGCCACCGCCCCGCCCACGTCGATCAGTACGTCCGACACGGCTCCACCCCGGCCCGGCACAAAGGTTTGGTGGAACTCGTCCAGCATCGCCGCCAATGACACGGCGAACAGCGACCATCCGACGTCTCCAAACGCCCGCTTCACCAGCCCGAAAAGGATTGCGAACTCCGTCGCGTGCCACCCCTTCACGAACAGCCACCAAGCATGGATCCAAAGGCTCTCCCATCCTGACCGCGCCGAGGACGGCAGCGCCGATGCCACCGCCCCGACGAACGCCTCGCGATGGATCACCGAGCAGGAACTCACGAAGATCAGCCCGTACCAGATCAACGGCGCCCAACGTCGCATCGAACTTGAGTGGAGCGAACCCGGATAAAGGTTCATCGTGCAACAAGCGACCCCCACGAACCCCGATGTGTCGCCTCCAGAAAGAAAACGTAGAACCCACCATGCCCAACCGCCTCGCCAATGCCACCTCCCCCTACCTGCGCCAACACAAGGACAACCCCGTCGACTGGATGCCCTGGGGCGACGAGGCGTTCGAGCGTGCAAGGCGAGAGGGCAAGCCCGTGTTCCTCTCCGTCGGCTACTCGAGCTGCCACTGGTGCCACGTCATGGCCCACGAGTCGTTCGAGGACGACGCGGTCGCGCGGAAGATGAACGACGGCTTCGTCAACGTCAAGGTCGACCGCGAGGAGCGGCCCGACGTGGACGAGGCGTACATGGCCTTCATCCAGATGGCCGTCGGCCGTGGCGGCTGGCCGATGTCCGTGTTCCTCACCCCCGACCGCAAGCCGTTCTACGGCGGAACGTACTGGCCGAAGGAGGACCGCGCCGGCCATCCCGGCTTCGTGCGCGTGCTCGACAGCCTCGCCGAAGCGTGGGGCGAGCGGCGCGACGACGTCGAGGCGCAGGCGGAGGAGCTGGCGGGCGAGCTCCGGCGGTACTTTGCCGCCGGGTCCCCGACCGCCGAAGGTGCGCTCACCCCGGCGCTCTACACGACCGCGCTCCAGGCCCAGGTCGAGGGCTTCGATCCCGAAAAGGGCGGCTTCGGCCCCGCCCCCAAGTTCCCGCCCCACACCGCCATCGAACTCCTGATCGCCCACGCCCTGAGCGACTTCGCCGCCGACGAGGAGCGGCAGGCCGCGCTCGCGATGGCCTTCGTCACCCTGGAAAGCATGGTCCTCGGCGGCATCCATGACCACGTCGGCGGCGGCTTTCACCGCTACAGCACCGACGCCGACTGGCTCCTGCCGCACTTCGAGAAGATGCTCTACGACAACGCCCTCATGCTGGGCAACCTCGCCCGCGCGACCGTGGTCGCCGCCGAGGTGGACCCGCCGCGCGCCGAGCTCTTCGCCCGCGCCGCCGGGGGGATCGTCACCTGGCTGGAGCGCGAGATGACCTCCCCCGAGGGCCTCTTCTACTCCGCCCTCGACGCCGACTCGCTCGACGAGCACGGCCATTCCGAGGAGGGCGCGTTCTACGTCTGGTCCCACGACGGCCTTCCGCCCGCCCTCGCCCAGGCGTTCGGCGCGCGGCCCGAGGGCAACTTCCGCGACGAGGCCACGGGCGTGCCGACCGGAAAGAACATCCTCCACCTCCAGGAGGACGTCGGTCCGAAGTTCGACGCCGAGCTTGACGCCCTCCTCGCCAAACGGGGCGAGCGTCCCCGCCCCGCCCTCGACCACAAGGCCATCGTCGCCTGGAACGGCCTCATGATCGGCGCCCTCGCCGAGGCCGGACTCTCCGCTCCCGCCGAGAAGGCCGCGAGGGCGATCATGGAGATGTACGGCTTCTGGGGTCGCCTTCCCCATCAGGTCACCGACGGCAAGCCTTCCGGCGACGCCTACCTCGACGACGTTGCGGCGTTCGCGGACGGATTGTTCAAGTTGGCCGACCTCTTGGACACGCAAGACGAAACGACGGAGGCGATGATGTTCCGCGGCTACGCAATGAAAATGGCGGGCTTCATGATCGAGTCCTTCGAAGACCCCGCCACCGGCGCGTACCTCTCGACCTCCGCCGCCCACGAGACCCTCTTCGGCCGCACCCGTTCGACCTTCGACCAGCCCGTTCCCAGCGGCAACGCCCTCGCCCTGCGCGTCCTCGTCGCCATGGGCGAGACGGACCGCGCCCGCCGCCTCGTCGTCGCCCTGCTTGGCACCATGGAGCGCGTCCCCACCGCCACCGAAGGCCTCTACGCCGCCGCCATCGGTCTTGTCGATCGCGAGATCTCAGAACCCCTCCCTCCGGGGAGGGGCAGGGGTGGGGTTCCGGTGCCGATCGTGAGCCTCCTCCAATCCGAAATCCAGACCGCCCCCGACGGGCGCGCGACCCTCACCGTCGTCCTCGATCTCCCCGAAGGGCTCCACGTCAACGGCCCCAACCCGCCCGCACGGTGGCTCACCCCCACCCGCGTCGAGGTCCGCCCCCTGAAGGCCGAGGTCGCCTATCCTGCCGAGGACGGGCTGGGGTACGTCGGGCGCGTCGAGATTCCCTTCACCGTTACCCTCCCGAAAGGCGAATCCGGCGCCGATCTCGAACTCACCGTGACCTACCAGCCCTGCACCGACACGGAGTGCCTCGCCCCCGTCGAGAAGACCCTGAACGCGGTGGTCTATCGATAGACGTCCGGAGATGGTTCCCCTTGGAGCCGCGGCGGAAAACTCGCAAACTCCTCTGCCTCACACCGCAAGCGCAAGGGGGAACCGTGGGAGGGTCCACCGAGGGATGCGACGCAGTCGCGCCCCAGGTGGAGGGGGTGGTCTCAATAGACGTTGATGCCCGTCACGGGGGGAGAGAATCCACACCCGGGAACTCCCCGCCCCGCAACCGACATAACACCTACCGTGCCCGCCGACAAGCTTTCCCGCCGAACGCTCCTGCGGCGCGGCCTTGCCTTGGGCACGCTCGTCCTCGCGGGCGACGCTCTCGCTGTCGAGCCCCAATGGCTCCAGGTCGAGCGCATCGAGGTCCCCATCCGCGACCTCGATCCCGCCTTCGACGGCTACCGCATCGCCCTCCTCTCCGACTTCCACTGGCCGCGCTTCACGAGCCGCGCCGTCCTGGACCGCGCGGTCGAGCTCGCGATGGCCTTCGATCCCCACCTCGTCGCCCTTCCCGGCGATCTCTGCGACAACGCGCCGACCTACGCTGTGCCCAGCCTCAAGGGCCTCTTCGACGGCCTGCACGCCCCGGACGGGGTGGTCGGGACCCTCGGCAACCACGACCACAAGCTCCTCGACGTGCCGGCGCTCCGCCGCGAGATCGCCCAGAACACGCCCATCGAGCTTCTCGACAACCGCCACCGCCTCATCCGTCGCGGCGACGCCCGACTCGCGGTCGCGGGCGTGGGCGACCTCTGGGCGGGCGACGTCCACTACATGGCCGCCCTCGGCGACGTTCCCCACGACGTGCCCCGCATCCTGCTCGCCCACAATCCCGATGTCGCGGAGATCTCCACGCCCCCGCCCCGGGTCGACCTCCAGCTTTCCGGCCACACCCACGGCGGCGAGGTCCGCCTCCCCTTCGGTCCGGCCCCCTTCACCAGCAGCAGCTACGGCCAGAAGTACCGCGCGGGCCTCGTGGAGGGTCCGCACAACCGCGTCTACGTCACGCGTGGCGTCTGCTCCATCCACCACATCCGCCTCTTCTGCCGCCCCGAGGTCACCTACCTCACGCTCAAGGCGGCGTAACTCCGGCTCCGGCTCCCCCTCTCGTTTTGCCGCGGCGCAAGACATCCAAACATCGCCGACTTCCACCGCGAGCAAAATGAGAGGGGGTTGGGGGGAGAGCAACCCCGTCCGGCCCATGCTATTCTCCCGTCTATGGACGCCCTCCCGCCCCGGACGTCCTGGCGCGTCGTTAAACCGACCGCCTTGCCCCTCAGACCCGACCTTGACGGCCTTCTCGAAGAAGGCTCGGACCCCCTGCCCGTCCGCATCACCATCGTCCAGGACGGTATCACGACGGGCTGGGACGACGGTGCGCTCGGCTTCGAGGAGGAGGCCGTCTGGTTCAGCGGCCGTGCCTGCTCCTTCCGAGTCGCGGCACCGGACGTCCTCCCCTGCACGTATCTGCCCTGGGGTGACGAGATGGAAACCGGTCCGGCACATCCGAAGGAGATGCGGCTTCGACATCCAACTCGGAAGGTCTTGGTCAATGTCGAACTGATCGGAATAGGCGGCAAAGCGCGTCATGACGCAGCTCAGAGTCTCAACGTTAGGATCAATCAGTTGCGTGCTCATAAAAGCGGCGGCATGAGTCAGTACCCGCCACTTGCTCCACGAGACGGCCTGATTCCAAAATCGCCGACGCGCAAGCAGTCTATTGTCTTCTTGCTTACGCTGCTTGCCGGTAGCGCGGTTTTGATCGTTTGGAAGCCTAGTGTGTTTCCAATCGCCGGTGCACTCTTTGGAGTCGCCGACTTGGTTTACAATTGGCGAACGAACGGCTATCAGCGGTCCACGTTGCAACGCATCGCCAGCGAGGAGGAGGGCTCCGGAGATGGTTCCCCTTGGAGCCGTGGCGAGCAACCCGTAGGTTCCGGCCAACCTGCGCCGCGAGCGCAAGGGGGAACCGTGGGGGAGGGGGTGCCGAGAGGCGCAAGTCTTCCGAACTCGCCGCCCCGGTCGGAGGAGCCGCCATGACCCCCGTCGCCCTCTGGACCGGACGGCTCCCCGGTCTGCGGCCCCTCCCGAGAAGGCGCACCCTTTGGCTCGTGGGCGGGGTTGTGGTGCTGGGCGGGGCGGGGGCGTTCGGACTGTTCGGACCGCAGGGGCCTTGGCTCGGGGCCGTCGCCAGCCTCGTCGCGGGTTGGACCATCTGGCGGCATCGCTGGCCCACCGCCCTCCCTCGCCGACTACGGTCCCTCGAAACGCCCCACGGCCCCGACGAGCGTGCCGTCCGCGTCGAGTTCCGCCATGACGGCGACCTCCTGGGCTGGGACGTCGGCATCCTGTGGTTCGAGAAGGGTGGGGTCGGGTTCGTGGGCCGCACGGTGTCGTTCGTGCTTCCCCGTGCGATCATGCACACCGATCCTTGGCGACCGTTCGCCGACACCGCGCTCCTCGCGCCCCGGCTGGTGGCGACGGTGTTCGACACGACGGTCGGCATCGTCCCCCTAGACCGAGACCTTCAGGCGTACACCACGCTGGCCCGCATCGACGCCCTGCCCGACGCGGTCACGTCCGAGACGATCCTGCCACCGTCGTCGATGCACCCCGACCTGCTCCAGCGGGCCTTGACCGTGCGGCGGCGGGTGCCGTTCGTCTTGTTTCTCGCGGTAGCGAGCTTCTGGATGCTTGTGCTTCCCGGCACGTTTGGCCTTCACGTAGATGCCGCCGCCCGGTTCTTTTCGTCGCTGGTCGAAATCGTCGTCGTGCTGTTCTCGATGCTTGGCTTCATGCCCTTGCCCGCCTCAATCCGCGCCAGATTGCCCCGAGAGCCACGCAAGCGACGGACGTTCCTGTAACCGCCGGATGGTTCTTGCCGGCGTCCGTGGCGAGGGTCTCCCGACCATCGGACCTCTGGAGCAAGCCGCCCACCAGAAATCGCTCCGAAACTTGGTTGACGAAAGCCCCTCTCGAACTCCTATCTCTATGGACTCTGTCGTGAAAGCCAAGGCAAGTGGGTCCGAAAGCCCCGTCAACCACCCGCTCCGAAAAACAGGCCGAAAGTCCCGACCAAAAAGGGACCAAAACGAAATGGAAAAATCACACGGTCGCGAGCGGCTCCAACTCCGTTCGCCAATCGGCGAACGCCGACTGCGCCGCGGTCAGCTTCGCCGTCCGACGCTCGTCCTTGTCGCGCGGGTTATGCACCTCGGGCTCGGGGAAGAGGCCCCAGTTGATGTTCATCGGCGCGAACTCGCGCGGGGTCGCGTCCCGCAGGTGCGACGAAAGCGAGCCGTAGGCGCAGGCGCGCGGCGACGGGCAGGGATCGAGGCCACGGACCCGCCGCACCGCCTCGACTCCCGCGTACAGGCCCGACGCCGCGCTCTCCACGTACCCCTCGACCCCCGTAAGCTGACCCGCGACGAAAAGGCCAGGGTGGCCCTTCAGCTCCAGCCAAGGCTCCAGCACGATGGGAGACTCGACGTAGGTGTTCCGGTGGATCACCCCGTACCGCACGAACTCCGCGTTCTCCAGCCCCGGCACCATCCGGAACACCCGCCGCTGCTCCCCGAATTTCAGACGGTTCTGGCAGGCGACGAGGCTGTAGAGCGTCATCTCGCGATTCTCGGGGCGTAGCTGCAGGGCTGCCCAAGGCCGCCGCCCGGTACGGGGGTCGGTCAGCCCCACGGGCTTGAAGTTGCCGAAGGCGAGCGACCGCTCGCCCTTCTCGGCGATCACCTCGATGGGCGAGCAGCCGGAAAAGTACTTGACCTTTTCGAGGAACTGGGTTTCCGGCTCCCCCTCTCCAAGTGGCTCGTCTTGGAGAGGGGATTGGGGGGAGAGGCCACGCTTGCCTCCCGCCTCGAAGGCGTGGATCGGCGCCCGCTCCGCCGCGACGAGCTCGCGAACGAACGCTTGGTACTCCTCCTTGTTGAACGGGCAGTTGAGGTAGTCGTCGCCCTCGCCCTTGTCGTAGCGGCTCTGGGCGAACACGACCGACCGGTCGAGCGACGCCGCGTCCACGGTGGGTGAGACCGCGTCGTAGAAGTACAGGTGCGCGCGCCCCGTCGCCCGCGCGAGCCAGTCCGCGATCTCGGGCGAGGTCAGCGGGCCCGTCGCGAGGATCACGACCTCGCCCCGACCGAGCAAAGCCTCCAGGTCCGCGGGCGTGAACTCCTCGCGCACCAGCTCGATCAGGGGGTGCGACGCGATCCGCTCCGTGATCGCCACCCCGAAGGCGTCGCGGTCCACGCCCAGCGCCTGCCCGGCGGGCACCTCGTGCTCGTAGGCCGTCTGGAGCACGACCGAGCCGAGCGCCTGCATCTCCGCCTTGAGCTGCCCCGCGGGCGAGGTCGGCGACTTCGACTTGAGCGAGTTGGAGCAGACGAGCTCCGCGAGCCACTCCGTGGTGTGGGCGGGCGTGTTGCGCACCGGCCGCATCTCGTAGAGCCGTACGGGAACGCCACGCTCGGCGCACGCCCACGCCGCCTCGACCCCCGCGAATCCCCCACCGACGACCGTGATCATCATCCTAACCACGCCGCGATCGTGTCGCCCATTGCGCTCGTGCTGACCGGAGTGTCGCCGGGCGAACGGATGTCGGCGGTGCGGAGGTCGGCGTCGAGCGCGGCGTCGACCGCGCGTTCGATTCGGGAGGCGCCATCCTCGTCGTCGAAGCTCAGGCGGAGCATCATGGCGGCGGACAGGATTGCCGCGATGGGGTTGGCCCGGCCCGTTCCAGAAATGTCGGGCGCTGAGCCGTGGATCGGCTCGTAGAGGCCGAAGGCGCCTTCGCCGAGGCTGGCGGAGGGCAGGAGGCCCATGGAGCCGGTGATCGCGGCCGCCTCGTCGGAGAGGATGTCGCCGAAGAGGTTCTCGGTGACGATGACATCGAGGGCCGCGGGGTCGCGGATCATCTGCATGGCGCAGTTGTCGACGAGCATGTGGGACAGGGCGATGTCGGGGAACTCCGCGGCCATCTCGGTGAAGACGGAGCGCCAGAGGCGCGAGGTCTCGAGGACGTTGGCCTTGTCGACGCTGAGGAGGCGCTTGCCGCGGGTGCGGGCGACGGCGAAGCCCACGCGGGCGATGCGCTCGATCTCCCCTCGGGAGTAGGCGCAGGTGTCGGTCGCGCCGTCCGCGGTGTGGCTCTTCTCGCCGAAGTAGAGGCCGCCGGTCAGTTCGCGAACCACGACGAAGTCAACCTTCGGGTCGCCCTTAAGGGGGCAGGAGGCGCGCAGGGCGGGGGGCGTCTTGGCGGGGCGGACGTTGGCGTACAGGCCGAGCTCTTTGCGGAGCGGGAGGAGGGCGCCGAGTTCCGGCCGGAGGAGCGGGTCGGGGATGGCGTCGTACTTCGGGCCGCCCACGGCGCCGAAGAGGACGGCGTCGGCCCTCTTGCAGAGATCGAGGGTGGCGAGGGGTAGGGGATGGCCGCCGTCGTCGTACGCCGCACCGCCTACCAGCGCGGTCTCGAACTCGAAGCCGCCCAGCCGCTCCAGCACCTTGACCGCCTCCGCGGTCACCTCGGGTCCGATGCCGTCGCCGGGCAGCACCGCGATCTTTCTGCTCATCTAAGGTCGATTTTGACACGCGCGTCGTCTAAGGTCTGCAATGAGGCACTCTGCATGAAGATCGTCGTCGCCGGCGCGTCGGGTTTCCTGGGCCGGGCCCTCATCGCTTCGCTGAAGGACCACGAGGTCGTGGCCCTCGTCCGCCACGGCGAGCCCACGCCCGGCGCGAAGCCCGTGAACTGGAACGGACTGAAGATGGACCGCTGGGCCGACGAGATCGACGGGGCCGACGCGGTGATCAACTACTGCGGCTCGCCCGTGACCGCCAAGTTCACCGATGAGAACAAGAAGCTCATGAAGGAGACGCGCATCCAGCCCACCTACCTCATGGGTCAGGCCATCGAGGGCGCGGAGAGGCCGCCGAAGGTCTGGATCAACGCCAGCGCGGTCGGCTTCTACGGCTCGCGCGGTGCGGAGTTGCTGGACGAGACCTCCACCCAGGGCACGGGCTTCCTCGCCGAGCTGTGTGGCAACTGGGAACAGGTGCTCATGCAGGAGAGCCTCGCGAACACCAAGCGCGTCGCCCTGCGAACGGGCATCGTCGTCGGCAAGGGCGGCGGCGCGCTGAAGCCGCTCCTGAAGCTCACGAAGCTGTTCCTCGGCGGGGCGCAGGGCGACGGCCACCAGTGGATGCCGTGGGTCCACGTCGACGACCACTGCGCGATGGTCCGCTGGCTCCTGGAGAACGACGTCGCGGGACCGGTGAACGCCTGCGGCCCCGCGCCGTGCCTCAACTCGACCTTCATGCAGACCCTGCGTTCGGTGGTCGGCCGTCCGCCCGCGCCGCCCGCGCCGAGGTTCATGCTGGACCTCGTGGGCAAGATCAAGGGTCCCGACCCCGAGGTGGTCCTCGCCTCGTCGAGGGTCGTTCCGAAGGTCGCGCAGGACGCGGGGTTCAGGTGGAAGCACCCGTCGCTGGAGGAGGCGCTTCGGAGCGTCGTGAGGGGCTGACGAGTCCGTGTGAAATGGGGGCGAAACCGCGTGGAAGTGTCGCGTATCCACTCGGTTTGATCGTCGTACCGCGCAGCTATGCGGCAATATCGCGCGGTTCAAGGACCAAAGCGTGCGGCATTGCACCTAAACCGCGTGGTTACGAGTCAGTACCGCGCGGAACGGCGCCGACACCGCACGATTCTGCGGCGCTTTCGTGCGGAATGACGCAAGGACAATGACCCTCTTCGCCTTTCTACAAGCCCTTGAGGACCGGAAGATCCATTTTGAGCTCGGGCGTCATCGCCAGGACACCGTGATGGTGAAGGTCGCGGTTCCAGGAGAACGCTGGGAGATCGAGTTCTTCGATGACGGGAACATCGAAGTCGAGGTATTTCGGTCGGTCGGCGAGGGGCTGGAAGGACGGCAGGCTCTGGAGCGGCTGTTCCGCGACTTCTCAGATTGATCTCCGGCAGAGGTTCGAAAAGCCGTCGTACAATGCACCTATGGCCGTCCAGCAGGCGATGTCCTTGGCTCAGTTCATGGTATGGCTGGGCACCCAGGAGATGAAGCACGAGTACGACCGAGGGCGGGTGATGCCCCACATCGTGGCGATGCCAGGCGGCTTGGTGTCGCACAACCGGATCGAGCTCAACCTTGTTCGCGAGATCGCCGTCGCATTCGAGGAGTCGCCGTACGAAGCGTTCACTTCGAATCAGCTCCTCGCAACGCAAAACGGCGAGGTTGCGTTCTTCCCCGACGCCGTGCTGATGGACGGACCGCCACAGACGATTCGTTACGGCACCCAGCAGGCGGCGACCAACCCTGCCGTCGTGTTCGAGATCGCCTCGGCGAGCACGCGCGGTTACGACGAGGGCCGAAAGCTTGACGTCTATAGGTCCATTCCGACGATGAGGGAGATCGTGCTGATCGACTCGACCCGCATCCGGGCCGTTCGGTGGTTCCGGAAGGGAGCAGGATGGGACAGGGAGGAGATCATCGGCTTGGACGCGAAGATCCCGGTGCTAGGAATCGAGATCCCGATGATGCGAATCTACAAGAACGTCAAACTCCCCTTGGGCTGAAGCCCGCGGTCCCCTCGGGGTAAAATCTGCCTTCCCGCGCCAAAGCGGGCGCGACCCGAGATGCAAGTCACCCGAGAAGACCTCAACCCCTGCACGGTCAAGCTGACCGTCGTCCTCGACCCGGAGGAGGTCCAGCAGGGCTACGACACCGCGTTCCGCGGGCTCACGAAGAAGATCAAGCTGCCCGGGTTCCGGCCCGGCAAGGCGCCGAAGGCCATGCTTGAGAGCGTCGTGCCGCCGCAGGACTGGAACGAGGCCGCCGCCGAGGAGATTGTGCGCAAGGCGTACGCAAAGGCGATCGAACAGGAGGGCCTTCAGGTTGACCGCACCACCTCGCCCCAGGTGAGTCTCGACGCACTGAACCAGGCGGAGAAGAAGGCGGAGTTCACCGCCAAGGTGCCGCTCCCGCCGAAGGTCGAGCTGGGCGAGTACAAGAACCTTCCCGTCACCCAGCCGCCGACGGACGTGACCGACGAGGAGATCGAATACCAGATCGCCGAGCTCCAGAAAGGCCGGACGTCCCGCGCGAAGGTCGCGGACCGCGGCGCGGCGGACGGCGATGTCGCCGTGCTGAACCTCCAAGCCGAGGAGGGCGAGGGCAAGAGCTTCGTGTCGGTCGTGGGCCAGGGCTTTCCGGAGCTCGACGACGCGGTGCGCGGCATGGCGGTCGAGGAGATGAAGAACGTCGAGCTGGCGTTCCCCGACGACTTCCAGGTGAAGGAGTGGCAGGGCCAGACGCACACCGTCAAGGTGACGCTCAACTCCCTCTCCGCCGTCTCCACCCCCTCGCTGGACGACGCCTTCGCCCAGAGCCTGCAGCTGGAGAACCTCGACGCGCTGAAGAACCGTCTGCGCGAGAACATCGGCCGTGCAAAGCAGCAGATGGTCCGCCAGGTTCTCTTCGAGGGCCTGCTGGAGGCGCTCCTGGAGCGCAGCGAGGTCGCGGTGAGCGACAACATGTGGGAGACCCTCGCCGACCGCCGCCTCCGCGAGACCGCCGAGGAGCAGCAGAAGCAGGGCAAGAGTCTGGAACAGTACGCCCAGGAGAACGGCATGACCGTCGAGGGCCTCGTGGAGGCTTGGAAGGAGCGCGCCCAGCTCGAGGTGCGTCGCGCCCTGCTCATCCAGACCGTGTACACGGCGGAGAAGATGCAGGTCGGCAACAACGAGCTGAACCAGGAGCTCGTCGCGATGGCCCAGGAGTACGGCGTCGAGCCGATGGAGATGGTCCAGACCCTCCAGCAGAACAACGCGCTCGATGAGCTCCAGTTCCGAGCCCTCTCGCGCAAGGTCGCCGACTTCCTCCTCGCCCACGCCGACGTGACGATCGGCGCACCGAAGGTTCCTTCCGAGGCCCCCGCGCTGGCGGTCGCCGCCGACGAGGCGACCGACGGCGGCGAGCCGGAAGCCTGACGGAAGGCAGGGGCGCGGGTCCGCGCCCCTGTCACAATATCCCGATGCGCATCCAAGCCCCCCGCGGCACCGAGGACGTGACCCCCGAGATCGTCCCGCGCTGGCGGCACGTCGAGGAAGGCTTCGTCG
>CAXTOO010000014.1:0-13373 GCA_964245875.1 uncultured Fimbriimonas sp. | reverse complement strand
GCGCGCTCGCCGCGCAGTACGGCTATGGCGAGATCCGCACGCCGACGTTCGAGGACAAGGCGCTCTTCGTGCGCGGCGTGGGCGATACCACGGACATCGTCACGAAGGAGCTTTACGACTTCCGCGACAAGGGCGACCGAGAGATCGCCCTCAAGCCCGAAGGAACGGCGGGCGCGGTGCGGGCTGTCCTCGAGCACAGCCTCTGTCCGCCTGGAACGGTCCTCCGCCTGAGCTACGTCACGCCCATCTTCCGCTACGAGCGCCCCCAGAAAGGACGTCTGCGGGAGGCGCACCAGGTCGGCCTGGAGATCCTCGGCTCACCGAACCCTCTTGCCGACGCCGAGATCATCGAGATCACATCTCGCCTCTACGCCGCCCTCGGGCTGGGCGAGACGGTCGTCCTCCTGAACTCCCTCGGTCGCGACGTCTGCCGCGCGGCGTTTCGCGCGAAGGTGCTCGACCACATGGCGGCGTACCTCGCGGACCAGACCGAAGAGACCCGGGCCAGGGCCGAGCGGAACCCCTTGCGCCTCCTCGATAGCAAAGACGCCGCCGCGCAAGCGGCTCTCCAAGATCTGCCGCCCATCACCGACTTCCTGGAGGACGACTCCCGCGCGCATTTCGAGCGGGTTCAGTCGCTGCTCGCCGACGCGGGAATCGCCTACCGCCTCGATCCGGGCGTGGTGCGCGGTCTCGATTACTACACCGGCACCGTGTTCGAGGTCCACTCGTCGTCGCTCGGTGCCCAGGGCGCGCTCTGCGGCGGCGGGCGGTACGACAATCTCGTGAAGCAGCTCGGTGGTGGGGACACGCCTGCCGTGGGCGTGGGCGTGGGGATCGAACGCGCGCTCATCGCCTTGGAGGCGGCCAAGCTCCTCCCCGAGTCTCCTCGTCCCGAGACGTTCGTGATCGCTGCCGGACTAGAAGTCGAGAGGGAGGCCCTGAGACTCGCCCGCGAGCTTCGTGCCGCGGGTCTCGCCGCCCTCGTCGATCCCAACGCCCGTTCGCTCAAGAGCCAACTCGGGCAGGCCGACAAGGCCCGCGCCCGCCTCGCGCTCATTCTAGGTCCCGACGAGATCGCGCGCGGCATCGTCCAGGTCCGCCTCCTCGACGCCTCCGAACGGCTCGACGTACCGCTTTCGGAAGTTGTCCAAAGGGTGCGGGAGCTGTTATGAGCGTCGGAGGGAAGGGGCAAAGGGGAAGAGGAAAGAGGAACGTTTTCCTCCTCCTCCTTCTCCTCTTCCCTCTTCCCTCCCTCGGCCAAGCTCCCGACATCCGCGCCCGCCTCGACCTCGCCCTCACTCTCGACGCGCGCGATGGCGGGGACGAGAGCGCCCGTCTCTACACTCCCCTCGGACGCCCCAGCACGGTCGGCCTCACGCTCCTACTCGAATCGGGGCTGAGCGTCAACGTGAGCGAAAGGCTCCAGCGGCTGCCGAAGGACTCGAGCGCCGACCTGTTCGACGAGGCGTACATCGAGGACCCTGGCCTCTATCGCGTGGGCAAGCAGTACCTTCCGTTCGGCACCGGACGCTTGATCCGGGAGAGCGTCGTCGCCGTCCGCATCGACTCCAGTCTCATCGCCGAGAACCTGCCGGTAACGCTCGCCTTTTGCAACGAAGGGGCGGGACGGCAGAACGGCGCGTTCGTGCGCGTCGGGCGCGGCGTGGGCGTCAGCGTCGCCTACGGCGAACACTTCGGCATTTCCGCGACCGACCTCGGCGTCGTTCGCCACCCCGAGGACGCGCCGGGGCGGGGCGGGGGCTGGCGTCAGGTGGTGGGTTTCGACGCCTCGCGGCGGGCGGGCAAGCTTTCGCTCTCGGGGGAGTTTCTCGCCCTCGCGGGCGGACCTGCGCGGGGCCTGAGCGTGATCGACTTCGAGGGCAGCTTCGCCGCCGACGCCTACCACAGCGTCGGTCTGGGCTACAGCCACACCGTGGGCGACGTGAAGGACTTTGTCCGCCTTTTTGGTCGGGTGCATGCGTCGCGGAACATTGATGCCGAACCCCTCGTTCGATTCCGCGGCGACCGGCTGTTCGATCTTGGCGTCACGCTGAGGCTGAGGCTCTGACGTAACGATGGTCACGCAAGCCTAACGCTCTGCCGGGTAAACCCTCGCTATGGCCACTGGCCTCATGCTCAAGAAGCTGGTCCTGAAGAACCTGCTCTCGTTCGGACCTGAAGGCGTAGAGCTTGAGCTTGGCCCCTTCAACGTTCTGATCGGGCCAAACGCGAGTGGGAAGTCGAACCTCATCGACGCGATTCGTCTGCTAGCAGCTTGCCCGAAGGATGTGACGGAGCCTGTTGTGTTGGGGGGGGGGCGAGTCATGGCGACACAAGGCCAAGACACCAACCGAAACGTTCGACATAATGGCGGCGATTGGCGAACGAATCTACGAACCTGAGTCTCCAAACAGCTTAGGCTACGAAGTGGCTCACGAGTTCAGTATTTACGCTTATGCTCCCTTCTTTAAGGCATCGCTGGGAAATGAGATCGTGGCTGACCTCGATCCGGACGAAATCACTATTGTTGTTTATGACAACTCAGCAGGAATGGTCCTTACCGCAAACCCTATTCAGCTCTTCGGCAGACAAGAGACTAAGCTGGACGAGTTAGGTATAGAACGGGGTCAGTCCATCTTCTCTCAGCTTCGTGGGTCATCGGCTGTCCATGAACTCAAGTCTGTCGGTCGCTTCTACTCGGACATCCGTATCTACACGGATTGGAACACATCCAGAGGAAGCGTCCTTCGCCAATCGCAACCCACGGATTTAGAGTCCCACTCGCTACTGCCTGATGCGGAAAACCTGACGCTTGTGTTGAACGACATGGATAATCGCCCAGTAGTCGCTTCGCTTCTTGTTGGCGAGCTTCGTCGCTTCTATCCCAGAGCTCAGGCGATCAAAACCCGTGTAGCCTATGGTCGTGTAGAAGCCAGCATTCAAGAAGAGGGTTTGGAGGAGAACGTTCCTTTCTCTCGGATTTCCGACGGCACCTTACGTTGGCTATGTCTGCTGTCGGTTCTCCTACATCCCGAGCCGCCGAGTTTGACTTGCTTAGAGGAGCCCGAGATCGTTCTCCACCCCGACATGCTTCGTCGGCTGGCTACATTGTTGGTCGAGGCGTCGGAGAGGACTCAGCTGATTGTTACGACCCACTCCGATCTGCTGGTCTCCGCGCTGGCGGACCATCCCGAGTCGATCGTCGTCTGCGAGCACATCGGTGGATCGACTGAGTTCAGCCGTCCCAACCCCGAACATCTTCGCGACTACATCTCTAGGTACGGCCTGGGAGAGGCTTGGCTGAAAGGCCTAATCGGTGGGACCCGTTATTGAAGGACGTGATCCTCGTCGTCGAAGGAAGCGGCAACTGTGACCTAGACCGGTCGTTCCGCATCGCGATCGACGGCTTCCTGGAAGGAATGAAGGCCCGAGTGCGTAGGGCGGGGAAGCACTGGCAGACCGTTCCGGGCGGCGGGCGCGACGATGCCTATGATCTGTTTCTCGACCAGACGAAGAAGCACACCGATGCTTTGGTGCTGTTGCTCGTCGACAGCGAGGCTTCAACGAGCGATCCCACTTGGTCCGGCTCACGCTGGGCGCGACGCCCCAAGAAGGAGAGACGCATCTTCTTCATGGTGCGATGCATGGAAGCCTGGATCGTGTCAGATCAGGAGCGGCTTGAGCAGAGCCATTCGGGCCTGAAGAAGGGATCCCTCCCCAAGGGACCGCCGGAGAGCTATTCGCCGGAGGATCTGCGAAAGGCGCTCGAAGCGGCCACGAAGGAGTGTGGATTTGGGAGCTACGAGAAGCGGCACTGTCCGCTCCTGCTCGAGTCGGTTCGGGATTGTTGCCGAGCGTTGTCCTTCGGCCAAGGCGTTCCTCGACGGACTTGATGCCTTGCTGAGTTGAGAGTTTTTGCTCTCCGACGCTACTCGACAACTGTTGCGAGACCGGAGCCACTCCGGAGAGTGGCGGTCCTAAGCGAGGGGCGGTCCTTAGGGGACGGGGGTCATGGCCAGCCAGTCGTCGCCCACCTTGGCGTCGACCTCGATGGGCACGCTCAGGGGGAGGGCGTCTTCCATGGCCTTGCGCAGACCGGAGACGAGGCCCTCGTCGGCGGCCGGCATCTCGAACACGATCTCGTCATGGACCGAGAGCAGCATCCGGGTGCCGGTTCCCGCGACGACCCGGTGCGCGTCGAGCATCGCCAGCTTGACCATGTCGGCCGCCGTGCCCTGGATCGGCGCGTTCATCGCCTGCCGCTCCGCCGACTTGCGTTCGTTGAGCTTCGAGGCGTGGATGTCGGGGAAGTAGCGCCGCCGACCCTTCATCGTCGTCGTGAAGCCCTTGCTGCGCGCCTCCACCACCACCGAGGTCGTGAACTCCTTTACCGTGGGGAACCGCTCGTTGTACAGCTTGATCAGCTCCTTCGCCTCCGCGATGGAGAAGCCCGAGCCGAGCTGCTGGGCAAGGCCGAACTCGCTCACGCCGTACAGCACCGCGTAGTTCAGCATCTTCGCCAGCCGCCGCTGCTCCTTCGTGGGCGCATCGTCGCCCAGCTTGAACATCTCCTGCGCGGTCGCGGTGTGCGCGTCCTCGTGCTTGGAGAACGCATCCACCAAGGCGGGCTCGCCGCACATCGACGCGAGAATGCGGAGCTCGATCTGCGAGTAGTCGAGCGACGCCAGCCGGTACCCCGGCGCGGCGCGGAACGCCTTGCGGATGCCCTTGCCAAGCTCCGTGCGAATGGGGATGTTCTGGAGGTTCGGGTCGTTGCTCGAAAGGCGACCGGTGGCGGCGACGGCCTGGTTGTAGGTCGTGTGAATGCGTCCGTCCTCGCGGATGAGCTTGCCGAGGGCGTCGGCGTAGGTGCTCTTCAGCCGTGTCAACTCTCGCCAGGAGAGGATCTCCGCCGCGATCTCGTGCTCGGCGGCGAGGGGCTCTAGGATCTCGACGCCGGTCGCGTAGCCCGTCTTCGTCCGCTGCGCGCCGGGCAGCTTGAGCTTGTCGAACAGCACCTCGCCGAGCTGCTTGGGCGAGCCGATGGTGAACTCCTGCCCCGCCATCTCGAAGATGTGGGCGGTGGTCCGCTCGATGGCGACCTGCATCTCCTTGCTGAACTCGCGCAACTGATCGGGATCCGCCACGATGCCCAGCCCTTCCATCTCGGCGAGGATCGGCACGAGAGGCAGCTCGATGTCGGTGAGCACCGTGAGCTGGCCCTCCTTTTCCAATCTGTCTTGGAGCGGCATCCGGAGGCGGTAGAGCGCGGCGGCGGTCTGCGCCTCGGTCTCGGGCGGCTGGACCTCCAGGTAGCCGTTGACGAGATCGCGCAGGGGGTAGGTCGAGCGCTCCGAGCGGAGGACGTAGGCGGCGAGCAGCGTGTCGAAGCCGGGTGCGGCGACGCCGTTCAGTCGCTTGTAGATCGGCTTCGCATCGTGGAGCGTCGCCAGATGCGGCAGGTCTTGGAGCAGCTTCAGGGCGTCGAGCTCGCGGCATTCGCACACCTCGTCGCCCACCGCCACGAACGCCTTGCGCTCGGCCTCCTCGAAGAGGTCGGTCCGCACCGGCGCGCCCAGCACGAGGGCGAACGGTCGGTCGTCCACGAACTTCGCGAGGTCGCCATAGCCCTTTGCGGCGCAGGGCTTGACCTCGATGGCTTCGTCGCCGACCTCGGCGATGGTCTCGCTCGGCTCCTCGATGCCCGCGCCGAGGTAGGGCGACAGGATGGTCGGGGCCTTGCGGACATGCTGCCGGAACTCGTAGGATTCGAGGAGCTTGATCGCGCCGTCCAACTCTGACTGGGTGAGGCGGAACGGCTCGAAGTCGTACTCGACGGGCGCGTCGCGCACGATGGTCGCGAGGTACTTGCTCTGGAGCATCTGCGCCTGCTGGCCCTCGATCTTCTTCTGATATTTCGTGGGAAGCTCGGCGAAGCGCTCGATCATCGCCTCGACCGTCCCAAACCCCTGGATCAGCTCCGCCGCGCCCTTATCGCCGATGCCGGGAACGCCGGGGATGTTGTCGCTCGTGTCGCCCTTGAGGGCCTTGAAGTCCGGCACGAACTCCGGCCCGAAGCCGTAGCGGTCGACGACCGCGGCGGGATCGTAGCTCTTCGTGTCGCTCATCCCGACGGCGGGGGTGATGACGGTGACGCAGTCGTCCACGAGCTGGAGCGAGTCGAGGTCGCCGGTGACGATGGTCGTGTGGTACCCCTCCGACTCGGCCTTCGTGGAGATCGTGCCCACGACGTCGTCGGCCTCGAAGCCGGTGATCTCCACCACGGGGATGCCGAGGGTTCCGACGAGGTTGCGCGCCTCTTTGAGCTGGACGCGGAGCTCGTCCTGCGTCTCCTTGCGGGTGCCCTTGTACTCCGCGTACTCGGCGTGGCGGAAGGTCTTGCCGGGGGCGTCCATCGCGACGACGACGGCGTTGGGCTTCACCCGCTCCAGGAGGGTGAAGAGCATGGAGGTGAACCCGAAGAGCGCGTTCGTCGGCCTTCCGTCGCTCGTGCTGAGGTAGCGCGTCGCGAAGAACGCGCGGTAGAGCAGGGAGTAGCCGTCGATGACCAGGAGGCGCTTGGGCACCATGGCGAGAGGATACTTTGCTATCCTAGAGCGATGCGCACCGTCGAGATCCCCGATCCGCTCTACGACGAGGCCGCTCGCCGCGCCGCCGCCCACGGCCAGAGCTTGGACACGCTCGTGAGCGACGTTCTCGCGGCGTATCTTGATGAGGCGCCGCTGGTGCTCACCCCGGAGCAGCTAAACAAGATCGACCGAGCAGAGGCCGAGATCGACTCGGGTGACTTCTACACTTCGGAGCAATTGCGCGAGCACTTTGCGCGGCGATTGGCGACAAGGGTCCGAGAGAACGCCGCTTGAGGATCGAGTACGCTCGGAGCGCCCAACTCGAACTCGACCTCATTTGGGATTGGAATGACGAGCGTTACGGAGCGGTGCATGCCGACGGCTACCTCAAGTTTCTGCAGAGCGGCATCGAGGCCCTTGGGGTTGAACCCACCCTAGGGAGGCCCGTCGAAGGCCGCGTGGGCGTCCGTGCGCTCATCTTGCGGCAAAGTCCTCAAGGCCACGGCCATGTCGTCGTCTACCGCGTGAACCCGGAGCAACAGGCTGTCCGCGTGCTTCACGTCTACCATACCGCTCAAGACTGGCGAGGGCGTTTTGATGCGGAGAGTCTTCGGTAAGATCGCGCCTTGCCCAAGCTGGCACATTGCCTCTGAAGGCCAATGTGCCAGCTCTACTTTTCAACCGAGGTTCCTCTTGAGGAACGCGACGGCTTTGGCGTTCGCGTCCTGCGCATCCTTCTGGCTGTACTTGGGGTTCGAGGGATTCGCGAAGGCGTGGTCCTCGTCGTAGGGCACGACGGTGATGGGCTTGCCCGCGGCCTCCATGCGCGCCTTGAAGCCGTTCGCGACGTCGGGGCTGATCCACTTGTCCTGGGTGCCGTAGATGAACAGCACGGGCGCCTTGAGGAGGGTCACGTCCTGAGGCGGCATCCCGTAGTAGGCGACGGACGCCTTCACCGACGAGCCGCCCGCGACCGCCGTGTTCAAAGACCAGCCGCCGCCGAAGCACCAGCCGATCGTCCCGAGCTTCGTGTACCTCGCCCCCAGCGCACCCGTTTTGAGCGCCCCGACCGCGCCCGCGACGATCGCCATGTCGCGCTTGGGATCGGCCTCCTGCATGTACTGCGCGGCGACCTTGGGATCGTCGGTGACCCTGCCATCGTAGAGGTCGACGGCGAGCACGGCGTAGCCGGTCTTGGCGTGGTACGCCTCGGCCTCGCGCTTCACGTAGTCGTTCAGGCCCCAGTACTCGGGGCACATCACGAGCGCCGCCTTCTTGCCGGGCACGTAGAAGCCTTTCGCCGGCGTGCCGTCCTTGGCGGGAAAGGTCACCGCCTTCCCTGCGGTCGGTTTGTAGGCGAGCGCGCGGGGCTTGGGGTGGGCGGCGGCGAACGCCGGGTCCTTGGCGAACCGCGCCATGGGGTCGCAGCAGGAGGCGGTCTTGGCCTGGGCGAGCATGAGGATTGGAAGGATCACGGCTCGTTCTACGTGGCCTTGCGCCGAATGAATTCGGCGGTCCCAGGGGTAGCCTAGCTCAACCTTGGCGAGCGCGTACACCCCCGGACTGACGGTGAGCGGCGACGTGGTCGTGCGGCGAATCCGGCGGCTGCCGATCAAGGGCGAGGTGCTCGTGGCCGTGGGCGAGAGGGTGGCGCCGGGCACGGTGGTCGCGCGGGCGCAGCTCCCGGGCATCCTCCAGACGATCCGCATGAGCGAACGGCTGGGCATCGAGCCGGGGGAGGTTCCGAGCGCGGTGCTGGTGAAGGCGGGCGACGCGGTCGAGCGCGAGCAGCTGCTGGCCGAGACGAAGGGGCTTTTCGGGCGGCTGTTCAAGCAGCGCGTGGTGAGCGACGTCGCAGGAACGGTCGAGGAGGTGTCGGACGTGACCGGCTCGATCCTCGTGCGCGAGCCGCCGACGCCGGTCGACGTCGACGCCTACCTCGACGGCGTGGTGGCGGAGATCATGCCGGGCGAGGGCGCGGTGGTCGAGACGCGGGGGGCGATGGTGCAGGGCATCTTCGGCGTGGGCGGCGAACGTCAGGGCACCATCCGCGTGGCGGTGCAAACTTCCGACGTGCTCCTCGGCGACGATCACATCCGCCAGGACGACCGGGGAAGGATCCTCGTCGGGGGCTCCGGAATGACTTACGAGGCGATCGTGCGGGCGGCGGAGGTCGGGGTCGTCGGCCTCGTCGCGGGCGGTCTGCGGGACGGCGATCTCGTGCGCTACCTCGGCTACGACATCGGCGTGGCGATCACCGGCGACGAGGCGATCCCCCTCTCGATCGTCGTCACCGAAGGGTTCGGCTTCCTCGCGATGGCCGACCGGACGTTCGAGCTCCTGAGGAGCCTGGAGGGGAAGGCGGCGAGTCTGAACGGCGCGACGCAGATCCGAGCGGGCGTGATCCGGCCGGAGATCGTAGTCCCTCTGCAAGATTCGTCGGGCGCGCCCGAACCCGGCGCCTTCGAGATGCGTGTCGGCGCTTCGATCCGCTGCATCCGCGAGCCGTACTTCGGACGCCTCGGCACCGTGACGGAGCTTCCGGCGACGCTCGTCACCCTGGAGTCGGGCACGGAGGTGCGCGTCCTGCGGGCGCGGCTGGAGAACGGCGAGGAGGCGACCGTGCCGCGCGCGAACGTGGAGATCGTGGCGGGGAAGTGAAGAGGAAATTAGGAATTTAGGACGGCAAGGAAGTCAGGAGGGTCCACCCTTCCTCTCAACCCTAACTCCCTGACTCCCTTCACCCCTCCTTAACAATCATCCGCTTTAATCGAAAGGTGAACGGCACCTTGCCGACTTTGATCGAGATCGAACGGGGAACGCTCATGAAGCTGCTGATCGTCGACGACGAGCCCGCGATCCTGGAGACCGTGGAGACCAAGATGCGGCGCGAGGGCTTCTCGACCTTCACCGCCGACTCCGCCGAGGAGGCCCTGCGCCTCTTCCGACGCGTTCGGCCCGACCTCGTGATCCTCGACGTCATGCTCCCCGGCCGAAGCGGCTTCGACCTCTGCCGCACCATCCGCAAGGACAGCGCGACCCCCATCCTCTTCCTCTCCGCCCGCGCCGACGAGACCGACCGCGTGAAGGGCCTGGAGATCGGTGCCGACGACTACCTCGTCAAGCCCTTCAACCTGGGCGAGCTCGCCGCCCGCGTCAAGGCGATCCTGCGCCGCGCCACGGGCGACACCGTGCAGGAGACGATTGAGCGCGGCAACCTGCGCATCGACGCGCGCAGCCACGAGGCCACCCTCGACGGCAAGCCTCTCCCGCTCTCCCCCAAGGAGTTCGCGCTGCTCTCCTTCCTCGCGAAGAACCCCGGACAGGTCTTCTCGCGCGAGACCCTGCTCGACCGCGTCTGGAGCCGCGACTCGTTCGTCTCCGCGCGCACGGTGGACGTGCACGTCCGCTGGCTGCGCACCCGCATCGAACCGGAGCCCGACAGCCCGGTACGCCTCATGACGATCCGCGGCGTTGGCTACAAGTTCGTGGGGTAGAGCGAAGCCGACGAGCAAAGCTGATACTGCGCGATTCTTGCGGATTTGTGATGCAAGAACGTCCGGATGCGAGTTTCCACCCTACAATGTCGGCAAGCGCCTGGGAAATGGCTAGACGATGTGGGTTAAAGGAGTCCGATGGAAGGTTGCGGGGGGGGGGCGTTCTTCGCCGCCTCATTCCTGGCGCTTGGCCTCGGCTACTCTCTCTACGTCTCGCGCCTGACGCGGCTGAGGGCCGAACTCGCCGGCTCGACGCTGTTCTACGCAAGTCCGGCCTCGCTCGCGTGGATGCCCCAGTCCTTCGGTGATCTGATCGGCCGTGGGGTTGACTGTTCTAAGGACTCCGCGCCGGGGTGCGACGCCTTGAGCGCGTTGCCGCGCCTCGAAGGACCGGCTTCGGTCCTTCGAGGCGACGCCGAGATCGCGCCGGTGGTCGACGAGTACGCGGCTCGACGCGAGGGCGCGACCGCCCTGCTCCTCATGGGGCTTGGATCGCTGATCGCCTACGCCGCGCGGCAAGCATTAGGCTCATGGCGCGATTGGCTCGCGGCGAGCGTCGCCTTCGCCGGATGGTGTTTGCCGATGCGTTGCGCGTCGTGCCAGTTCGGTCGACGTCGAACTCGGTCCCAAGCCCAGCAGGGTCGCTTGCGGACAGGCCTGGGGGTCGACCGCCTGCGGCAACGGCTACTGCGGTGTTCTCGGGCCTCTCTACCAGCAGGACACCGTCGGAAGCTGGACCTGCGACAGCAACGGCAATATCGGCAACGCCTCGTGCGTGACGGTCGACCGCGAGGATGGCTGTTGCTGGATCCCGAGTTCGGGGGCTTGCGTCTTCAAGTGCCCTTGCCCGGTGGTGAAGCTCCCCAACTGAACTTAACCTGAGTATGTTCGACGTCTATGCTGAAAACTCGGGGGAAAAGGTTCGACGAGCGTTCACGCTCGTCGAACTGCTCGCCGTCGTCGCGATCTTGGCCGTCCTGTCCGCTCTCGTCCTGTCCGTCATCGGGAACTCAAAGCGGGCGGCGCGGCAGGCCGCTACGACGTCCAACCTGCACCAGACCTGGGTGGCCCTCAGCCTCTACGCGGAGGAGAACGGGGGCTGGGCGACGGGCGACTCGGCCCGAGAAGCCGTTCGGAAAGCCCCCACCTGCGATCCGACGGACACTTGGCGCTCCTCCTGCGCGGAGATTCTGGGCGACCCAATGCTCGGATCGTACGCCTACGCCTACAACGTGCCGCTCTTCCGGGCGGAGCCGAGTGCGTTGACGGAGTTCCTGGCCTCCAACCCGAATCCGGGGCTGCTAGTGAGCCTCTTCCCCGAGGAGCGCAAGACCGTCCGCTTCGTCGGTGAGCGCCCTCCGGTCGCCGCGTGCCGACCGTTGAGCCTGTGCGTCATGCCGCCCCACGTCCTCGTCGCTCGCCTTGACGGGTCCGTTCGCCGCGCATCGGCGGGGCCGCAAGCTGTTGAGCCGACCGGCTCCTACCCGCTGATCACCTGGTCGAGCCTGTTCTACGCCGTGAGCAAGCCTTAGTCCAATGTCGCACGATACCAAGTCCAAAGATCGCAGAACAGAAACGCAGGGCCTTGCGTCGGCGCTGGGCACATGGCCCAAGCCTCTGCGCATCCTTGTCGGCCTCTTCTTCGCTGCCGCGTTGGGAACGTACTTCAGCAAGATCGTCTACACCCTCGTCGGCGCTGGCCCGAACTCGATGGCGATGTGGAAAGACGCCGCTTACAGCATCCTGATCCTTATGATGCCCAACCTCCTAGCCTACCGAAAGCGCGCTTTCTGGTGGGCGAACGGCATCCTTGCGATCGTCCTCTTCGTGATCGTCACTCTGGAGGTTTTCTTTCTCCTATCACCGAGCCAGTATCTCAGCTCCTGGAAAGGGTACTTGTTCGCTTTGAGCGGTCCTGCGATCAACGCCTGGCTCTTCTCGCGCTTCTGCACCGCCGTCATCGACTGAAGAAGGAGCGGTACCCTCTCCCCCGTGATCATCCTCATGAAGCGGGGTGCCACGGAGGCGGGGATCGCCGCCGTCGCCGACGCGATCCGGGCGCGGGGCGTCGACCCGCTCATCCTGCCGGGCGAGGACAACGTCGCCATCGGCATCCCCGCCACCCTCTCCCTCGACCAGCGCACCGACCTGGAGACCGCCCTCGGCGCGATGCCGGAGGTCGCCAAGGTCACCCAGACGAGCCGCCCCTACAAGCTCGCCTCGCGCGAGTTCCACCCTCAGGACACCTTTGTCGAGACGAAGGGCGTGACCGTCGGCCCCGGGCGGTTCGTCGTGATGGGCGGGCCGTGCTCCGTCGAGTCCTACGAGGGATTTCGGCAGGCGGCGGACGCGGTCAAGGCCGCGGGCGCGACCGTCCTTCGGGGCGGCGCGTTCAAGCCTCGCACGTCGCCCTACGCCTTCCAGGGCCTGCACCTGGAGGGCCTCCGGATCATGAAGGCCGTCGGCGAGGAGACCGGCCTGCCCACCATCACCGAGGTGATGAGTCCCGACATGGTCGGCGCGGTCGCGGAGCACGTCGACATGCTCCAGATCGGCGCGCGCTCCATGCAGAACTATCCTCTCCTTATCGAGGCGGGCCGCAGCGGCAGGCCGGTGTTCCTCAAGCGCGGACCCGCCGCGCCGGTCGACGAGTTCCTGCTCGCCGCCGAGTACGTCCTGAGCCAGGGCAACCCCAACGTGATCCTCTGCGAGCGCGGCGTCGTGCCCCTGGACCGCGCCTACGTTCGCAACACCCTCGACCTCGCCGTGGTGCCGGTGCTGAAGGAACACACGCATCTGCCGGTGATCGTCGACCCCTCCCACGGCACGGGCGTCGCGCGCTACGTGTTGTCGATGGCGAAGGCGGCGATGGTCGCGGGCGCGGACGGCGTGATGGTCGAGATGCACCCCGACCCGGCCCACGCCCTCAGCGACGGCTCGCAGGCGCTCCTCCCCGCGGCGTTCGCCCACATGATGGACGAGCTGCGGCGGCTCGCGCCGTACGTCGGCGTGGCGATGTGAAGCCCTTCAGGCCTTGCGGAGCGACCGGGTCATAGGATGAAGTCTGTTGTGTGGATCAAGTCAAGCCGTAAGGACCTCAGACGGATGCCCGAGGCCGTGCAGAAGGAGTTCGGCCAAGCGCTTTGGATCGCGCAACTCGGCGGCAAGCATGAGGATGCTAAGAGCGTCTAACAAAGCTCCGGCTCCCCTCTCCCCTCCGAGGGAGAGGAGGGTCCGCCGAGGGATGCGCTCCGGCGCGCCCGAGGTGGAAGGGGGTGGGGGG
>CAXTOO010000013.1:2161-30705 GCA_964245875.1 uncultured Fimbriimonas sp. | reverse complement strand
ATGCTGGAGGCGCTGTACCCGGGGCGCGTGGACCTCGGCATCGGGCGCGCGCCGGGGACGGACCCCGCGACGGCGGCGCTCTTGCGCGGCTCGCACCGCGCGGGCGCGGAGGACTTCCCCGCGCGGCTCGACGACCTCGTCGCGCTGGGCGAGGGGCCGGTGCGCACCTCGTTCGGGACGACGGTGGCGGCGATGCCGCCCGATTCTTCGCTGCCACCGATCACGCTGCTCGGTTCGTCGCACGAGGGCGGTCCCTTCGCGGCCTCGGTCGGCGCAGGCTATGCGTTCGCCGCGCACTTCAGCGACCTCGATCCGCAGGGACCGATGCTCGCCTATCGTCAGGCTTTCCGGCCGGGTTTGCGCGAGGCGCCGTGGGCGATCCTCACGCTCCACGCCATCGTCGCCGACACCGACGAGGAGGCCGAGCGGCTCGCGGCGAGCTACCTCGTGACCTTCGCGCGGCTGCGGACGGGTCAGAAGCCGCTTCTCCTTCCGCCCGACGAGGCGCTACGCTATCCGTTCTCGCCGGTAGAGTGTCAAGTGGTGGAGGGGGTTCGGGAGAGGGCTTTGATCGGTTCGCCGGAGGGCGTGAAGGGGCGCATCGCCGCCCTCGCCGAGCGGACGCAGGCCGACGAGGTGATGGTCACCACGATGGTCCACGGCCACGCGGAGCGTCTGCGGTCGTACGAGCTGCTGGCCTGAGCCTCCTCCTCGTTTTTCCGCGGCGCGGAATTGACGAACCGCACAGAGCCTTACCGCGAGAAAAATGAGGAGGGGGTTGGGGGTGGAGCAATCAGAAACGCCAACCTACTCGAAGACGTTGGAAAGGATATGAACCCCAAATCCCTCGTTGCCTCGGTCGGCGTCGCCGCCCTGGCTTGGCTCGGCTTCGCCGCCCTCGCCAGCGGCCAAGCCTCGATCAAGGGGATCCAGACCCAGGACAAGCCGCCCGTCCGCAAGGACAAGGTCGTGTTGGCCGACGCCCAGTGGAAGGCCAAGCTCCCCGCCGACGTCTACCACGTCGTCCGCGAGGCGGGCACCGAGGCGCCCTACGCCAGCAAGCTGAACAACGTGCACGTTCCCGGCACGTTCGTCTCCGCCGCCACCGGACAGCCCCTTTTCCGCACCGCCGACAAGTTCGACTCGGGCACCGGGTGGCCCTCCTTCGTGCGGCCCATCACGAAGGACGCCGTCTGGTACCGCGTCGACGGCACGCTCGGCATGGCCCGCATCGAGGTCCTTTCCTCGCGCGACGACGGCCACCTCGGCCACCTCTTCAACGACGGCCCCGCCAACCGCGGCGGCCTGCGCTACTGCATGAACGGCGCCGCTCTGAAGTTCATCCCGGACAAGAAATAGTCACGCTCGATCAATCGTCTATAGTATGAATATGCTCGCTTCCAGCATCCTCCTCGCCGCCCTCCTCGGTCAGGGCCAAGCCCAGCGCCCGCCGGTCACCCTGCACGTCGGCGATCCGGCCCCCGCCCTCACCGTTACCAAGTGGCTCAAGGGCGCGCCGCAGACCGACCTGAAGGACGGCAAGGTCCACGTCGTCGAGGTCTGGGCCACGTGGTGCGGCCCCTGCAAGGTCGGGATGCCGCACCTCTCCGAGATCGCGAAGAAGTTCGGCGACAGGGTCTCGGTCGTCGGCGTCTCCGCCTGGGAGCGCAAGGACGACGTCGCAAAGCCCGAGGCGTTCGTGCGGCAGGCGGGCGACATGATGGCCTACAACGTCGCGTACGACGCGCCCAAGGGTCCGATCTCGAAGGACTGGATGCAGGCCGCGGGCCAGTACGGCATCCCCTGCGCCTTCGTGGTGGACAAGGCCGGGCGGATCGGCTGGATCGGCCACCCTTTGATGGGGCTGGACCAGGCCGTCCAGCTGGCGACCGAGGACAAGCTCGACAAGGAGGCCGCCGCCGCCATCGACAAGACCTGGGAGGCCAACCTCGCCAAGCTCGACGACACCATGAAGGCCGAGGAAGCCGCCGAGAAGGCGGGCAAGGTCGACGAGGCCCTCGCCCTCAACGACCAGGCCCTCGCCCAAGGCCCGTTCATCGCCCCGGACTACGCGGCGACGCGCTACGCTCTCCTCACCGCCAAGGACCCGGCGGCGGCCAAGGCCTACGGCGAAGCCGTCCTGAAGGAGAGCGGGAACGCCCCCTACGTGCTCCGCTCGGTCGCCGACGGCATCGTCGACGAGAAGAGCGCCGTCAAGGGCGACCGCGACTACGCGCTGGCGCAGCGGCTGTTCGACGCCTCCTTCCGGTGCATGGCGCCGACCGCGGGCGCGCTCCAGAGCCTTGCCGCCGCGGACCTGAAGCTCGGCGACAAGGCCAAGGCCGCCGATGCCCAGGCCAAGGCCGTCGCGCTCATGGAGGAGACGCTCAAGGCGACGGACTACGGCACGACCCCGCGCGGCCTCAAGGCGAAGGCCGACGCCGAGAAGGCCCTCGCCGATGCCCAGGCGAAGCTCGCGACCTACCGCGCGTAGAAACTTTTCGAAGGCGGCTAGCGGGGAGTGAAGCTCGTCCCGCAGCCGCACGAGCGCGCCGCGTTCGGGTTCTCGAACTTGAAGCCGCCACCCATGAGGTTGGTCGTGTGGTCGAACGTCGCCCCGGCGAGGAGCTTCGCCGACTTCGTGTCGCACACGATCTCCACGCCCTCGAGCATGGTCGAGAGGTCGATCGGCTTGCGGTCCACGTCCAGCCGTGAGACGTACTCGAATCCGCTGCAGCCGCCGCCCTTCACGCCCAGCCGCAGGAACACGCCCTCGCGGCCGTCCTTCGCGACGAGACGCTTGAGCGCCGCGACGGCGCGCTCGGTGACGACGATGGGGAATTCGGTGTCGGTCATTGGGGGATCAGGGGTCGGCGGGGCTCCGCGAAGAGCGTGACGTTGGGAGCCTCGACCTTCTCGTTGAGCAGATCGGCGAGGGTGAGGGTGGCGACGATGTTGTCGACGGCGCTCTGGATCGACTGCCAGAGTGAGCGGACGCTGCAGTCCACCGCGTGGCGGCAAGCCTCGTCGTCGCCGCTCCCGTGGCGGACGCAGAAGCCGTCGTCGTAGAGGCGGCCGCCGAGAGAGGCGAGCACGTCGCCCACGTAGGTCTTGTGCGCCGTCCGCGCGAGGGCGTAGCCGCCCTGTTGGCCGCGCGTCGAGACGAGGAAGCCGTCTCGGCGCAGGATCATCAGGAGCTTCGCGACGTGGGTGGCGCTCATGCCCTCGTTGCGGGCGATCTCGGGGATCGTGAGCGACCCGCCCTCGCCCAGCCGGGCGATCTGGAGCAGGCACCGGAGCCCGAACTCTTCCTGGGCGGAGAACTTCATAGGCCCAGCATGAGCCGAACGTCGTCGCTCATCCTCTCGATCGTGAACGGCGGGTCCCAGGTCAGTTCGACGGAGACCTCGCCGATGCCGGGGGTCGAGCGCACCATCGTCTCGACCTCGCCCGGAAGGATGCCCGCCACGGGGCAGGCGGGCGAAGTCAGCGTCATCACGACATCGACGCTTCGGTCGTCCCGCACGTTGACCTCGTAGATCAGCCCGAGGTCGTACACGTTGACCGGGATCTCCGGGTCGTACACGGTGCGGATCGCCTCGATCACCTCGGCCTCGAGAAGCGACTTCTCGATGGCGTTCAGGGGCAGCTTGGTAAGGTTCAGGGGTTCGGGCATTACTCGGTCGTCGCCTCCGTCTCGTCGTTCAACGCCGCATGGAGCGCGTGCCACGGCAGGATCGCGCACTTGATCCGGATCGGCAACTCGCGGACGCCCGCGAAGGCGGCGAGGTCGCCCAGTCCTTCCCAGTCCGGCTCCGCGCCGCTCGTGTCGGTCACCTGCGATTGGAAGCGGCGGAAGATCGCCTCCGCCTCGTCCTTGGTCTTGCCCTTCACCGCCTCGGTCATCAGGCTCGCGCTGGCGGTGGAGATGGCGCAGCCGTGGCCGTCGAAGGCGATCGCCACGATCGTTCCGTCCACGCTCGAGAGCGAAACCTCGACTTGGTCCCCACAGAGCGGGTTGTAGCCTTCCGCCCGCGATCCCTCGACCCGTCCCCGGTTGCGCGGGTGGCGGTTGTGGTTCAGGATCGTCTCTTGGTAAAGCTCTCGGAGCATGGGGTGGATTCCTTTCCTACTCCCATTGTAGCCGCCCGGTGGCGAGAATCCCGCCGTCTAGCCTCGTCACAATAGAGCCATGCCGATCGGACTCACCGAAGAGGAGTACATGACCCTCGAAGAGGCGGCGCGCGACGCGGGCATAAAGATCGAGGTCGCGGGCGGCCTCCCCATCTTCCAAGTCGCACCGTCGATCATCCACCAGGAGGATGTCTTCGACATCGCGAAGGCGATCCACAAAGGACCGCGTGCCGCAGAGGCCGGATGTGCCTGCTACGTCGCGTTCGACGCTTTAGTCCAATTCCCCGACGGCTCCTATCGACGCCCCGACATCTCGATCTTCTGCGTCCGTCCGCCTCGCGTCCGGGCGGCGGTCACCCAGGTTCCGACCGCGGTGGTCGAGGCGCTCTCGCCCTCGTCGATGGTCAAGGACCTCGAGCTCTCGCCCTCCTGGTACCTCTCGCAGGGGGTGAAGGACGTGTTCGTGTACGATCCCGAGGAACTCACCGTCGTCCACATCCGTGCCTCGGGCAGGGAGCGCCACGCGGTTCCCGTCGAGTTGGAAACCGAGACCGGCTGCCTCGTCGGCTTCCCCCAGCCCCCAAAGGACTGAATCTCCAAGATGGTCCCTCAGGACGGCTTTCCGAGTCGTGGAACTTCGTGCGGCGCTAGCAAAGCGGGGTCTGAATGCTATCAAGATCGGCCTGTTCAGGTTCAGGGCGGCAGACGGAGAGAATCTGTTCAGATTGGGAGAACTCGTTTGACGTTGGCGGCGGGAGGGCGCGGAGGGTCGCGCCGTCTCCATCGCGGGCGGGAAAAAGGTCAACCTGCAGGAAAGGAAGCGGCGGACATGATCGCCGCCGAGTCTGCGCGGAGTCGTGCGCTCGCAGGCTCGCGCGGGAAAAGCGGGAACAAGTTCCCGCACTCCCAAAGGGGCTAGCCCAGGATCTCGCGCACCCGGTGCAGACCCCGGACGAGGGCGTCGATCTCCCATTCGGCGCTGTACATCGCGAGGGAGGCGCGGGTGGTCGCGCCGACGCCGAGGCGGCGCATCAGGGGCTGGCAGCAGTGGTGCCCCGTGCGCACCGCCACGCCCTCGCCGTCCAGGATCGTGCCGATGTCGTGGGGGTGGGCGCCTTCCAGCGTGAACGCCAGGACCCCGGCCTTGTGGGCGGCGGTTCCGGTGAGGCGCAGGCCGGGGACGTCGAGGAGGCGCTCGGTCGCGTAGGCGGTGAGTTCGCGTTCGCGGGCTTCGAGGAGTTCGAAGGCGCGATCGAGACTTTGGCTCAGCCCGGCAACCCCCTCCACCTGGGGCGCGACTGCGTCGCATCCCTCGGCGGACCCTCCCACGGTTCCCCCTTCCGCTCGTGCCTCGCTCCAAGGCGAACCATCTCCGGAGGAGGCGATGAATTTGATCGCCGCGTCGAGGCCGACCACGCCCGCGATGTTGGGCGTGCCCGCCTCGAACTTCGCGGGGATCGGCGCGTAGGTCGTCCGCTCGAACGAGACCGTGCGGATCATATCGCCGCCGCCCTGGTAGGGGGGCATGGCTTCGAGCAGCGCGCGCTTGCCGTAGAGCACGCCCACGCCGGTCGGCGCGTACAGCTTGTGGCACGAGAGGGTGTAGAAATCGGCGTCCAGATCGACCATGTCGATCCGGCGGTGCGGCCCCGCCTGGGCTCCATCTATCAGTACGAGCGCGCCGTGCGCGTGGGCCATCGCGGCCATGTGCTTCACCGGGTTCACCGTTCCGAGCGCGTTCGAGACGTGGACCACGCCCACCATTCGCACCCGCCCCTTGGCGAGAAGGGCCGCATAGGCGTCGAGGTCGACCTCGCCCGCGTCGGTGATCGGGATCGGTTCGACCGTCGCGCCCGCCCGCTCGGCGGCGAGCTGCCAGGGCACGATGTTGGAGTGGTGCTCCATCGTGGTGACCAGGATGCGGTCGCCCGCCGAGAGCGACAGGCCGTGCGCCACGAGGTTGATCCCCTCGGTGCAGCCCTTGGTGAAGATCACCTCCGCCTCTTCCGCGGCTCCGAGAAAGGCGCGTACCGTCTCGCGCGTGCCGTCGTAGGCCGCGCTCGCGACTTGCGAGAGGTGGTGGACGCCGCGGTGGACGTTCGCGTTTTGCGAGGTCCAATACTGGTCCAGGGCGTCGATCACGGCTTGGGGCTTCTGGCTCGTGGCGGCGTTGTCGAGGTAGGCGAGCGGCTTGCCGTTCACCCCCTTGCCGAGGATGGGGAACTCCGCGCGGAGGGTGTCGAGATCGATTCGGGGAAGGGTGTTCAAGATTAATTCCGTAGTCGCGGGATGTTCCCGTGCCCGCGTGAGGAGCGATGGCGATCTCGGAACTGGTTCCGTCAATGGATTAGAGGTCGGCCTCGGTGAGCCCGGTTTGACTCATAAGATCGCGTTGCATGCCGTTCTTCAGGTCAGTCGAGGCATGGACCGGGACGAACACCTTCTCGTCGCCCTTGCCGTAACAGTGATGGCTTCCGCGAACTCGAACGAGAATCCAGCCCTTCTTCTCGAGGATGCGACACAAATCGCGTCCGGTGATGGTTTTCATCGAAGATACTTGCCTCACGCCGTGGCCATGGCGGCGTAGCGGAGTTCAAGCTCATGACTCCCAGGCTCTTTGGGCTGGGAGTCAAGCTTTCGCTCCTGATCAACCTCCATCCACAGCTCGATCACTTCGTGAAGGTTGGCGACCAGTTCCTCCTTGGTTTCGCCTTGAGTGTAGCAACCCGGCATAGTCGGAACCTTGGCCCAATAGCCTCCCTCCTCCGCTTCGTATACGATGGCCTTGATCGTCATCATCGCTCTTCTATTCTACGCCGCGCACCGCGCCGCGAGAGCCGCCCACTCCCCCCGCTGGCGCTCGACCGCCGCTTCCGATCGGTCGCCTGCCTCCACCGCCTTCGTCAGGTTCGCGCCCTCGCCGTTCGGCTCGCCCGCGCGACGGTACCAGTACAGCGCGTTCCTGAAATCGCCCTCCCGTCGATGCACGATCGCGTGCAACGACGCCCCGATCGGTCCTTCCATTGCCTGACAGACCTCGTGCGCCCGCGCCAACTCGTCGAGATAGAGCCACGCGAGCGCCCCCAGCGCGGGCGACGTCAGCGCGTCGACGGCAAGGATACGATCGAGCGAAGCGGTCGCGCCCATTTCCATCACGAGTTCCCGCATCGCGTCCTCCGCTGGGACGAGATCGGCGAGAAAGGCGAGCGGGAGGGGAAGCGTCACAAAGTCATTGTGGCGTGGGCGTCCCGCCACTCTCCGGAGGCCACTCGGGCGAGTGGCGGTCCGGGGGTCTACTCTTCCGTGCCGAGGCGCGCGAAGAGTAGCGCCTCCAGGGCGTCCTTCGCGTCCTTCACGGTGACCTTCTCGAAGACCTCGGCGGCGAAGGCGTAGACGAGCAGCGACTCCGCCTGCTTCTTCGGCACGCCGCGCGCCCGCAGGTAGAAGAGGGCGTCGGTGCGGAGCTGCCCCACCGTCGCGCCGTGGGTGCACTTCACGTCGTCGGCGAAGATCTCCAGCTGCGGCTTGGTGTTGAAGGTCGCCTTGTCCGACAGCAGCAGCCCCTGGTTCGTCTGCTTCGCGTCGGTCTTCTGGGCGTCCTCGTACACGAAGATCTTGCCGTTGAACACGCCGGTCGCCTCGTCGTCGAGGATCGACTTGTAGGTCTCGAACGAGTGGCAGTTCGGCATCGCGTGGTCGATGCGGGTGTGGTTGTCGATGGTCTCGTTGCGCCGCCCCACGGCCGCGCCGTTGAGCCACGTCTCGGTGTGCTCGCCGCCCAGCCAGACGTTCACGTCGTGCCGCACGACGTGGCCGCCGAGGTTGAGGTTGTTGTGGGTGAGCGTCGAGCCCGCCGCCTGCGAGACGGCGGTGTTGCTCACGTGGACGGTGTCCGGCCCTTCGAGCTGCGCCCGCGTCAGCTCCAGGTTCGCGTCGCGGCCCAGAACGACCTCCGTCACCGGTGCGGAGAACACGACGCCGGTCAGGTGGGCGTACGACTCGACGATCTTCGCCGCCGCGCCGTCCTCCAGCACGATCAGCACGCGCGGGAAGACGGCCAGCGGGCCGTGGTCCGCCTTTGTGAGGAACCGCAGGTGGATCGTCTGGGTCACGCCGATGCCGCGCGGCACGAACACGAACGCGCCCTCGCCGAGGAACGCGGTGTTCAGGTGGACGAAGCGCTCGTCGTTGGTCGAGCCGAGCCGCCCCTGCAGGGTCGCCACCTTGCCCAGGTGCGCCAGGACGCGCGCCTCGTCCGCCTCGAACGCATCGGCCAGCGTGCCGACGAACGCGCCGCCCGGCAGCTCGCCGTGGCTGGAGACCTCCGGCGCGTACTGGCCGTTCACGAACGTGACCTCGAACGCGTCGAGCCTCCCGAGGGGCGCGGCGTCGGTCTCCGCGCGCTCCAGGTTCGCGCCGTACGCGGGCTTGAAGCCACCCTCGTCGAGGACGCGCAGGGAGACGTAGCGGAACTCCTCGTCCTTCGAGGTCGGCATCCCGACCGCCTGGAACGCCTGGTACGCGCGCTCGCGCACCTCCGAGAGGGCGGGGGGCGTGTGCGCGCCCAAAAGCCGCGCGACGACGGCGTGGTCCTGCGTGAGAGGGGGCATCTTCAGACCTTGGCGGCCAGCTCCTCCTCAATGAAGCCGTAGCCCTTCTCCTCGAGCTCCAGGGCCAGCTCGCGGCCGCCGCTCTTCACGATCCGCCCGTTCATCAGGACGTGCACGAAGTCGGGCGCGATGTAGTTCAGCAGCCGCTGGTAGTGGGTGATGACGACGATGGCCCGCCCGGCCCCGCGGAGCGCGTTCACGCCTCCCGCGACGGTCTTCAGGGCGTCGATGTCGAGCCCGGAGTCGGTCTCGTCGAGGACGCAGAGCCTGGGTTCGAGGACGGCCATCTGGAAGATCTCGTTGCGCTTCTTCTCGCCGCCGGAGAAGCCCTCGTTCACCGCGCGCGAGAGCAGGGACTGCGGAAGCTCCATCTGCTCGACCTTGCTCTTGATGTGCTTCATGAACTCCATCATGCCGAGCTCCGGCTCGCCCCGATGCTTGCGGATGTTGTTCAGCGCGGCCCGCAGGAAGTAGCTGTTCGTCACGCCGGGGATCTCGACGGGGTATTGGAACGCGAGGAAGAGTCCTTCCGCGGCGCGCACCTCGGGGTCCATGTCGAGCAGGTCCTTCCCCATGAACTCCACCGCCCCCTCGGTGACCTCGTAGTCGTCCTTCCCCGCGAGGATCGAGGCCAGGGTGCTCTTGCCGGAGCCGTTCGGCCCCATGATGGCGTGGACCTCGCCGGCGTTCACCGTGAGGTCGATGCCGCGCAGGATGGCCTTCTCCTCGACGCGGGCGTGCAGATTCTGGATCGTCAGCATAATGCGGGGAAGGTTGCAGTTTACCGCCCTGGAAGGTCGCGAAAGACGACATTCGAGGTGCCACGGGCAGAGGGGGACGTTTGTGCCTCCTTTACCCGTGCTCAACGACCTTCTGGACACGGGTGGCGGTCGCACGAGCCATCGACCTCTACCCGTGGGCACCCGGCCCTAGCTTTGGATGCGCCGTCGGCGTTGCGAGAGTACGTCGCGCGGCGCGCTCACCCAAGATCGATCCTTGCCCAAGGCATGGCCTAGCAGATCGGGACCTTGCAGGGTCAGGTACGCCAGGAATGTCAACCCGACGAAGATCGTGCTCAAGCGAACCCAGGAGACAGACTGGAATCCCGCCCCCTCTACCCTCGAGAGGGCGATCAGGACGACCCCGAAGAGCGATCCGAGGAGCCCCGAGGAGCCGGAAACGGCCCGGACGACCTCGGCGGAGGTCAGCACGACTGGATCGGACGGCCGAGCGTGGCCCATGCCGTACACGATCCTATGGTACGACAATCGCAAGAGAAGAAGGGCTACGCTCGCCATCGGCATCGTCCCGCACCCGCAGCCCGACGCGCCTTCCCTCCTCTTCCGAGTCCTCGGACGTTCCTTCTCGGCGCTACCGGCTCGTGTGCCGTATCGAGTTCGGAAAGCCGCAGGTCTTCATCCTTTGGGTCGGCACCCATGCCGAGTACGACAAGCTGGACGTCAAAAGCCTATGAGTCTCGTCACCATTCCCGTCATCCGCTCCGAAGAGGACCTAAGCTGGGTCTTGAATCGCGTCAGCGAGCTTTGGGGCGTCGCCGACGGTACCCCCGAGCGCGACGAGCTCGACGTGCTGATGGTGCTGGCTCCGACTATGAATCGGAGCACGTCAAGCTCAGAAGGCCGACTTCCCAAAGCATGGTGCGGTTCGTCATGGACCAGCGCGACCTCACCCAGAAGGACCTCGTGCCGGTCTTCGGCTCGGCCTCGCGCGTCTCGGAGTTCCTTTCCGGCAAGCGCGCGCTGAGCAAGGACCAAGCCGTACGGCTCCATCTGGAGTGCGGCATTCCGCTCGACCTGCTCCTCAACGTCCACGATCTTCTTCGGGAGGACGCTCCCGCCGAGCCGAAGACCATGCCCGCCCGGACGCAAGGAAAGGCGGCCTAGGCGGGGAGCATGGAGCGCAGGGCGCGGCGGGGCCAGACGTGCTCCAGGGCGCCCTCCAGGACCTCGGGGTCCAGCGAGCAGAACTGCCGCTGGCCCCGACGCTCGCGCACCACCACACCTGCGTCGGCGAGGACGCGCCAGTGGTGCGAGAGGAGCGCCATCGAGATGCCCGCCTTCATCGCGATCTGCGACCCGCACAGCTCCTCCTCGCCCGCCAGCAGCTCGACGATGCGCAGGCGGGTCGGGTCGGAGAGGGCGGCGAACACCCGGGCGCGGCTCTCGGGTGTGGAGGACATGGGAGGAGTGTACCACGCACAAACAGTCAAACTGGCGCTTGACAGTTTGACTGTTCGTGCGTCATACTCGAAGGGTCATGCAGGTTGTTGCAAGCAAGGATTTCGAAGTCGAGGCTCTCCAGGTGGAGGGCGTGGTGCTCGTGGACTTCAGCGCGTCGTGGTGCGGCCCGTGCCGCCGCCTGGAGCCGGAGCTCAACGCCGTCGCCGAGGAGATGGCGGGCCAGGTGAAGGTCATCAAGATCGACGTGGACGTCTCCCCGGACATCGCGGAGAAGTACGGCGTCCAGGGCATCCCCCAGATGACGATCCTCAAGGGCGGCCAGCCGGTCGACCGCATGGTCGGCCTCATGCCCAAGGCCCAGATCGTCACCGCCCTCAAGCGGCACCTGTAAGCACAGACGAAAGGGGCCGGGGCCGCCAAAGGTCCCGACCCCTCTTCGGTTTTCGGCGTCGTAAGAAGGGTGAGAAGACTCCCCACCCAGGCCGCCGCGAGCTACGCCGCGAAGAAGGGATGGCTCGACATCCCCGGTGGCCTCGCACTCATGCGCGACCCGTCGGTCCCCCTCGGGCTCAAGACCCGCGCGCTCGGCCTTGGCGTTCTCCTCATGCTCCTCGTCGAGGCGCTGGAGCTTCCGATCGAGGCGGTGGTGGACGCCATGACCGGCTTCCTCGCCACGCCGCTCTTCGGCGTCGTCGACGGTTTGGAGTTCATCGTCCTGCCCGTGCTTTTCGGCGCGGCGATCCTGGCGAGGAGCGTCCAGAGGCGCTGACGGTGGCGAACGATGGCCCGGAGCGATCGTGCGCGATCGTCAGCCGAGCGTGAAGAAGAACGTCGCGCCCTTCCCCGGTTCGCTCTCCGCCCGCACTTCGCCGCCGTGGCGCCGCACGATCCGCTCGACGTTCGCCAGCCCGATTCCCGTGCCGGGGAACTCCCGCTCGCCCACCAGGCGCTCGAAGGGGAGGAACAGCTTCGCGGCGTACTTCATCTCGAATCCCACGCCCTCGTCCGCCACCGCGAAGACCGCGCCGTCCTGCGTCACCCGCACCGTGCCCTCGCCGCGCGAGAACTTGCACGCGTTCTCCAGCAGGTTCCCCAGCACCAGCCGCACCAGCGCCGGGTCGCCCTCCGCCCGCATCCCTTCTTGGACCACGATCGCGCACGGCGACTCGCCCGCCCGCGCGATCTCGTCGGCCACGGCCCGCGCGAGGGCCGTCATGTCCAGCGGGCTCCGCGCCATCTCGACCCGGCCCAGTCGGGAGAGCTTCAGGAGCTGGTCGATCAGCAGCCCGAGCCGCCGCGCGTTGTGGTCCTGCCGCTCCAGGAGATCGCGGTGGGACTCGTCCAGCTCCGGCCCCGCCTCCTCCAGCAAGACCTGCGAGGTCGCCGCGATGGCCCGCAGGGGCGTGCGCAGGTCGTGCGAGATGGAGTAGTTGAACCGCTCCGCCTCCTCGAACGCCTCCCGGAGCTCCTTGGTCCGCTCGGCCACCGCCTCGCGCAGGGATTCTTCCGCAAGGACCCGGTCCGTAATGTCGCTGAACGACACGGCAACGCCGTCTCCGACCCGGACGGCGGTGGCTCGAAGGTAGGCCTTCTTCGCAGGGTAGGAGATCGGAAACTCCAACGTCGTGGGCTCGCCCGTCTCGATCACCCCCACGTAGCGGTCGAAAAGGCCGCTCTCGACCATCGCGGGGCGCATCTGGCAGAAGCTCGCGCCCAGGAGAGCCTCCTTGGGCTCTCCGGTCAGGCGCTCGGTCGCGGGGTTCACGTAGCTCCATCGAAGATCCGCGATCTCGCCCTTGCCGTCCCGCACCGCCTCCAGAATGCTGAAGGCGTCCGGCGTCGTCTCCTGCGCCGCGCGGAACCGCTCCTCGCTTCGCCCGAGCGCTTCCTGTGCTCGGATGCGCTCGGTCACGTCGAGCGAGTGGACGAAGATCCCCGTGATTGCGCCATCCGGATCGCGAAGCGGCTGGAAGGAGAAGTCGTAGTGGCCCTGGACGCCCTTCGGCGAGACGACCGGCACCCCCGCTCCCGAGACCGTCTCGCCCGTCGCGAGGATTCGGCGAAGCATGGCGAGGTGTTCCTTGGGGGTGTCCCACAGCTCCCCGGCACACGTGCCGACCACCCCGTCCTCCATGCCCACGAACGCCATGAACGCCCGGTTCACGAAGTCGTAGCGAAGCTCCTCGCCTTGCATGGTGACCACGTGCGCGGGCACCTCGTCCAGGAGCCGCCGGAACTGACGCCGCTCGGTTTCCAGGGCCGCCTCCGCGCGCTTCCTTGCGGTCACGTCGACGAGGACTCCGGCCAAGGCCGTCGTGCCTTCGGAAAGACCTCCCCGCGCGATCACCCATCGCTCGGAACCCTCGGCGTCGATGACCCGATACTCGGTCTCGAACGGCGCGCCCTCCAGGGCCGCCGCGATCTCGCCGCTCACGCGCGTCCGGTCGTCCGGATGGATCGCCTTGAGGAACTCGAAGAGCGGCAGGTTGCGCGTCTGATCCGCCGGGATGCCAAAGAAGTGGCGGAGCAGGCGGTTCGTCCGCACGTGGTCTGCGCCCGCGTCCCACGCCCACGTCGCGACCCCCGCGAGCTCCAGCGTCCGGTCGGTCTCGCCCTGCGTCTGCGCCAGGGCCATCTCGGCCCGCCGCCGCTCGGTGATGTCGATCGCGACCCCCGCCAGCGTCTCCCCCCGCGCCTCGGCCCGCGCGAGGATCCACCGCTCGACGCCGTCCGCGCCCGTCGCCCGGTACTCGACCTCGTACGGTCGCCCCGTGCGGAACGCCTCCGCCTGCGCCACCGCGCGGCGTTCCCGGTCGTCGGGATGGATCGCTTCGCCGACCCGCGCCGCGGGCGTCAGGCCCAGGCCGTTGTAGAAGCGCTGCGCGACGGGGTTGCCGGTGAAGGTCCCCGTCGTCCGGTCGAAGCTCCACGTCCCGATCTCCGCCCGCGCGAGCGTCGCCTGCACCTCCTGCCGCTCGCCCTCCTGCTCCCGCAGGCGTCGCCGAAGCTCCAGCTGCGTCATCGCCTGTCGCCCCAGCACCCGCAGGGCGTCGCGCTGGAGGTCGGTCAGCTCGCGCGGCCGGACGTCGATGACGCAGAGCGTCCCGATCGGCAGTCCCTCCGGGCTCTCCAGAGGGACGCCCGCGTAGAACCGCAGATTCGGCTCCCCCGCCACGATCGCGTTGCCCGCGAACCGTGCGTCGAGCGTGAGGTCGGGCACCTCGGTGAGGCCCCGATCGAGGATCGCGTGGGAGCAGAGGCTCTCCCCGTACGGCCGCTCGGGGATGTCGACCCCCACGGCGGCCTTGAACCACTGCCGGTCACGGTCGAGCAGGGTGACGAGCGCGACCGGCGTCTCGCAGATCCGCGAGGCGAGCGCCACGAGATCGTCGAACTCCGCCTCGCGGGGCGTGTCGAGGATCTCGTAGGCACTCAGCGCCTCGATCCGCTCGGCTTCGCGAGGGTGCCGTTCGGCCCGCATCGGTCAAGAGTCTACTGCAACCCTCCCGGCCCCGGCGAGGCCGTTCGGTCGATTCCCGGAACCCGCCGCGACTTTCGACCTTCCGTTCCCTATCGCCATGTCCATCCGCCTCAAGCCCCTCAAGGAACAGACCCTCGTCGTGACCGGCGCCTCCAGCGGCATCGGCCTCCTCACCGCGAGGGAGGCGGCCAAGCGTGGCGCGAACGTCGTGCTCGTCGCGCGCAACGAGGCGGTTCTCGACCGGATCGCGACGGAGATCAACGCCGAGGGCGGCCATGCCATCGCCGTCGCCGCCGACGTGGCCGACCGCGCCGCCCTGGAGAGGGTCGCCGACGCCGCCGTCGAGCGCTTCGGGCACATCGACACGTGGGTCAACAACGCGGGACTCGGCCTCTTCGGCAAGCTCGAGGAGACCGACACCGACGACGCCAAGCGGATGTACGACACCAACTTCTGGGGCGTCGTGAACGGCTCCCTCGTCGCCCTGAAGCACCTCAAGAGGACGGGCGGCGCCCTCATCAACCTCGGCAGCGTCGAGTCGGACACGACCACCCCGCTCCAGGCGATGTACGCCTCCAGCAAGGCCGCGATCCAGGGCTACACCGACGGCCTTCGCACCGAGCTCGCCTCGGAGGGCGCGCCCGTCTCGATCACGCTCATCAAGCCGTCGGCGGTCAACACCCCCTTCGGCGCCCATGCGCGCAACTACACCGACAAGCAGCCCCAGCTGCCGCCGCCCGTCTACCCGCCCGAGGAGGTCGCCTACGCGATCCTCCACGCCGCCGAGCACCCCCGCCGCGACGTCATCGTGGGCGGCGCGGGCCGAATGATGGGCGGGATGCAGTTCCACGCGCCGCGCCTGATGGACGCGATCAACCGGCGGGTCCTCATCAACGTCCAGCAGCGCCCGGAACCCGCCCGCAAGCCCATGGGCACGCTCTTCGCGTCGGGCAGCACCGGCGAGGTCTACGGCGACGAGCCGCTCCGCAAGCCCGGCCCCAGCCTCTACACCCGCGCGACCCTGAACCCCATCGCCACCACCGCGTTCCTCGTCGCCGCGGGTCTCGCCGCCGCGATCTTCGTCAGGCGCGACGAGGCGCGAAGAAGGCTCGGTCTCTGATCGGGGCGCCCGGGCGCTTCAACACGATCTGCCGACCCAAAAGGCGCGTCTAGGCCCTTTCCGAACGGGTCGCGAACACGGACGCGATTTCCTGCGTCACACACATCCCGGTCCCAACGCCGGGACCCAAAGGAAAAGAGATGGCAGACGACAAGATTCAGCACGGCATCGACGACGATCCCAACAACGACCCGCACAAGGCGAAGGTCGGCGGCGGCATCGGTGGCGCGATCACCGGCGCGGTCGCAGGTTCTGCGGTCGGTCCCCTCGGAACCGTCGGCGGCGCGATCGTCGGCGGCGTGGTCGGTGCGGTCGCCAGCAAGGCGGCGGTCAAAGAGGTCGACAAGTTCGACAACGACAACACCCTCACGGGCATCGGCCACGGCGCGACCACGGACGTCAACACGACCGCGCACGAAGTCGCCCATGGCACCGTCGCCACCCCTGGCAACGGCATCCCCGGCATCCAGACCGGCGGCCACGCCATCGACGGCGCCCTGGACACGCGCGGCGTCACCGAGAAGGTCGCCGACACCTTGACCGGCGACCACATCGACGACAAGACCGGCAAGCCGGTCTGACCCAGGGTTCGACCAGGCGCCGAAGAACCCGCAGGGCGTCCGCCCTGCGGGTTCTTCGCCGTTCCCACGTCCGTTTTCCGGTGGGTTCGTGAGCGGAGAGGGGCGAACGGGACGCTCCCTAAGGACGCCGCAGGGGCGTGAGCACGAGCTTCATGCCCGGCCCGTCGATCGTCGCCTTGAAGCGCGAGAGGAAGCCGTTGCCCACGCGGCCGTCGCCGTCGCCCGCCGAGTCGACGGGCCGGGCGAAGACGCGCACGTCCCCCGGCGGCACCGCCGCCCGGCCCAGCCGCACCTCCCGCAAATCCGGAACCCACAGCGGCACCGTGCCGCCGACGCCGAGAATGCGGCGCCCGTCGGGGTCGGGCCGCGTGCGCAGGCCCAACTCGCTCGCGTAGGGCTGGGCGAGCTCCGCGATCGTGTCGGAGCCGCTGTCGAGCAGGAGCTCGGCGTCGCTCTCGCCGCCCAGCGGATTGACGACGGTCGCCATGACGTAGGGCCGGCCCTCGCGCTGGTGGAGGCTCAGCACGTCGTCGGCGGCGGTGACCACCGGCGGCCGAGTCCCGAACGACACCCTGCCCGCCACGCCGTCGATCTCCACCACCCGTTTCGAGAGCACGTCCTGCCCGAGGATCACGTCGACCCGCGCGCCGAGGGCGTTGGTGAGGGCGCCGAGGGAGAGGGCGACCGCCTCGATGCCGTCTCCGAGTCCGGCGAGGCGCAGGCCCTTGGCGAAGCGCGCGTCCACCGTGCCGCCCGAGCCGCGCACCTTCACCGTGTCGCCCGGCGCGAGGCCGAGGGACGCGGCGAAGGCCGCGTCCACGACCGTGCGCCGGGCGCCGGTGTCGACCAGCACGCGCGCCGGGCGGTCGCCGTTCGCCATCGCCAGCGCCACGACCAGCCCACGGGTGAGGGTGAAGTCGAGCGCGACGTCGGGTGCCTGCCGGGCCAGGAGGAGGGCGGCGAGGAGCGGCGTCACGAGGCTATAGTACGCCGTTTTCGAGAGGCCGTGGCTTGCCGCCCCGGCTGGAAGCCGGGGGGACGAGAGGCCGGAGATGCCGCCAGGATGGCGGCACTACCCCTCCAAGGGATCCTTGTACGGATACGACCCCAGGACGACGACCTCCAGCGCGACCGTCCGCAGCTCGCCGATGGCGGCCTTCACGTTGGCGTCCTGCCGATGGCCGTCGCAGTCGCAGTAGAACACGTACTCGAACGTCGCCCGCTGGGCGGGGCGGGACTCGATCATCGTGAGGTTCACGCCGTTGCCCTCGAACGCCTTGAGCGCGGAGACGAGGGTGCCGGGGCGGTTGCGGACGTTGAACATGTAGCTCGTCTTGTCGCGACCGGTCTTGGCGGGCTCGTTGTAGCCCAGCACCACGAAGCGGGTGCGGTTGTTCGGGTTGTCCTCGACGTGCTCGACGAGGATGGGAATGCCCACGGTCTCGGCGGCGAGGCGGTTGCAGATCGCGGAGCCCTGGGGATCTTCGAGGGCGAGCTTCGCCGCGCGGGCGGTGGGCGCGGCCTCGACGATCTCGGCGTGGGGCAGATTCGCGCGGAGCCAGCCCTTGCACTGGTTCGCGGGCTGGCCGAAGGCGTAGACCCGCTCGATGGCCTCCAGGTCCTTGGCGGTGGAGACGAGGTGCATGTGGATCGGCACGTACAGCTCGGCGCAGACCTTGACGTTGGTCTGGGGAAACATGTCGAGCGTCTCGGGCACGATGCCGTGCGACGAGTTCTCGATGGGCACGACGCCGTAGTCGACCCGCCCGTGCTCGACCGCGCGGAACGTCTCGGCGATGGAGTCGACGGGGACGCCCTCGGCGCTCGCGCCGAAGGTCTGGAGCGCGGCCTGGTGGGTGTTGGTGCCCTCGGGTCCCCAGTAGGCGACGCGCAGGGGCTTCTCGGCGGCGATGGCGGCGGAGATGATCTCGCGGTAGACCGCCTTGAGCTGCCGCGCGGTGAGGGGGCCGGGGTTCTCGCGCTCCAGCCGCTCGAAGATCGCCTGCTCGCGCTCGGGGACGTAGAAGGGCGAGCCCTCCCTGCGCTTGGTATGGCCCACCTCGATCGCCAGCTCGGCGCGGCGGCTGAGGAGCCGGACGAGGTCGCGGTCGATGCCGTCGATGTCCTCGCGGATGGCGTCGAGGGGTCGCGGTTCGGCGTCGGGCATGGGAGGAATTGTGGCCCACGGGGCCTTCGAAAAAACAAACGTCGGTTTCGGCACTTTCGGCTGGGGCGGAGGTCCTGGCGTTTGTGGGGACGTGGTTGACGAAAAGGGAGGCTTTCACCGCGGAGGACGCACGGGATTCTCGAGCAGGGCAAGCCCTGCCGCTCCAGAAGGCCGTGAGGACCGACGGGGTCAACCATCCTTGGAAGGTGATGATGCGGCGCTATCGACGCGGACAGGAGGGCGGGTGGTCGCCCCGGGGTCGCCCCGGGGTCGCCCATCATGCAGACGAGCAGCGTGATCATCGCCAAGCAAAGAGGAAGGGCGAGGCCGCATCCGCCAAGGTCCCCCTTGGATATGAAGACTCCATCCCTCTCCAATCGCCTGGTCGCCTCATCGTCACGGTCGAGGTGGCCGACGGTTCAGGCGAGCAAGCTCCCGCACTCCCAAAGGGGAATCGGCGCACCCTGACTCCGATTGCCGAATCGTGTGTTACAGTAAACGCTTCCGGTCGTCATGACGCAGACCCAGACCCAATCCTCCACCCCCACCGCCCCCTTCGACGGGTACCAGTGCGGCGCGTTCTACGACGAGATGTTCGAGGCGCCGGGCCGGCCCCGGCCGCACTACGCCCGGCTCCTGCGCTCCCTCGGCGCGATGGGGGCGGCCGACTTTCGCGGGCGGCAGGAGCTCGTCGACCGCATCCTCGTCAACCAGGGCATCACCTTCACCGTGTACGGCGACGTCGCGGGCGTCGAGAAGCCCTTCCCCGTCGACGTGCTCCCGCGCATCATCCCCGCGAGCGAGTGGGCGCACATCCAGAAGGGGCTGGAGCAGCGCGTGCGCGCCCTGAACCACTTCCTCCACGACGTCTACCACGAGGGGCGCATCCTCGACGACGGCGTCGTCCCGCGCGATCTCGTGATGAACGCGCCGTCCTACCGCCAGGAGTTCCGAGGAGCCGACGTGCCCCACGGCCTCTACGTCCACATCTGCGGCACCGACCTCATCCGCGACGACCAGAGCGGCTACATGGTCCTCGAGGACAACTGCCGCACCCCCAGCGGCGTCTCCTACATGCTGGAGAACCGCGAGGTCCTCATGCGCGCCCTCCCCGAGGCGTTCCGCGACTACCGCGTGCGGCCCAACGACGGCTACGCCGCCCACCTCCTCGCCAACCTCCTCGCCCTCGCCCCGCCCTCGCGCCACGAGCCCACCGTCGTCGTGCTCACGCCCGGCGTGTACAACTCCGCGTACTTCGAGCACGCCTACCTCGCCGAGCAGATGGGCCTTGAGCTCGTCGAGGGACGCGACCTCTTCGTGGAGGACAACTGCGTGTACATGAAGGACACCTGCGGCGCGAAGCCCGTGGACGTGGTCTACCGCCGCGTGGACGACGACTTCCTCGACCCCCTCGTGTTCCGCAAGGACAGCGCCCTCGGCGTCGCCGGCCTCGTGAACGCCCACCGCGCGGGCAACGTCTCCATCGTGAACGGCATCGGCACCGGCGTGGCCGACGACAAGGCCGTCTACCCCTACGTCCCCGCGATGATCAAGTACTACCTGGACGAGGACGCGGTGCTCGCCCAGGTGCCGACCTACATGGGCTGGCGGCCCGCCGACCTCGACCACATCCTCACCCACATGGGCGAGCTGGTCGTGAAGGCCACGAACGAGAGCGGCGGCTACGGGATGCTCATCGGGCCGCAGGCCACCGCGCACGAGATCGAGGGGTTCCGCGACCTCGTGCGCGGCAACCCGCGAGGCTACGTGGCCCAGCCGCTGGTGGGGCTGTCCCGTTCGCCATGCTTCTTCGGCGAGGCGTTCGCGGGGCGGCACGTCGATCTGCGGCCCTACGTGCTGTTCGGCACCGAGGGCGTCACGTGCGTCCCCGGCGGCCTCACGCGGGTCGCCATGCGCGAGGGCTCGTACGTGGTCAACTCGTCGCAGGGCGGCGGCAGCAAGGACACGTGGGTCCTGGAGGACGAAGGATGTTGAGGGCTTCGCGTTGTTGGTCGTTGGTTGTTGGTTGTTCGGAAGCCAAGAACCAACAACCCGTAACCAATGACGGGGCCGCCCCATGCTAAGAAGAGCCGCCGATTCCGCGTTCTGGCTCGGGCGGTACGTCGAACGGGCGGAGGCGACCGCGCGGATGGTCGACGTCCACTTCCACTCGAACCTGGAGACCACCACCGACGAGAGATGGGAGTCGATCCTCGCCATCGCGGGCCTGGACGACGACTTCCACGCGCGCTACCAGACCGCCGACGAGCCGTCGGTGCTCCACTTCCTCGCGTTCGACCCGGAGAACCCGTCGAGCGTCATGTCGTGCCTGAAGTCCGCCCGCGAGAACGCGCGGGCGATCCGCGGCCACATCTCCGGAGAGGTCTGGGAGGCCGTGAACGGCTGGTACCTCGGCCTGCGCGAGTGGGACGTGGCCCAGGTCGAGCGCAAGAGCGCGTTCGACTTCTTCCGCCGCGTGAAGCAGGGGAGCCACCTCTTCCACGGCGCCGCCCTGAGGACCCAGGCCAAGGGCGACGCGCGGGAGTTCCTGAAGGTCGGCGGCTTCGTGGAGCGGGCCGACGGCACCGCCCGCATCCTCGACGTGAAGGCCAGCACCCTCGACCCCGGCGAGGACGTCCACGGCTGGACCGTGGTCCTGCAGTCGGTCGGCGCGCTGGAGGCGTTCGTCCGGGAGAACCGGCACGGCGTCCGGCCCGAGAGCGTGACCGAGTACCTCGCCCTCTCGCCCGCCTTCCCCGCCTCGATCCTGTTCTGCGTCTCGAACGTCGAGGCGTCGCTGCGGGCGATCAGCGGCAACCTCGCGCCCGTGCCCGCGAACGCCGCCGAGCGGGTGGCGGGCCGGCTGTACCGCGACCTGCTGTACCTCACCGTGGCCGACATCTCGGAGCGCGGCGTCCACGAGTTCCTGGAGGACGTGCAGGCCCGCTGCGCGGAGGTCGGGGACGCGGTGTGGGAGACGTACTTGAGCTATTAGTTCTTGATTGAGGGTTGTTGGTGCGCCCTGACAACCCTCAACCCTCAACCAACAACCCCAACCAACAACATGACCCTTCGCGCTCTCCACCGCACCACCTACCGGTATCCCTTCGCGAGTCGGGAGAGCCACAACGAGGTGCGCCTGATGCCCCTGGAGGGGCCGGAGCAGCGCTGCCTGGGGTTCGAGCTGACCGTCGAGCCGCCCACGAGGCTCTTCTCCTACGTGGAGCAGGGCGGCACGGTCCACCACTTCGTGGTGCGCACCCCGCACACCGCGCTGACGATCCAGGCCGAGACGACGGTCGAGACCTTCCTCGACAACCCCTTCGAGGGGCTGAACCTCCTTGAGGACGACTGGGCCGCGGAGAGGCTCCTCGCGGAGCGATACCCCGAGTTCCTCGCCTCGACGCCGCGCGTGCCCGTGCTCGACGCGGCGCGCGAGATCGCGGAAGGGGTGCCGCCGGAGGCGAGCGTCGCCGCCTGGGCCATCGCCCTGGGCGAGCGCATCCACGACCTGCTGGCCTACGACACCGACGCGACCCACGTCGACACGCCGCTGTCGTACGTGATTGAGCACCGCGTGGGCGTCTGCCAGGACTTCGCCCACCTCATGCTGGCCTGCCTCCGGTCGAAGGGCATCCCGGCGCGGTACGTGAGCGGCTACCTCTACTCCGGCGGGGAGCTTCGGGGCGACTCGGCGACCCACGCCTGGGTGGAGTGCGTCCTACCCGGCGGGCGATGGCTGGGGGTCGACCCCACGAACCGCTGCCTCGCGAACGACCACCACATCCGCGTCCACACCGGCCGCGACTACGACGAGGTGCCCCCCACCCGCGGCATCTACACCGGTCCGCTCGCCGAGCGCCTGGAGGTGAGCGTGAGCGTCACGAGGGCGGAAGGCGCGGGGCGCGGGGCGGAGGAGTCGCGGAACGCCGCGAATCCCCTCTAGCGGCGGGACTCGCCCTGCCGCTAATGCTCAGCGAGCAACCCTTCCAGATCCAGCCGTCCCGTCGTCATGCCAAGATTGCCCGCGGGGTCGCGTGGCCACTCTGCCTCGGGACGATCGCGGTACAGTTCGACGCCGTTGCCGTCGGGATCGCGGAGGTAGAGCGCCTCGCTCACGCCGTGGTCCGACGCGCCCTCGAGCGGCCATTCGGCGGCGATCAGACGGCGCAGGGCGTCGGCCAGCGCCGAGCGGTCGGGGTACAGGATCGCGACGTGGTACAGGCCCGTCGTGCCGGGCGAGGGCGGCAGACCGCCAAGGCTCTCCCAGGTGTTCAGCCCGATGTGATGGTGGTACCCGCCCGCAGAGAGGAACGCGGCGCGGTCCCCGTAGCGCTGGGTGATCTCGAAGCCGAGGATGCCTTCGTAGAACGACAGCGCGCGCTCAAGACCGGCCACCTTCAGATGGACATGGCCGATTCGAACACGGGGATCGAGCGCTTTCACTATGGGATTCATAGTACCCATGAGGCCCCATAGGGTGGGTGTCGTTTTGCGCCCGGAGCGACGCCGAGGGCGGTGGGATAAGGGCGGGCTCCGCCGAGAGGCCCTCGGCGAGCCTCCTCTCCCTCTCACCGATCTCGGCGTCCCCTCCGGAAGAGGCGGGGCGGTGAGCGCCTAGCTAAAACGATACACCTCCCCCACAGTGCGTCACACGACCTTCTTGACCACGAACGAGCCCACGAGGAACGTGATGACCGCGCCGATCAGGAACAGGATGAACAGGATCTTCGCGACGCCCTCGAAGCCGCTGGCGAGGCCTCCGAAGCCCAACGCACCGAACACGACCCCGACGATGGCGAGGATGATTGCCCACTTCAGCATGGGTGTACGACCCGCGCGGGCACTCCAGGGTTCGCACGTCGCATCCAAGCTTGCAGAGAGAGAAGAGAATCGCGGGACGGAGTGGTTGACGAATTCGCCTCTCGCGCCGTAAGGGGTCGAGACCCCTGTGTCCCCGAGCCTTCTTTGCCCTCTCGCGCTTCCCCCAAAAAGCTCGTCAACCACCCTTTCGCAGGTTGGGCCTAAAGACCCAACCTGCGAAAGGAAAATTTTTCAGAGCCTCCGACGCAACACGAAGAACCGCTCGGCGGGGACGGGAAGGCCCAGCGCGCCACCCTCCACGCGGGTCGTGCCGACGACGGAGGCTCCGGTGGCGGGATCGACCGTCGTGAGGTCGTACTCGCCGGGGGCGAGCGGGAGGGCGACGAGCTTGGCGCCGGGCTCGGCGACGAGGATGAGACGGTCGCTCTCGGCCACGCCCCGCGCGCCCTCGCCCTTCCAGGGGCGGGGCGAGACCCAGTTCGCCCAGTCGCTCGTCTCGAGCACGGTGCGCAGGGCCTTGATCCGGGCCGCGTCCCCCTCCTTCACGAGGAACGGGCCGGGGCGGTTCGCGAAAAGGTCCGGCCAGGCGCTGGCCGACGAGGCGGTGGCCCGCTTCCAAGGGTCGTCGAGGCCGGCGGGACCTTCCCACTGGGCGAGGTAGGGCGACCCGCCAAAGCGGGCGAACACCACGCGGCGCCACGCGGCGGAGCTGCTGTCGGGCACGGCGAGCGTGTAGTAGAGGCCGTGCCTTGCGACCGCGTCCATGGCGTCGCCGAACGTCTCCGCCGACGCCTCGTCGGTGGGGACGGCGAGCCGGAGCCAGGTCGCGCCCGCCGTGGCCAGGGCGTCGACCCGCGCGGGCGTGGCGTTCGCGCCGAGGTCCGCGCCGACGCCCACCCACGGGCCGCCGCGATCGAGCACGAGCCGGTCGGGCCGCGGCCCCGTCCGGACCAAGCCGAGGTCGGGTCTCGCCCGAAGCTCGACGATGCCTTCGGTGGGTTCCACGAGGGCGTCCCGGCCGTTGCGGACGAGGATCGCGCGGTAGCGTCCGCCGTGGGTGGCGAAGAGCGTCGCCTTCCACACGCCGACGGTGGGGTCGAAGGCGGCGATGCGCTCCTCGCGCTCGTTGCGCTCGCCCAGGAAGCGGACCCGCACGTCGTTGCGCGCGGGGTCGAGGGGGTCGCCGGGGAACTGGACGGGGAACGTGACGGTCGCCGGGCCGTACCAGACGAGGTCGTCCGCGGCGAGGAGGGCGAGCATCAACGGGAACATACCCGCTTGGCGCTTCGTCGGCTTTTGAGAATGGACGAGCCGACCGGGCGGTGGCTGCTCGTGGTGGAGGACAACGCCGACGACGAGAGGCTCGCCGCGCGCACCTTCCGTCAGGCAGGGAGGAGCGAGGAGTGGCGCGTGGCGCGCGACGGCGAGGAGGCCCTGGCGATGCTCAAGGCGTCGCCGCCGCCCGCCTTGGTCCTGCTCGACCTCAAGCTGCCGCGCCTGAGCGGGGTGGACATCCTGATGGGCATCCGCGACGACGAGCGCCTGGAGCGCACCCCGGTCGTCATCCTGACGAGCAGCGACGAGCGGAGCGACATCGCGGCCTGCTACGCGCTGGGCTGCAACGCCTACGTGCGCAAGCCGGTGGACTTCGCGGAGTACACGCGGGACGTGCGGATGACCCTGGAGTTCTGGCTCGGGGTGAACCGGACGACGCCGTCGGCATGAACCGAGGAGCGCAGGATTCATCCTGCACTAGGCTCGCAGGATTCATCCTGCGGAAGGTTTTCAAGCCTCGCCCGTGCAGCTTCGTTCGCCGAGCTCCAGGGAAAGAGCTTAGGATCTCGGCATAGCTTCGCCTTGACCGGGTTCCAATCAATATAGCGTCGGACCCCCTCGAAGTGCGCCTCGTCTCGAATCCACCGATCAAGGCTTTCCGGTTGCCAGAGGCGCCCGCTTCGTCCGAGAAGACGATTGATCTCGCGAGACGATGCGCCTTTGATGCGGTGCATCGCGTCAGCGAGGGAGACGCTCGGTTCAGGCGTGAGGAGTGCGTGGACGTGGTTCGGCATCACGGCCCAGGCATGAAGTCGGTAGAGTCGTCCGTGGTGGGCGAACAACGCCTCCTGACACGCGCGGGCGGCGCGGGGATCACGAAGAAGGCACTCTCCGCATCCCGAGTCGCAGTAGGCCTCGACGCGTCGGGACATCTCCGCTTTGCGATCGCCTTCCGGCAGGAGGGCGACTTCGATCTTCATTGCTTCGACGACCTCGGCAGGAAGGGCGTCGGCGAGTCGCCACGTCACGAACTGGGGGATTCCGGAAGCTTGGATGTGCGGAAGGTAGCCTCGCGAGTAGCGGCCTTCGTCCATGGGTTCGCAGAATACACCGCAGGATAAATCCTGCGCTCCTTGTCAGTGCTTGCCCTGGTCGAGGTTCAGCATCGTGCCCATCAGGGTCTTCTCCGCCGCGCCCGCGTCGCCCGACTGGATCGCGCGCAGGGCCATCGTGACCTCCTGGGCCTCGGCGCTGCGACCCTCGGAGACGAGCAGCATCTGCGTCTTCTGGAGCTCCTGGACCGCGCCCATCGCGGTGAGCTGACCCGTCTTCAGGCCCATCACGGTGCGCTCCACCGCCTTGCTCGCGAGGGCGACCTGGGCCGCGCCGTTCACGCGCGGGTCCTGGGCGCCGGAGTAGCGGGACGCGTCGCCGGTGAACTCCATGACGATGTCCACGTCGACGGTCTGGGTGTCGCCGCGCACGAGGTCGTCGTAGGTCAGCTTGCCCGCGGCCACGCGGTACCAGCCCTGAGGGTGGTTGGGGAACTCCAGGTCGAGGACCTGGGTGATGGTCGCGCCGCGCTCGAGGTCGGCGAGGTTCAGCGAGACCTCGGTGCCGGTGCTGGCGGAGGGCGCGCGCAGGTTCACCCAGCGCGCGGGCTTGAGCGAGAGGCTGAGGTTGCGCGCCACGGTGGTCATGAGCTTATCGAGCTCGCCGCGGAACACGTCGGGGATCGTCTCGGGCCGGTCGATGTAGCGGTAGGTGCCGCCCGCGCGCTTCGCCATGCCCGCGAGCAGCTCCTCGTTGTAGTCGGGGCCGAAGCCGAGGAAGGTGACGGAGATCCCCTTCGCCTTGATCTCGCCCGCGAGGTTCGTGAGCGACGGGAAATCCTTGATCCCGGCGGTCGGGTCGCCGTCGGTGAGGACGACCATGCGGGTGGCGCGGTTGCCCTCGGTGCCGCCCAGGACCTGCTGGAGGGCGGTGCTCAGGCCGTCGTAGAGGTTGGTGGTGTTGCCCGCCATGAGGCGCGTGAGGCCGTCCTTGATGGGCTGCTTGTTCGTGACCCTTTGCGGCGCCATGAGGATGTCGACCGTCTCTTCGAACGTGACGATGCTCAGGACGTCGTTCGCGGTCAGCATGTCGACGACGTAGCCGCAGGCCTGCTTGACGTACTCCAGCGGCGTGCCCTCCATCGAGCCGGAGCGGTCGATGACGAGGCAGAGGTTGATGGGCGTGCGGGTGCCCCCGCCGCCCATGCCGACCGCCGACTCGACCCCGGCGGCGGTCATCTCCAGAAGGAACTGCTCGCGCGCGGGGCCGTTCGCCATCGCCGCTTCTCTTCCCGGAACGACCGAGACGGTGAGCGCCTTGCCCGCGGGGACGGCCTGGAAGGCGGTGGTCTTCAGCGGGTCGAGACCGCCGGTCATCGCCTGGGTACGGTTCGGGTCCGCGAAGCCGCCGCCGGGGATGGCGCGGGTGCGGTTGGGGTCCGCGCTGGGCGGCAGGCCGATCTGGGTCTTGTTAGGGTCCATTTCTATAGGAAAGAGGGAAAAGGGGGACAGGAAAGAGGAGCGTCCTCTACTACTCGACGCGAAAAGTGGTCGAACCGACTCGAACGGTCGTTCCGGGGCGGGCGACGGCGCTGCCGACGCGCTGGCCGTCGACGTAGGTGCCGTTCGTGCTGCCGAGGTCGTCGACCTGGAGGCCGACGGGGCCGGGCACGACGCGGGCATGGCGGCGCGAGGCGTTGGCGTCACCCACGAGGGCGATGCCGGACGCCTCGCGACCGATCTCCAACGGTGCGGCGACGGGGAAGCGGCGACCGGCGAGAGGGCCGTCGATGGCGAGGAGAGTGAGTGGTGAAGGGTGGGTGGTGGGTGGGGTGGGAAAGGCCTGGGTGGGGACGCCGTAGGGGGTCGTGGGGGGTAGTGGATAGTGGGTATTGGGAGACGGAGGTGCTTGAGGGTACGGAGCGCCCATGTGCGGGGCGTAGGCGACCTGGGCGCTCTTCGTCATGAACCGCAGCGCCGCCCCGCCGATCCCGATGACGTCGCCGGGATTGAGCGAGACTTGGCCCACGCGGTGGCCGTTCACCAGCGTCCCGAGCGGCGTGCCCGCGTCGGAAAGGACGAAGTGCCCCCCCTGCCGCGCGATGCTGGCGTGGACCGGCGCGACCTGGGGGTCGCCGCGCAGGATGACGTGGCAGGTCTCGCCGCGACCGATAAAGTTCTGCGCCGCGTCGAGCGGCCACTCCTTGAACTCGTTGCGGCCGTAGTCGGCGCGGAGCCACGCGCTACGGGTGAGGCGGTCGACGAGGCCGATCATGAGGGCGACCATGCCGCCGAGCACGATCCAGCCGACGATGCGCGAGGGGCCACCGACTTCGCCCTCGGTCTGGTGGCGCATCGTGAGGATGACCGGCCCGATGATCGCGCCGATGATGTCGAACAGCACGCCGGAGATCGCGCCGCCGACGAGGCCGCCGATCGCCCCCTGAAGGGCCTTTCGCGGGTTGAGGGAAGAGGCGCCGATCGCCGCGCCGACGAACACGCCCATGAAGGCGAACACCAGTACGCGCCCGATGATCTGGGCGTGGCCGACGATCGTCCAAGAGGAGCCGAGCAGGCCGTTCGCGAGGCTTCCCCCGAGCCCCGAACCGAGCGTCGAGCCGATCATGCCGAACAGCGCGCCGAGGACGATGCCGCGCCAGATCCACACCGCGCCGCCCTTGGTGAGGCCGTCGAGTCCGCCGACGAAGCCGCCGACGAGCGCGCCGAGCAGCAGGATCGTGGTCTGCTCCCAGCGTTGCCAGCCGTCCTGGACGACGGCGGCGTTGAGGGTGGTGGGGGCGAACGGCTCGGTGAGGAGGCCGGTGAGGAGGCCCGCCGCCGCGCCCGCGATGAACTTGAGGAAGACCGATCCCATGGTTATCCTTCGTAGCGGAACTCGACCGACCCGAACCGCACGGCGTCGCCGGAGCTTAGAGGCTGGCTTCCCGAGAGGCGCTGGCCGTTGACGAACGTGCCGTTGGTGCTGCCCTCGTCGAAGAGGGTCGCGGCGCCGCCGGTGCGGACGATGCGGGCGTGGCGGCGGGAGACGGTGGTCTCGCCTGCGAGGGAGAGGCCGAGGCCGACCTCGCGGCCCACAAC
>CAXTOO010000013.1:0-2151 GCA_964245875.1 uncultured Fimbriimonas sp. | reverse complement strand
ATGGGAGCGACGGGGTCGAGGACGATCTTCTGGGGCGGCTCGGGCTTGATCGGCGCGGGCGCGGCGGCGACGGGCGGGTCGGCCAGGGGGGCGTCGCCGGGCTTGGGGATCTGCGCGCCGAGCTTCTCCAGGGTGCCGCCGACCTTGTCGGGGTTCTGCTTGATGTAGAACCAGATGCCTGCCGCCGCCGCGCCGCCGATGAGGAGGGCGAAGAGGGTGCCGACGAGGTTGAATCCGCCCGTGTCGCGCGAGTTCCCCCGTACTGGCGCCTCCTGCCCAGCGCTTCCGCTCTCCGCGCGAGGGGTCTCGCGCGCCACTTGGGCGGTCGTCGCCGCGTCCTCGGGGAGGGCGATGGTGAAGCGTTCGCCCGCGTCCTTCTCTTCGAAGAGTTGGGTGACGGTGGTGCTCTGGCCACCGGCGCGGTAGCGGACGGTCACCTTCAGGGAGCCGGGCTTGACGTCGGAGAAGATCGCCTCGCCGTTCGAGGAGGCGTCGATGAGCGCGTCCTGCTTCGCCTTGCCGTCGTCGACCGTGACGTTGGCGGCGGCCACGGGCCTGCCGCCCTGGCGCACCTGCACGACGACGCCCTTCGTCTGGGCATGGGCGAGGGCGGGGAGCAGGAGGAGGACGAGGAGCGTTCGTCGCACGTTAGTCACGACGTTACCGAACGGCGATTGATTCATGCCGGGGAGGTTGTTCGTTGGGGGTTGTTGGTCTTTGGGCAGATCGAACCAACAACCTATAACCAACAACCCCCTTCCGCGCGTCATAAAGGTCAGGATGTTCTGTCCCCGCTGTGGAAAGCCGGTCATGGCCGGCGCCGCCTTCTGCCCCGCCTGCGGCTCTCCGGTCACGCCGACGGTGACGGGCGCGCCCGTGGCGACCCCGAAGGCGGTTCCGCGCCCGGCGGGGGTGGCGGCCGACTTCGAGGCGCAGCGCAGGCGGAACCGGCTGATGGTGGTGGGCGCGGGCGCGGCGGCGCTCGTCGCGGCGTTCTTCGGCGCGCGGGCCTTCGGTCTCCTGCGGCTCGGGGCGTCGTCGCCCAAGCCCGCGCTCCAGGTGCGGGCGGAGGGTCCGGGAGCCTCGCTGCAGCTTCCCGCGCGGGTGGCGCCGCCCAACCTCCAAGTCGGGGCTTCGCGCAAGCAGATGCCGGCGGACGTGGAGGCGTGGCTCAAGCACCTGGAGAAGTGCGAGAAGGAGAAAGGGGAGATCTCCTCCAATCAGATCGCCCAGGCCATGGTCCTTACGCAGAAGATGCAGGCCCTCGGCGCGGGAATCGGAATGCTGAACGACTCCGGCCAGCTCGACCCCGGAAGCGACGATAACAAGGAGCCCGGAGCCTATGCGAAAGACAAGGTGCTCGACTTCCGTCCTCCATGGGACCGACTCGTGGCGTTCTTCAACTCGGTGCCGCCCCCTGAGGAGTGCAAGCCGCTCGCATCCGACTTCAACCGCGCCCTAGGCGAGGTTCCGGGCACGATGGGCGACCTCGCCAACCTCTTCAACTCGGCCTCGAGCAACCCGACCGAGGCCTTGAAGCAGGCGAACGGCATGAAGAACGGCAGCGCGGCCGACATCGATCGATACTTCGGCTCAGCAGATGTGAAGCTTGGCGCGATCTGTTCCAAGTACGACGCGCCGAAGTGGTTCGAAATCAAGTCGGACGTCGGCGGCAGCCCGCTGTCGATGTTCGGCAACGTGGGCGGGGCGAGCGGCTCGGGGCTGCCGGGCATGGGGCAGTAGGGGGATGCTCTCTGTTTAGTGCTCTCGTCACTACGGTCTGAAGGCGACGAGGGTCCGATTTTTGTGGATTTGGCCGAGTTCTGGCGGGTGGGTTTGACCGTCTTTCGTCGTGTTCGAACCTGAAACGACCGCTTTCGGGGCGATGTTCTTGTATATTACTTGGAAAAACGAATTCATATGCGTTTTGTCCCGTTTTGAAGGACCGGAGCCGTGCGGGACATGTCGATTCCTATGGCCTGGGGCGGCGTTTTCGTCAACCATCCATCGGCACGTCGTTTCGTTCGGCAGGCCGCTTCACGGAGCAGAACGAGATTCCGGGATGGGCGGAGGGAAATCTTCTCGCAAAGGCGCGAAGACGCAAAGGGGGTTGGCGGACTCTCTTTGCGCCTTGGCGACTTTGCGAGAGAT
>CAXTOO010000012.1:0-31433 GCA_964245875.1 uncultured Fimbriimonas sp. | reverse complement strand
AGGGCGGCGGGATCGAGATGTCCGACAACGGTGCGGCCCGCAGCCTTCAGATCGATCGCCAGGGGTACGCCACCCTGACCGATGGCAGTCTGCCCGCAGCGACCGAGAGCAGTTGGGAGGCCGGAATTTATGAGCAGCGCACCTCGGGTTAACCATCGCAGCCATCGAGGCTTCACGCTCATCGAGGCGATGGCGGCGGTCGTGCTCCTCGGGATCGGCATCGTCGGCGCGATGGGCGCCAACGCCCAGGTCATCCAGAACGAGTCGCGGGCACGGCAGACCGAGCGCCTGCAGTCGCTCGCCAGGCAGAAGCTGGCCGAACTCGTCGCGACCGGCCAAGCCACCACGTCCACCAACGGCGACTTCACCGATCAACAGGAACCCAACGTGACCTGGAACCTGGAGGTGAACACGAGCGGCATCACCAACCTGAACGCCGTGACCCTGACCGTGCAGAAGGCTGGGACGACGGGCGAGTACCGTCTGGACACTCTGGTCTACGTCGCCCCGCTGACCACGACCACGGGGGCCGCGACGGGGTGAGGCGGCGCGGCATCACCCTCGTCGAGCTTCTGCTGGCGCTCTCGATCTCCGTTCTTGTGATGATGGCGGCAGGCAACGCCTACGTCATCGGTCTGCGCAACGCGAAGACCCTCGGCGACGGTCGAGCGGCGATCGCCAAACGGGCCGCATTCGAGGCGACGCTCACCGATGTCTTCGACCACGCTTACGTCGATCCCGATGTGACGGACACCGCGAGCTACTTCCTTTCGGGGGACGCCGTCTCCTCGTCCACCGCCTCGACGTCGGCCCCCTCGCTCGGGGGCTCTGGCGGGGCGAGCAGCGGGTCGGGCGACAACTCCAGCGTCGTCTTCACCGTGCTCGGTCGTCGGCCGCCGAGCAGCCTTCTCGCGAGCCAGAACGATTTCGAGACGAACAACGAGAGCTTCGGCCCCGTCGCAGGGTCGACCGAGATCCAGTTGGGCACCTCGGCGGTGGGCCAACCGAGCTCGGACCAGCAGGGGCTCTTCCTCCGCGAGCAGTCGCCTTCCGACGGCGATCCGACGCAGGGCGGCACGGAGTCGCTGCTCGGCTCTGACGTGCAGACCGTCGCGTTCGAGTTCTACGACGGCACCGCCTGGCAGACGACCTGGGACACCAACACCATGACCCCGCGCCGCCTCCCCTCCGCCGTCCGCGTGACCTACCGCCTCAAGACCGACACTGGGGACACGGTCGCCGTCTTCGCCTTGCCGAACAGCGACGTGACGACCGACAACCCGGTGGTACAGTCCACGACCACCACGACGGGGACGACCGGGTGAGACGCCGTCAACGCGGCGTCGTTCTGGTGATCGCCCTCGCGATCCTCGCGGGGCTGGTCGCCCTCGTGGCTTCCATCGTGGCCTCACAGCAGATTGCCCTGCGGGCTGAGGCGAACCGCGTCAACGCGGGCCGCGCCCGCATCGCCGCCGAGGCGGGCATCCAGCGGGCGGTTGCGTCGCTGGCGGACACGATCCAGGACGCGACCGCCGCGACCACCAGCACCACGGTGAGCAGCACGGCCCAAGGCCAGGCGCAGACGCAGACCGACGAGTGGTACACCCTCGGCAACAAGGGCGCGGAGAAGTTCACCGTCGGCAGCGGATCGTTCCGCATGGAGATCGTCGATGCGGGGAGCATGGTTGACCTCAACGTCGCTCCGGAGGCCCAGCTCAACCTGCTTCCCCTCACCACCCAGCAGATCGCCGCCCTGCTCGACTGGCGCGAGGCCACTCCCACCGCGCGCACCGAGGGGGCGAAGGACGACTACTACAACGCCCTTCCGAAGCCGTACAACACCTCCCTTCGACGCTTCCAAAGCGTCGGGGAGCTGCTCGACGTCCGCTACTTCACACCCCCCGACATCTGGCAGGTCAACTCGAACGCGACCAGCGCCCAGCAGCTTCCTGTGCTCGCCGACGACCGTCAGCCCGTGCTCGCCGATCTCGTGACCACCGATAGTTCGTCCGCTCTCCTGAACCCGAGTGGCAGTGCGCTGATTAACGTGAGCGGCCAACCGGCTCCGGCCCTCGTCCCCAGCCTCACCGCTGTCGGGATCAGCGGTCCGACCGCCAACCTGATCGCGGGTATCACTCAAGGTCAGAATCCTCCCCCGAACTCTCCCTCCTACGCCGACCTCGGCGCGGTCTTCCAGGCGGTCCGAAACGCCAGCGCCACCGACCGCGCCGCGATCCTCGACAACGTGACGGTCGGCGCCGCCACCAAGAAGGAGGGGCTTCTCAACCTCAACACCGCGACCGAGGCGACTCTCATGTCGCTCCCCAACATGACCGCAGACCTTGCCCAGGGCATCGTCAACTACCAAGCCACCGGCTTCACCAAGCTCAGCGACCTCCTCTTGGTGTCCGGCTTCAGCGACGCGACCGCGCTCCAGAACTTCGCCAAGTTCTTCACCGTCCGCTCCTCCGTCTTCCTCGTCCACGTCGTGGGCGAGTGCAACGGATCCCAGATCGCCCTTGAGGGCGTCGTCGATACCTCCTCCGGAGTCCCCCGCCTAGTCAAGATGCACGATCAGCCCTACTCCGACATGCCGACCCGCTGGGGTTGGAGCGACGAAACGACGAACGAGACCGTGCTGGTGGAGGCCAAGTGAGCCGCGAACACGGCCCGACTGGCCTCGCGATCGAGTGGACGCCCCGGGGCGTCGTCGCCTACGATCACACCACGCGCCAGACCCGTGTCGCCGAAGATCTGCCCTCGCTTGGGCTGAACGGACGCTCGGCGGTGCTCGCCCTGTCGCGCCGTGGCGTGTTCGTGCGCTCGGCGCGTGTGCCGAACGGTACTCCTGCCGAGGTGCGCCTCATCCTGATGATTCAGGTGGGAGAGCTCTTTCCCCTTCCACCCATCGACCTCGCGTGGGACTTCGCCCTCACCGACGATCTGAACGACGAGGGGCGTCTGGCCATCCTCGCCGCGATCCCCTGCGCCGACCTGCGACGTGCGCTGGATGCCGCCTCGTCGGCGGGGGTGAAGGTCAAGGCCGCAGTGCCCCTGGCGATCGGATCGGTGATGCTGGCCCAGGAGCTGGGCTTCGCCGAGGCGGCCGTGGTCGAGCGGGCGGACGACGGCCCTGCGGTCGACGTCGTCTCGGGCGGCACCCTCCGCGCCAGCCGCGCGACGCCGCCCTCGGTGCCCCTTGAGCTGGAGGTGACCCGCGCCGTGGGCCTTGCGGGCCTCGAAGGCGTTCCCGTGATCGCCGCGGGCGGGGCCGAGGTTCCGAACGCGAGCGCCAACACCGACCGCACCGCCCTAATGGCACTGGCGGACGCGCCGTTTGAGCGGCTGAGACTGAAGCTGGAGCTCCCCGAGGTGGTCGCCGCGCGGAGCGCCTCCGCCGGGCGCGTCGGCGTCCGCCGCGCCGGCCTCGTCCTGCTCCTGTCGATCGTCTTCGCGCTCACCGCCTTCTTCCGGGTCAACGACGCCGCTCAGGCGGCAGCGAGGCTCACGTCTCAGAACAACAACCGTCTGCAGAAGCTGAAGAACGAGGCGAAGAAGGCGACCGCCGCCACGAACGCCCAGATGGCGATGCGCGACGACCTCGACCTCGCTTTCCGCCCGGCACAGCGGATGTCCGACATCGTGGCCTTGGTGACTACGTCCGTTCCAAAGGGAGTCGCCTGGCTGAACACCATCTCCTTGGAACGAGGCAAGGCCGCCTCCCTCCGGGGCACTGCCACCCAGGAGAACGCCGTCGCCGCTTTCGTCAAGCGGCTCGCCGAGAATCCTCGCTTTCGAGACGTGCAGCTCACGAACGCCAACAACACCCTCGTCAACCGGGTGCCGGTCACCGTCTTCGTGGTCGCCGCGTTCCCCGTGGGCAACCTTCCTTTCCAGCAGAGGGCGGGAACGACGGTCAAGCGCTAACCCCTCTCCCCTCCTGGAGAGAGGGGCAGGGTGAGGGGTGTCCAAGTTGAGAGTTGGCATACGCCCGACTCGATCGGCACTTCCCGCCTTGCGAAGGGAAAGATTCCTTCACGCTTATTCCCCGCGAGCTTGCTCGCCGACCAGGATCGGGGGAACCCCCCGCAAGGCAAAGCGCGTAAACTCTCCAGAACCCACCCATGACCCTCTCAAAGGCCGATCCTAAGGCCGCCACCAATGCGATGTACATCCTGGCCTGCCTGCTGATGCTGGGATCGATCGCGGGTCTCGTCCTGCCCTCGCAGAAGGCGAAGGACACCAAAGCCGAGTCGAAAAAGCAGATCGACCTCGTGCGGCGAGCGAAGTCGGACCAGCTGATCGCGCAGTCGAGCGTCGCCGCCCGGACCTGGACGGGCGAGGACGCCGCCATCACCGGCGCGATCCTCAATCTCACAACGACCCTTGCCCGCAAGCGCGGTGTGGGCTTCGTCCGTCTCCAGCCGCAGCGCGCCGCGCTCGGCGGTGCTCTGGAGCAGCTTCCCTACCTCCTCGTCGTGGAGGGTCCCTTTCCCGCCGTCGCCGCGCTGGAGAAGGATCTGGAAGTGCCGGAGAACCGGCTCGCGGTGAGCGCGTTCCAGATCACATCTTCGGACTCAGAGACGAACAAGGTCTCGGCAAGCATCGGCGTCGTCGCGCAACGGGTCGCCGCAAGCGTAGGAACCACGGAGGTCAAGAATGCTAAAACCGGCTCCTAAGGCACCCGCGAAGAAGACAAGCCCCCTCGTCTGGGTCGGCTTGCTTGCGACCTGCGCCGTGGCCTACGTCATGCTCTCACCTTCGGACGCTCCCGCCCCGACCACCGCCAAGCCGAAGAAGCGGACGACGAAGGACGCGAGTCTCTTCACCGAGGCCGACTACAAGGCCGCCAAGAGTCCCTTCGCGCCGGTGACGGTCGCGGCGGTGGACGCCTTCAACCCGCTGGTCAAAAAGACGATCAAGCCCGTTCTCGCGGGGCCGATGGTGACCGCAGGCGAGACGAAGGGCATGGTCCCGACGAAGTTCACCGGCGGCGAGGCGGATTGGTACTACACCGGCTGCCCCGAGGCCGACGGCATCAAGCAGGCCCTCTTGGAGAACACCACGACTGGCGAGTCGGTGTACGTGAAGCCCGGCCAATCGTTCAGGGTCGCCCGCATCCAGAGCGTGGACGTTTCCACCGTCGTGCTCGTCGGGCCGGACGGCACTTCATCGTCGGTCCCCATTCAAGCCTATGGCGACGTTCCCGGCGGCGGTAAGACGGCGGTCGCCCTCAACGCGCCCCTCGGCTCCTCCGGCACCGCTCTCAACGGTCCCATCGGCATCGGCGGGCGTATCGGCGTCCAGCCCGCGACCGGCCCGCAGACGATCACCCTATCGAACGGCCAGACCCTTCAGCTTCCCCCGACCGACGGCACCGCCCCGGCCGCCGACAACACCGCCACGGCCGGTCGTCGCCGACGACGTAATCGAAACCAGACCTCCGGAGATCCCAACAATGGCTTCTAAACGCCTTCCCTTGCCCCAGACCCTCGCGTCCGCCACCCTCCGCGCGGCGGCGCTCGCCGCCGTCGTGGCCGTTACGCCGCTGGGCCTGGCACAGCGCAACCCCTTCGAGGGAGGCGGAGTGAACCGTCCTTGGGAGGCTCTGCCCTTGAACAGCAGGACGCGCGTCCGACCTCTGTTCCGGAACGCGAACGTCGACGCGATCGTTGCCTGGTACCAGAACGTCTCCGGGATCACGATCGTCAAGGACCCTACGCTGACGGGAGCGTTGGCGTTCTCGAGCGCCAAATCCGTTCCTCTGAGCGAGGCCTTCCAGATCTTCTCCACGACGCTCAGCCTCAAAGGCTACGTGATGCGTAAGGAGGGCAATCTGCTCGTCATCAAGAAGCAGGATCAGGGAAGGCAGGACTTTGGTCAGCAGCAACAGCAGCAACCAGAGATTCCAGACAGCAACACCGTTCTCAAGGTCTATCCGGTCAACTACGCGAACGCCAGCCAGATCGCCCGCGTCATCAACTCCGTCTTCGCCGACTCCGGCAACGCGGGCTTCGGCGGCTTCGGAGGACGTGGGCCGTTCGGGACGGACCTGAGCGATCCGGCGCCTATCGACATTGAGGCAGCGGTACAACGTCCGGGAGGTTTCGGCGGCGGGGGGCAAGGCGGCAACCGCGGAGGAGGGCAGAACAACGGCCGCGGCTTTAATTTTGGCAGAGCCGGTGCGCAGACGACCCTCGTCCACGCCGACTACGACGACTACTCCAACCAAGTCATCGTCAGCGCGCCCGAGCGGTTCCAGTCTCAGGTCAACACCCTCGTCAAGCAGCTTGACAAGGTCACGGACACGCCGACCCAGACCAAGGTCTACCACCTCGACTACGCCAGCGCCACCGAGGCGGCGGCGACCGTCCAGAGCGTCCTGAACGCCAACGTGCCGCGCGGCAAGGGGGGCGCCTCCACGAGTCAGACCCAAGGCGCGGGCGGCTTCTTCAGCGCCCTGCGCGGTCAGACCGCCGGTTCGGGCACGGCGACCGCCGACGCCCGCACGAACAACGTCGTCGTGGTCGCCACGCCGGAGAACATCAAGACGGTCGACGCGGTCGTCAAGGACCTCGACCGGAACGTGCCCACGGAGAGCACGACCTTCGTGTTCCCCCTCAACAACGCGAAGGCTGACGACGTGGCGACTCTTCTCCAGAGCGCCTTTGGAACCCGTACGGGGATCAACGGCCAACGGCAGACCACCGGCACGAACGCCAACACGGGAAACCGAACCACCACAAGCGTCAGCTCGGGCAACCAGCGGAACACGAGCGGCAACCGACTCGGCGGGCAGGTGATCGGCAACGACCTCGATCTCGCCCTCACCAATCCGACCGCCGACTCCGGCGAGCTCGCCACGAGCGTCGGCGTGACCCAGGGATTCGGCCAGAACTTCTTGGGCGGCGGACAGCAGCAGAGAACCGGTCAAGGCACCCAGAGCCGCACGTTCGGCGCGAACGACAGCGGCCAGCTCGTCAACACGCGTGACCTTTCAAACCAGGTCACCGCGATCGCGGACCAGAACACGAACTCGCTCATCGTCGTGACCGCCCCGGAGAACGCGGCGATCATCCGGAAGATCCTCGACCAGCTGGACAAGATCCCCGAACAGGTGCTGATCGAGACGATCATCGTCGAGGCGAGCCTCACCGCCGCGGACAAGCTCGGCGTCTCGTTCAACACGACCAACGGGACGAACACCACATCGGGTCTGAGCAGCGTGTTCACCAACGTCGGCCCGACGAGCGTCACCGGCACTTCGACCACGACCAACGAGGGCTTCCAGTACACCCTAACCGGGACGAACTACGGCGTTTTCCTGAACGCCCTCAAGCAGGACACCAAGTTCCAGGTGCTCTCCTCGCCGAAGATCTTCACGTCGAACGGCGTCCAGGCGTCGATCAACATCAGCCAGAGCATCCCGTACATCACGAGCTCCATCCAGAGCACGCTCGGCACCGTCTCCAACAGCTACCAGTTCTTGGACGTGGGCATCGTCCTCACCGTGACGCCGCGGATCACGAGCAACGGCTTCGTGTCGATGGACATCGTCCAGACCGCGAACGATCTCCAAAGCTACACGACGTTCGGTGCTCCGATCGTCAACCAGCGCGAAGCCGACACCCGCGTTTCCGTGAAGGACGGTGAGACGGTCATTCTGGGCGGCATCATCCGCAAAACGGTCACGACTGATCGGCGCAAGATCCCGATCCTCGGCGACATCCCCGTACTGGGTCAGATTTTCCGTTCGACGACGAAGGAGAACGCTAAGACGGAACTGCTTGTGTTCATGACCCCGCGCATTGTGCGCGACGCCGCCGAGGCCCAGCGTCTTCGACTGCAAAATGAGCAAAAGATGAGTCCCGAGTCTCGTCAAGGACTCGAAGAGTATCGACGAACGGGTAACAACGATGGAGGGCAGCGCACGAAAGGTGGCGATCCCAACACGGCACCCCTCAAGGATCCGGCGAAGACCACGCCCCCTGCCGCCAATCCTCCGAAAACCGGGGGCTAGAGAACCATGAAGAAGAGAGTCCTCCTCGTCGCCGCTTTCGCCGCCCTTTCGGGAGCGGCGCTCACTCAGGGTTTCCGCGGCGGGATGATGCGTATGTTCCAGGGCGGCCCGATGGCCCAGGCCGAGATCCTCAACCGCTCGGACGTGCAGGAAGAGATCAAGCTGTCGGACGACCAAAAAGCGAAGCTGGATACCCAGCGTGCCGGCATCCGCGACAAGATGCGCGCCTTGTTCTCCGGAGGGGGCGGCTTCGGGGGGTCGGACGAAGACCGTAAGGCGATGCAAATAAAGATGCAGGCTGTCTTCGAAGACGTATCGAAAGAGGCGCTCCGCGTGCTCACCGACGAACAGCGCAAGCGCGTGAAGGAGCTCTACGTCCAATCGGCGGGCAACCTCGCCGTGCTCCAGCCCGACGTCGCCAAGGAACTCGAGATCACCGCCGCGCAGAAGGCGAAGTTCAATGACCTCCAGCGGCTACAAGACGACGCGACCCAGGGCCTCTTCGAGCAGGTGCAGAGCGGCGACATCGATCGGGAGCAGATGCAGGTCTCGGTCGCCAAGAACGCGAAGGTCATGGACGCCGAGGTGGCGAAAGTGCTCACGGTCGCTCAGCGGGACAAGCTGAAGGCGATGGGAGGAGTGCCGTTCGAGTTCAAGGACCCCAAGCCGGGCGCGCCGGGAGCCTTCGGCCGTCCCGGCGGCATCTGATTCCTCAGGGGAGCTATTTTCGGGAAGGGAGCGCGAATCTGCCTGACTCTAAGGGATCACGAAAGTGGCTGCCAGCCATCATTATGGACTCATCGGCGCGGTCCTACCAGAGTGGGTAGAAATTCGTCTTGGTTCTGCGCCGCCGCAGAGGAAACGCCTGCGTCACCCCTTCTTTCCGCTCCGGCGAGAGGAAGGGGACGGGGGATAGAGAGTCCGAAAGGAATCCCCGGTCGACTTCGGACACAAGCTCTAAGACCCTCCGGAACTTCAAAAGGCGACACCGTAGGAGCGGAGTGCCTGCTCTCGGCCAATCCGACCTCCAGACCCCCTACTGAAGGTGAAGGGACCACTCAGTCGGTTTACTTTTTTTATCTCCGAGGTCAAAGGATTGCGGTCTCCGGACTCCCTCTCGGGAAAGCAGGACGGTTGGCCCAAGGCGAATCGTGGTGGTCTCGTGGGACGCCGCGAATCCCGTCAACCGCCACATCGAAGGATTGGGACCAAAGACCCAACCAATTAGGTACCAAGTCGAAATGGAAAAATCATTCGGGCCGGCTCACGTCCGCAAGGGCGTGAGCGCCGGGTAGCTCTTCCCAGACTTCGTCGAGAGATCCTCGATCCGCTTCACGCGATTCTTGTCCGACGGATGGTCGCTCAGGAACTCAGGCTGCTTGCCGCCGAGCGAACCGAGCATACGGAAAACGTCGGCCATGCCTCGGGGGTTGTAACCCGCCCTCGTCATCATGTCGAAGCCTGTGACGTCTGCGTTGTTTTCGTCGCCGCGACTGAACTGCATCGTGTAGAGGTCGTTTCCCAGCGACGCGACTCCTGCGGTCGCTTGGTTGGCACGACCGAAGATCAGCAGCCCGGTGAGGAGCAGGCTCCTCTTCTGTTGCTCGGCGACCCGCTTGGCCCAGTGCTCGTGCCGAACGTGGGTGAGTTCGTGGGCCAAGACGCCGGCCAACTCGTCCTCGGTCTTCAGGCGGTCGAAAAGACCGGTGTAGAAGAAGACCGATCCGCCTGGAAGCGCGAAGGCGTTGACATCCTTGCTGTCGATCACGTCGAACGTGAACTCCCAAGGCTCCTTGTCGTCGATCGTGTTCAGCAAGCGCTGGCCCAAGCGGCGCAGGACGCGCACCCTGGGGTCGGACATGGGAAGCACCTTCTCCTTGCGTCGCAGCTCGTCCGCCGCCTGCTTTCCGAGCTTGATCTGCTGGTCGGCACTAGGCTTCTTGAGCGTGAACTGTGCGGAGGCGACCGCCGACAGGAGGACGACCGGCAACACGAGGGCGCGTCTCATACAAGAGTTATGACGCACGAAAGCCGCTTCGAGTGCCGGGAGCGGGACTCGAACCCGCACGACCTTTTGAGTCAACGGTTTTTGAGACCGTCGCGTCTACCATTCCGCCATCCCGGCAAAGGGCCAAAGAAGATCATACTTGATGGGCGCGATGAAGGTCTTGGTAGCGGATAAGTTCGAGAAGAGCGGCCTGGAGGCCCTGGAGAAGCTCGGCGTCGAGGTCGTCTACGAGCCATCGACGACCGGCGACGCGCTGAGCGATCGCCTTCGGGCAACGAGCGCCGAGGTGCTCGTCGTTCGTTCGACAAAGGTCGGTGCAGGGGCGATCGAGGGCAGCAACCTCGGCCTGATCGTGCGGGCGGGCGCGGGCACCAACACGATCGACGTGGCGGCCGCGAGCGAGCACGGCGTGATGGTCACCAACTGTCCCGGGAAGAACTCCCAGGCGGTCGCCGAACTGGCTTTCGGCCTGATCCTCGCCTGTGACCGCCGCATCCCTGATAACGTGGCCGAACTGCGCGCCGGCCACTGGAACAAGGGCGAGTTCTCAAAGGCCCGCGGCCTCTACGGTCGGACCCTCGGACTCGTTGGAATGGGCAAGATCTCCCAGGAGATGACGGTACGGGCGCGCGCGTTCGGCATGAAGGTCGCGACCCACTCGCGCTGGATGACCGACGCTGTCGCGGGTGCCCTTGACCTCGCCATCGCTGAGACCGCGGTCGATCTCGCCGCCCTAAGCGACGTGGTGTCCGTACACGTCGCCCTCACGCCGGAGACGCGGGGCCTCATCGACGAGGCGTTCTTCGAGGCGTTACGGCCCGGTTCGATCTTCGTCAACACGAGTCGCGCCGAGGTCGTGGACCAAGCGGCCCTTGAGCGCGCGGTCACGGAGAAAGGCATCCGCGCGGGTCTTGACGTGTTCGAAGAGGAGCCGACGGGTCCGGTCGGTGCCTACGAGGGTTCGCTGCGGGACATCGACGGCGTGTACGTCACGCATCACATCGGCGCGAGCACGGACCAGGCGCAGGAGGCGGTCGCGACCGAGACCGTCCGCCTCGTGCGCGAGTTCAAGAACACCGGCCTCGTCCCGAACCTCGTCAACGTGAAGCGGGCGGAGGTCGCGACGCACCTTCTGGTCGTGCGCCACATCGACCGGGTGGGCGTCCTCGCGGGCGTGTTGGCGAGGCTCAAGGAGGAGGGTATCTCCGTGCAGGAGATGGAGAACATTGTGCTCGGCGGCGCGAAGGCCGCGATCGCCCAAATTGCTGTGGACAAGGAGCCGTCCCCTTCCCTTCTTCATGCGATCCGTCTGGACGAGGCCGTGTTCGGCGCGTCGGTGCTGCCGATCGAGCGGGCCTAGCCGGGCGTCCAGCTCTCGGCGATTGCGATCTGGGCCTGGGTCTGGCGCACGACATGGCCGTCCGCCATAACGGCATTGTATCGGTACCCGCCCTCGTTCCGCTCGCCGTGCCACGCGCCGTGGGCGTCGTTGACGAGCGGGACCTCGGCGGGACCGTGCTCGCTTCCCCCGTTATACGGGTCGAAGAGGGAGGCGGGCTGGGCAACGCCCGCGAGTGCGAGATCCGAGCGGTACACGTAGGAAGATCCGTAGAGGCCGAACACCGACGCGACTCCAGGCAGGTCGCACTCGACCGCATCCTGGTACCGGCCGTGCACGTCGGGAACGCCCCCGTCGAGCGGACAGTGCCAGATTTCCGAGGACTTTGCGTAGGGCGCGAGGAGCACCTGAATCTGGGGCAGGCGCAAAGGTTCGCGGAACTTGCAACGCGAGTTCGCGTCTACTGCGTCGGTTGCGAGAGGGTACCGCCCGTCGGCGTCAAGGCCATAGAGGTCCATCGCTAAGCCAATCTGTCGCAGGTTGCTCAGGCAGACGGTGCCTTTGACAGGCCGCTTCGCTTGGGCGAGCACGGGGAATAGCATGGCCGCGAGCGTCGCAATTAGAGCGATTACCATAAGGCACTCAACGAGGGTAAACGCCCTCATTTCTCTAGAACCTTCAGTTTTGACTCGATTGACCACCTCATATCGCCCGTGCTCCTGTCGCGGAGCGCCTTCATTGAAGGAACGAGCGAAGGGTCGCGAAGATGGACTGCAATTGAGGACGCAATGCTGGGCACGGTCTCTCCAGAGTCAAGTGTGTTCGATTCGAGTAAAGGCACCAAGGATTTGGACATCTTCGCTCTTTGGCCCTCGCCCCAATGATTCACCTTAGAAATCACCATAAGTATTTCTGCGCGAGCCACCAGATCTCTCTTGTCTCCGTTGACGAGTGCTCCACGTGCTAGTATGTTTAGCAAGAAGTCTAGATCCTGGTCGGAGATGGATCTCGTTTTGTTCAGGCTCTTCGATATCGTGCCAAGGCGAATGTCCTCGCGTGACGTGAGGATCCCCATGCTCTCTTCGGTTTCTGCTTGGCGAGTCCGCTCTCTATCCAGAGCTGTTTGTCTTTGCCAAGAATCCAGCAGTGCTCGTCCCCCTACAAAGAGAAGGACGATAACATTGAGGACGAGCAACCACCTAACTACTCTGGAGCTTAGAAGGCCCGTAGAAATCTTAGTCATTGCTCTCGAAGCCGCTCCTCAATCAAGCGTGGGATGTGAAGCGAGGAAGTCAACTTGGCGGTAGCAGGCCAAGCGAAAGTCGGAATTAGCCCCCAGATTCGTGTGGCCTCCGTTCGCATCGGGATCAGGGTAGAGCGCATTTGCCTTCGCGCGACAGCACTCATAGTCCGACCTACCGGACGTCACGTCGTTCTCCTGCCAACAGTTGGTGGCTTCCCGCGTTCCGTTCTCGTAAGGCGTCTGCGGTCGGGCCAAGGCGACTGTAGAAAGGCCGAGGCTGAAGGCGAGAATGGCGCTCACCAAGGAGCGAGCGCGATGCGGAATGGTGTGGTTCATGGTGTTACTCTTTTCAAGGTGCCTTGCAGGCTTCGCTCGGCCCTTCGAGTCGGTTCAGCGTTGTGGTCTGCCCGACCCTCGAAACGTCAAGCGGAATGACGAGAGGCGAGCGCGCCTCGTCCGAGAAGCGGACGGTGACGAACTCGCTGAAGGAGCCGCGCTTGCCCTCGGTCGCGACCCCGACCCGGAGGTCGGCGGTAGCGTGGGGCGCGACGCTGGCGACCTTTGTCGCCGAGGTGCATCCACAGGACGTGTCGATGCGGGCGATCCGCACCGTTGCGTCTGTGGGGTTGACGAGGCGAAGGGTTCCGGTGGCGACGCTGCCTTCGGGCACCCGACCAAGGTCAAGGCGCGCGGGAGCCGCGACGAGGGGAGTCGAGGATCGTGCGGCTTGCCACGCCAAGCCACCGAGCGCCACCAGGGTACCGGCTAAGAACGGCAAGAACAACGTCCATCTGATCTCAATCGCGATGACATGATAAATCAAATCAAGAGAAATGGGGGGGGGTTCTCTTGTGGTTGTAAGCGCAATATATCAGTGTGCCATCGCGAGCTGGATCAGGTCGCGCGAAGGGCGGAAGGTCACGTCCTCGCGGATCGTCTCTAGCGTCTCGACCAGCACATCTGTCCGCCCATTCAGGAGCGCCCCGATGACGTCCTCTACGAGGGTCTCCGGCGTCGACGCACCGCTCGTGATGCCGATGCAGCGATGCTCGGTGCGCCACTCGGGGCGCACGTCGTCCGCGGACTGCAGAAGGTGGCTCTCGACGCCCAGGCTCTCGGCGACCTCGCGGAGCCGCTTGGAGTTCGAGCTCATCGGCGATCCGACGACCAAAACGAGGTCGCAACCATCCGCGAGAGCACGCACCGCGGTCTGCCGGTTGGTCGTCGCGAAGCAGATGTCTTCCTTGCCAGGCTTCTCGATGTGGGGGAAGCGCCGCTCCAGCACCGCCATCGTCGCCCGCACCTCGTCAATGCTGAGGGTGGTCTGCGTCAGCACCGCGAGCCGGTCGTGAGACGGCAGCACGAGTGCCTCCGCATCTTCCGGAGTCTCGATAAGCACCATCCGCTCCGGCGCTTCGCCCATCGTGCCCTCGGCCTCCGCATGGCCGTGGTGGCCGATGTAGACCATGAAATAGCCCTTCTGCGCGAAGTGCTTTGCCTCGTTATGGACCTTCGTGACCAGCGGGCAGGTCGCGTCGATGATCGTCAGGTCCCTTGTCCGAGCCTGTGCCCGAATCTCCGGAGAGACGCCGTGGGCCGAGAACACGACCACGTTGCCGGGCGGCACGTCGTCCAGGTTCTCAACGAACACGACGCCTTGCGCCTCGAAGCCGCGCACTACGTATTCGTTGTGGACGATTGCATGTCGCACGTAGAGCGGCGTACCGTGGATCTTGAGCGCGAGACTCACGACCTCGATGGCGTAGGCGACCCCCGCGCAGAATCCGCGCGGGGCGGCAAGGACGATCCGCTCCATGCCTTTAGTGTACGCCGCCACCGTCAGCCCGTGACCAATGACGTGCCCGCATCGATGTACACGACCTCGCCGTTGATGTGGTCGGCCCAGTCACTCGCGAGAAAGAGGGCAAGCCGACCGACCTGCTCGATCGTCCCGTTGCTCTCGCCCGGCAAGGGCGTCGCGCCCTGCGGGTACTCCACCGGGATTTTTACCTTGTCCGTGTCGCGCTGCTCGGTGCTCGCGTCGATGTTCGTCTGGATCGCGCCGGGGCAGATCGCGTTAACCCGGATCCCCTTCTGCCCGAGTTCCACCGCCAGCATCTTCACCATCGCAACCTGCCCCGCTTTGCTCGTCGAGTACGCCGTCGCGCCCGTGTTGCTGAACACCCGCGTGCCGTTCACCGACGAGGTAACGAGCACTGCGCCGCCACGCTTCTCCAGGTGGGGCACGGCGTACTTGATCGTGAGGAACGTGCCGCGAAGGTTGATCGCGATCGTCCGATCGAACTCCTCGTCCTCAATCTCCGTGATCGGCGCCCACACGCCGTTGATGCCCGCGTTCGCATACACGATGTCGAGTCGACCGGTCTCCGCGACCACCTTCGCGATGGCCTCCTGAACGTCGGTGCTGGAAGAAACGTCGGCCGCCACCACGACGTGCCCGGTGCCCTCCGCATCCGCAAGCGCAGCCTCCGCCGACTCCAACTTCAGGTCCATGAAAGCCACCCGCGCCCCCGCCCGCGCAAAGGCCAGCGCCGCGCCCTTGCCGATGCCGCTTCCCGCACCTGTCACGAGCGCGGTCTTACCATGGAGCGAGATGGCCTCAGCCATTGACGACTCTCCTTCGGCATTCGGGCATCTGTTCTCGTTCTTGTGGAAGTTCGAAATATGTTTCGGCCATAGCTAAGAGGGCGGGACGGTCGACGCATCCTGGGTGTTCCGCTGTAAAATGACACTCGATGCCCATCGGCACGCTTCTCACCGCCGCCCTCTTGCTTCAGCGTCCTCGCACCGGAAATCCGTTCGCATCGCCCAGCGCCACGGTCCACGATGCTCCCGACCGCACCTGCGACCTTGTGAACGTCGATGTGACGCTCGACGTCGACTACCCGAACAAGACCTTTACCGGACGGGTGGTCAATGCCCTCGTGCCGCTCCGCTCGGGAATCACGGAGATCCTGCTCCACGCCGGTAAGGACTTGGAGCTGAAGCGCGTGACGGTGGACGGCGCAATCGCAACCATGCGACGGGACGGCGAGAGCCTCTTCGTCACCGTTCCGAAGACGACTGCGGGTCGGAAGATGCTCGTCGCGATCGACTACTCGGCGGCAAACAGCAAAGGCCGCTCGTTCGGCGGCGGGGGCGGCGGGTTCCACTGGATCGTCCCCGGCACGACGGGCAACAAGGACCGGGTGGGCTTCTGGACACAGGGCGAGACGGAGTTCAACCGGCAGTGGTGCCCCACCTGGGACTACCCGAACGATCTCACGACCGCGACGGAGAGCTACACCGTGCCCGCCGACTGGACCGCCATCGGCAACGGCAAGCTTGTCTCGGAGAAGCGGAACGGCGAACGTAAGACGTTCGTGTGGCGGCAAGATCTTCCGCAGGCGACATACCTCCTCACCGCCGTCGGCGGGCCGTTCGACATCAAGAAGGACAAGTGGCGCGGTACGCCGCTGTGGTATGTCGTGCCGCGCGGCAAGGGCAAGTACATCGACGCATCGTTCTCAGACACCCCGGACATGCTGTCGTTCTACTCCGACACTCTCGGCTACCGGTACCCTTGGGCGAAGTATGCGCAGATCGCGATGTACGACTTCGGCGGCGGCATGGAGAACGCCAGCGCCACCTCCCTGCCGGAGAGGTCCCTCGATGACGGCAAGGGCGGGTTCCGCCCGATGGCGAGCCTGAACAGCCACGAGTTGGGCCACCAGTGGTTCGGCGACACCGTGACATGCAAGGACTGGGGCGACACGTTCCTCAACGAGAGCTTCGCGACGCTTCTCCAGATGCTGTATTTCGAGCACTCGCGCGGAGAGAACGCGTACCTGTGGGAGGTCGAGAACAACCAGCAGGGCTACCTCTTCGAGGCGCAGCGCTTCGAGCGGCCGGTCTCGACGAAGCTGTACACCGACGGGAACGACATGTTCGGATCGGGCACGACCTACGACAAGGGCGGCGACCTGCTGCACGCGCTGCGTCGGCTCATGGGCGATGAGGGGTTCTTCTCGGGGCTGAAGCTGTACCTGAACACCTACCAGCACACGCCGGTCAACTCGGCGCAACTGGAGCGTTCGCTGACGGAGGCAAGCGGGATCAACGTCACGCCGTTCTTCGACCAGTGGTTCCGCAAGCCGGGCCATCCGGTGATCGACTTTTCGTGGAGGTACGAGAACGGCGTCGTGACGGTTGAGGCCGACCAGGTGCAGGACACGGCCAACGGCACCCCTATCTACGACATACCCAATGCCAAGCTGGCGATGGTCATCGACGGAAGTCGGGTGGACATCGGGTTTCCGATTCGCGGCGCGAAGACGACCTTTAGCGCCAAAACGACAGGGGCACCCGATGCCGTCATACTTGATCCAGACCACGACTTCCTGCGCGTGATTACCCGAGCCACGCCCGTCCCCCCCGCTGAGAACGTGGCGATTCTCGGATCGGTGAAGGACCCGGCGCAACGCTCGGCCGCCGCGAGCGCGCTGATCGCCGAGGGTTCGGCTGCGTCGATCGATGCGGTGGTCGCCGCGCTCCGGGCCGACCGCGAGGTGTCGCCCGCGTTCGTCGTGTCCCGCTCCCGCCGATCGGGTGTCCCTTCTGCGCCGACGGTGGCGCTCGCCGAGTTGAAGCGGCCCGCGTTGCGCGACTTCTGGGTCGAGGAGCTGAACGGCAAGAACACCGGTCGCCGCGCGCTGGCGGTGCGGGCGCTTGGTATGCTCCCGAGCGACGAGGCGCTCGTCCGAGAGTTGCGCATCCGGATCAACGAGAAGGAGGACACGGCGGTCGTGGTCGCCGCGATCAACGCGCTTGCCGCCTGGGACAAGGGGGCCAATCGAGACGTTTTCGAGCGGGCGACGAAGATCGAGGACAGCGACGGCCTGATCGCCGCCGCGTCGAAGCGGGCGCTCGCGCCGTGACCGTCGCCTTCCTCGACCACCATCTCGACAACTGGCACGCGAAGGTCTTTCTCGGCATGCTCCGGGAACGGGGCCACGAGGTGGTCGCCTTCGAGACGGACCCGCTTGAGGGCGACTGGTGCGCGGCGAACGACGTTCGCCGCGCCGTGAGCGTGGACGAGGTGGTCGGGGCGTCGGACGCGGTCATGCTCCTCGCGCCCGACGACATCGCGGCCCACCTCGATCTCGCGCTCGCGGCGATCCCTTCGGGCAAGCCGCTCTGGATCGACAAGCTCGTCGCGACCACGACGGACGAGGCGTTGCGGATCGTCCGCGCCGCCGAGTACCACTCGACGCCGATCACGGCGGGTTCGTCGCTCCGCCACGCGGTCGAATTGGAGGATGTCCTTGCCTCCCTCACCTCCGTCGAAGAAGGCTTCTTCTCCGGCTACGGCACGTGGGACCGGTACGGCGTCCACACGGTGGCGATGGCGCTGCGCGCCATGGGCGGAGGCGTCAAACGCCTCGTCAACGTCGGCACGCCAGCGATGCCGACGGTCGCGCTGGAGTGGGCGGACGGTCGGCGGGCGACGCTCGTCGTCGCCGACGGAACCCAGGCCAGCGCGGCGTTCCCCTGGCGTTTTGCACTGCGGCATGGGGGCGCGTACGTCCACGGGACGGTGACCGACTTCGCGGGTTTTTACCGACGACAGTTGGAGGCGATCGTCGTCGATTTCGAAAGTCGCGCGTCACACGATCGCGAAGAGATTCTGGACACGGTCAAGATCCTCCAGGCTACGCCTTTCGCTTCCGAGTGGACGGAGCTGTAGAGGCCCGAAAATATTTTCCTTTCGCAGGTTGGGTCTTTAGGCCCAACCTGCGAAAGAGATGGTTGACGAGTTTTTTGGGGAGAAACACGGAGGCACGAAGCTCGCGCGAAGAAACTTTGGGGTCGTCTTCTACGCGCCCGGCAAGGCATTTCGTCAACCATGACTTGGATCGTTCTCGAAAGACGCTACCAAGACCGTCCAACAAGACTCTCCGCCCGCCTCGTTCCTTAGAGGTCGTTTCACAACCTGCGTTCCGCAACGAAGCCCTCTCCGTTCCAGGTTCTCGCAAAGGCGCGAAGGCGCAAGGGGGAGGCACAAAGCCAAGTTGTGAAACGACCTCTTAGGGGAAGCCGCCGCTCGCGGACGCGCTGGGAAAGCGGTCGCAAGCGCCCGCACTCTGGAACGGAGCTTGGCGGCGCGGGCACGAACCATCCCGCGACTGAGGTAACCCGATCGTTCTGGGCCGACGCCCCACTGGAGTCCCTTGGGGCCTCGATTCGCAGGCACGGAGGCCTGCGCCACGGCGCGGGGTTCCTGGAGAAACCAACGAGTCGGGAGACTAGGCCTTGTCCGGTGAATCCTCGGAGGGGCCGCCTTCACCCTCGGCAGCGCGAACCGCCCGGATCTCGCGGCCGGCGCCGGGTTCCCGGATCCCTCATCCCCTGCCCCCTCTCCCCTCCGGCCGGGGGGGAGAGGGGGAACCGGTTCACCGGACAAGGCCTAAAGCGGAGCTTTGTCCCTCGCACTTAGAAGTCCGTCACGGACGCGATTCACGATCGCCTGGAGGTCCGCCTTGAGCTCGCACTCCCAGACGACCAGCACCTGCCATCCGGCGGTGACGAGTTCGGCATGTTGGCGGGCGTCGCGCGCGACGTTGCCCGCGAACTTCGCCTCCCAGTAGGCGGCGTTCGTCTTGGGCACGCGGTTTCGGGTGCAGCGCGGACACTGGTGCCAGTAGCAGCCGTGGAGGAACACCGCGAGCTTCGCGCGGCCGTAGACCACGTCGGGGGTGCCGGGCAGTCGGCGTACGTTCTTGCGGTAGCCCCGAAGGCCGGCCGCCCAGAGCGCACGACGCAGGGCAAGCTCGGGTTTGGTGTCCTTGCTCCGATTCGCCCGCATCGTCTTGGCAGTTGCCTCGCGCACGACCCATGTCTCGCGTAGCGCCAGGATGCCGTACTCCCTCCTTTTCTCGATAGCCTTTCCTACGTCCGTCTTTCCGATCTAATAGATCGGAGGATGAAGAAACGGATCGTCGCCCTTTGCGAAGATGCATGCGACCGTAAGGAGAGCCTCGCCGTCCTCTGCCGTGCCCTGAATAGATCGTGAAAGCCGGCGAGGCCGTCGCCCGACGGAATGGTGTCACGACCTCGCCGGTTGCGCTCTAACGGCGGACGACCTTGGGAAGTTGGAGTGTGCGTCGTCAATCGGTGGAAGCCTCCTTTCGGACTCTCCGTCTCCCGTTCTCTTCCATCTTGGAGGCGACGCCAAGGGACCTCGTCGTCAAGCCCTTGCGCCGCCACGTTGGCGGACCCTCCCGGAGGGGAGAGGGGAACCGATTCGCCGGACACAGCCTGGTGCGTCTCACAAAACACTCTGCACGTCTCGTTCGACCGTCGAGAACCGGCGCTCGCGGGCTCGTTCGGGAAAGCGGTCGCAAGCGCCCGCACTCTAAAACGGAGCTTTGTCCCACGTCCTAAGTCGTTAGCGGAGGCTTGCCAACCACTCGATCCCGTCGGCCAAGCCGTCGGCGGGAACGGTGTGGCCGACGGGATATTCCCTTGCGTCGACGCTCAGGCCCGCCTCGGCGAGGCGCTTCGCCAAATCTCGCCCCATGGCGATCGGCAGAACCGGATCGAGGGTGCCGTGCTGCACCAGCACCGAACGCGGCGTCGAGGGCGGCATCTCCAAACCTGGGGGGAATGCTCCGCTCATAAGCCAAGCGGCGTGGACCGAGGGTTCGATCAGCGTCACCGCCGCCGCGACCATCGCGCCCTGGCTGAACCCGCCGAGCACAAGCGGCACGTCGTCCTTCCGGTGCTCGGAGAGCTCTTGGAGCACGAGGGCGGCGGCGTAGTTGAAGCCCTCCTCGTCGAAGCCGAAGCCCGCTTCTTCCACCGTGAGATCGAACCACGCATAGCCGCCGTTCTCGGTCTCGCCTGGCGCACGGAAACAAACGAGGTCGATCTCCCGCGGCAACGACCGCGCAAGGCCCAACATATCCTCCTCGTCGCTTCCGTATCCGTGAAGAAGGACGAGCCTCAGCGTGGGATTCGCGGCGGCTCGGCGGACAGAGTGGAGAGTCAAAGGGCCTCCGTCAGGCGAAAGACCGTGGAAGGCGAGAGTCGGCAAGCGCAATCGAGAAATGGGATCGCTTGATCGTACCCCCCGCCCCGGCCCTTCTCAAGCATTGGGGGTGTATCAATTTGCCCAGGCGCTCACCGACCCTCCCCTTTCGGACGGGACGCCGAGATCGGTGGCAGGGAGAGGAGGCTTGCCGAGGGCCTCTCGACGGAGCCCGCCCTTCCCTCGCCGCCCTCGGCGTCGCTCCGGGCTCGAAACGACACACGGCCCAAGCAGTTGGGGGAGTTGTGAGGATCGCGTTGCGCGGGACGCAAGCAGGAGGGCGTCCCGCGGCTACAGGCTCGTCGAATGAGGCTTGACAAGGTACTAGGCCGGGTTCGGTGAATCGGAATCGCCCCTGTGGGACCCCGACGGGTTCGGGGTCGGGACGCCGTCGCCGGGCACCTTCTGGGACCCCTCTGGGGTCGTGCCGGCGGGTGCCGTTTCGACCTTGCCGGGATTCACCGGACACCGCCTAGCCCGGCGTTTGCCTCGTTTCTGGATCGGGTTGGGTGAACTGCCCTTCGGTCGTGCCGTCCTCGTTTCGCGGAGTCTCGTCCCGTCCCATGCCGCCGCCGCTCGTTTCCTGGGCCGCCCCTCGGCGAACCGCGTCCAGATCCTCGCCGACGCTACCTTCCGAGCCTTCGATCGCCTCCGCGCCTCGGGACCTCACCTCGTCTGCGGCGTCAACCCCCTGGGGGTCCACCGATGCGTCGCCGGTGGGTTGGGGGTGCGCCTCGACGGTCTCCTCGCGGATGCCACGCTCGTCTTCCAGGCCACCCGTCTCGACGTTCTCGCCATACACGCCTTCTTCCGGCATCACAGCTCCTCGTTCCCGCCTTCGCGTCCGCCCGGCACGAGAACGGCCTCTTCGCCGTCGTCGATCCGGCGGTAGCGCGCCTCGATGTGGTCCTGACGATCAACCCGGTGCGCCTCCAGAACTGCCGGATCCTCCTTGTGGACCTCCGGGAAGGTTTCGCGGTTGGTGGTCACCATCGGGCTTTCGCCGATGTCGGTGAACGTGTCGGACGACTCCGTTTTGTCCGGACGACTGTCGCCGTAGACGTACGACTCAGCGTCCTTCTCCTGGCGGATCGGTCCGGTCGTATCTCGAACCTGCCCGTCCTCGAACACCTGAGCGGAGGCCTCCAACTGTTCGCGGCTGTTGCCGTTGCCGCTGTTGCGGTCCCCGGCCTCGAAGTCTTCTTCGCGTTCCATGCCGGGTTGGACCCATTATGCGGTTCGGGGGTTCACGTGTAGCGGCGTGATTCGTCGTGCTTCTTGTCCGGCGCACGATCAATCCCGCCGCTACCCGGGTGCCCTTCAGCCCGCGACGCGCTCTTTGACGCCATCGATCGCGCCCTTCACGGATCCGAGCGCCTGATGGCCACGGTCCTGGGCGGAGGCGAGGAGATCCTTCGAGGCTCGTTCCGTCTTGTCGATCACCTTCTGGGCGTCGCTCGTGCGGCCCTCAAGCCAGTCCTGCGCCGCGCCGAGGTCGTCGTTCCAATCGCGTCCCGAGCGTCGGTACAGGAGCACGCCGACCACCACGGCCGCCGCGCCCACAACGAGCGACGCGAGCGCTCCACTGTTCGATCTGCCGTATGCCATCGTCCATTTGACGCCTCAAACGCAATGTAAGTTCGTGCCCTGAGCCTTACGAGATCGTTTTGCGACTTGCGATCTGCAGCGAGGTCCGTCCGTCTCAGGTTCTCGCAAGGGCGCGAAGACGCCATGGGAAGGCCGGCGGATCGGCAAAACGCTCCGCGCCTCGCCCTTCGGGGGATGCGACGCTCGCGGGCCTGCTGAGAAAGCGGTCGCACTCTAAAACGCGTTTTGTCCGAACAGCTAAGAGCGTCTAACAAAACTCTCTTCTGCGCCTCGAGAGCCTCCTCGCCCACCCCCGATCCGCCTGCCCGCAGGTTCCTGGGACCCCCCACCCCCTCTCCCCCTCCGGGGGAGAGGGGAGCCGGAGTTTTGTTAGACGCTCTAAGTCCCCGCACCGTCATAGGCGATAATAGGCGGTCGATGCTTCCCACCCTCGCCGCGCTCGCCCTTCTCCAAACGCCGATCGTCAAGGATGACGCCGACTGGGTCCGCAAGGACCAGTCCATCACCCTCGCCGGACAGGCGCTCCGCTACCAGACGACCGCCGGGCTGATGCCGATCCGCAACAACAAGGGCGAGATCGAGGGCCGGATGTACTTCACCGCCTACAAACGGACCGACCTGCCGACCGGCGCCAAGCGGCCCGTCACCTTCGTGTTCAACGGCGGCCCGGGCTCCGCCTCCGTGTGGCTGCACCTTGGCCTCGCCGGACCGAAGCGGGTGAAAATGGGTTCCCCGGAGGGCTTCATGCCGCCCTCGCCCTACGGCCTCGTGCCCAACGACGAGAGCCTGCTGCCGGAAAGCGATCTCGTCTTCATTGACCCCATCGGCACCGGCTACAGCCGCGCCGAGAAGCCCGAGCTGGGCCAGAAGTTCTGGAGCGTCGATGGCGACATCGACAGCGTCGGCGAGTTCGTCCGCTCCTACCTCACCGACGAGTCCCGCTGGCTCAGCCCCGTGTTCGTGATGGGCGAGAGCTACGGGGGCGTGCGGGGTAGCGGCCTCGCCAACTGGCTCCACGGCCACGGCGTCGGACTGAACGGCCTCATTCTCGTCTCTCCGTACATCGGCACCGTCGTCCAGGACGGCGGCAAGGGCAACGACCTGCCCTACGCCTTCTACCTCCCCAACTTCGCCACCTCCGCCTGGTACCACAAGAAGCTCGGCCCCGACATGGAGAAGAAGACCGTCGGCCAGGTCTACGACGAGGCCCTCGCCTTTGCCTACGACGAGTACCTCCCCGCCCTGGAGCGCGGCGACAACCTCAAGCCCGAGAGGCGCAAGGCCCTGGTCGCCAAGCTCCACCGCTTCACCGGCCTTTCCGAGACCTTCCTCGACGACGCCAACTTGAGGGTCGACAGCGGCAACTGGTTCAAGGAGCTGCGCCGCCGCGACCGCTTCACCGTCGGCCGCTACGACTCGCGTTTCCTTGGTATAGACCGCGTCTGGAACAATGACTTCCCCGACGACGACGCCTCCTACACCCAGGTCGGCCCCGTCTTCACCTCCACCGCGAACGACTACCTCCCGAACGAGATCGGCTACAAGACGAACAGCCGCTACTTCATCCTCCGCGAGGGCGTCACCGGTCGCTGGACGTACCCCCGCGGCATCCTGGACGAGAGCGAAGCCCTGCGCACCGCCCTCACGAACAACCCCTACACCAAGGTCATGGTGGCGATGGGCTACTACGACCTCGCCTGCCCGATGGGCACGGTGGACCAGATCCTCGACAAGATGGAACTCGACACGAGGCTCAAGGGCAACGTCGTGCGCAAGCGATACGCCGCGGGCCACATGATCTACCTCGACGACTCCTGCCGCCGGCAGCTCCACCTCGATCTCGCGGCGTTCGTGAAGGCCCAGTCGGACCCCATCGCTCCGGAGGGCGTCATGCGTCCCAAGCCCTGATCCTTGGTGAACCCCTAGGAGTGGGAGTCCGTCGTCAGACGCAAGGACGCCCCGCACGGCCGAAGTCGTGCGGGGCGTCTTCTGGTTTACTTCGCCGAGCGGCGGCGTCGGACGCGAGCGCCGACGGCGCTGAGGCCGAAGGCGATCATCGCTCCGGGGGCGGGAGTCGCGACGATCGACGCATTGTCGATGTGCGAGACATTTCCCTGGCTCGACCGGAATTCGATCAAATCTGACCCATTACCCTTGAAGGTGTACGTGACCGTCGATCTATTGCCCTGTACGTTTGAAGCAACCAAGTTGCCGCCCACTAGGAGATCCACGCCGCCGGTGTAACCTGTCGCCGGTCCAGCGTATACGTCGAAGGAAACGTAGTAGTACTTGCCTGCGGTAGTCGTGACCGTCTGCGAAATACCTGACGTTCCGGGCGTCACATCAACCGTTCCACTCAGGTCGATCTCCTGGCTCGGCGCGTTCAGGTAGCCGGGCACAATGCCCGCAACGTTGCCGCCGAAGATCGTCCAACCCTGGAGCTGGTTTCCGGTCAGGGTCTCGTAAGGACTCGAGAACGTGGTTGCCTCGAAGTCGCCGTTCGTCAGCAGGTTCGCCGAAGCGGCGGCGCACAGCGCGAGCATGGATCCCAAAGCGAAATAGACCTTCATCGCGTAGGATTGTATCACACGAATCGCCATCAGGCAAGCCCAGGAACGATCCGTCCGTGAAAAGCGTGAAACCTGTTACTTGTGCGAGTCCAAGCCTTCAGGGAGCCATCAGGAGGGCTCGCGCCGCCGAGGCTTGGTCGATCAGCTCGAACTTCGCCTGATCCGCCTTGGGCGGTGCGTTGAACCCACTACCGTACTGCCCTGAGGCGTTGCGCCCGTGCTCGTGGAGCCAACGCAGCGCGCGGCGGGTCGCCTCCTTGCGGGCGGATGTGGGCACGTAGGTCCAACTCTCCAGGAGAAGGTGCGCGAAGCGGCCACCGTCTTTGATCGCGCCGGTCTCCGGATCGACCCAGCGCTTCTCGGAGGCCGCGGCCATCCGTTCGGCGTCTTCCTTGTAACCCCGATCCGGCGTGAGCCGCGCGAGCTCTGCGGCGGTGCGGATCATCAGGGCGGTGTTGTACGACCACTTCGTCCTGTCGATCGTCCCGTCCAGATGGAGGCTGTCCCACATGAGTCCGTCGGCAGGGTCCTGGAGCGTCTTCCTCGTCCAGGCGTACAGTTCGCGCGCCTTCAGCAGATAGGCGGGATTGCGCGTTTGACCGTAGACCGCGAGACACGCGGCGGCGGCGGGCGCGTTGGAGCACGTGTTCTTCGTGTCCTTCTTCGGCTCGTGCCAGTAGATGCCGCCGCCCAGCTTGTCGTCCTCGCCGCTGAGCACGAACTTCAGGGTGTCCTCGGCCCAGCCCAGTACCTTGGGGTCTTTCAGGACGGCGGCGGCGTCCGCCAGAGCCATCACCATCCACATGTTGTCGTCGTAGTAGCGGTCGACGTCCTTCGGTCCGGGCAGGACGTCGTAGCCCGGCACGGGTCCCTTGTCGTTCCAGTAGACGCGCGTGGCGACCGCATACTCCTTGAGGTCCTTGCGCCAGGCCGAGTCGATCTTGGCCGCGGCGACAAGGGCGCTCATCTGGACGCCGACTCCCCAGCAGAAGGCGGGTCCGCTCGGCTTTTTCGCTTCGAGGGCGTCCGCGTAGAGACCGTTGCCGGAAAGACGGTAGTCCCGCCTGATCTGGACGAGGGTTTCCAAGCCCCAGGTTCGGAGATCGTCGGGCGCAGGCTTCATCGCGAGGGCGCAGAGTGCGGTCAGCACGGTTCCGTTTTACCCAGCTATCCTGGAGACGTGGTGTTCCCGTTCCTGGTCGGTCTTGCGCCGCTCGTCCTGCGGCGGGCCGACGGCGGTCGAGAGACCCTCTTTCCCGCTGCGGATCGGCGGGCGACCGTCGTGATCGTCGTCTTGGCCGAGTGCCCCATCGCCCGTGGCTACAGCCCGGAGATCGCGCGATTGGCGAAGGTCTACGGGCCGAAGCGGGTCCGCTTCGCGATGGCGTTCGCCGATGCGGAGCCGCCTGCGATCCGCACCCAGATGAAGGCTTACGGACTCTCCTTTCCCGGTGCGAAGGCCGATCGTCGGCTGATCGACCTTTTGCGAGCCCGCGCGGCTCCCACGGCGGCGATCGTGGGCGCGGACGGTCGCGTCGTCTACTCGGGCCGCATCGACGACCGCTTCCCCGCGCTCGGCGTCCAGCGACCCGCCCGCACTCACGATCTGCGGTTGGCCCTGGACCAGTTCCTAGCCGGCAAGCCGGTCGTGCCTTCGCGGACGGCGGTCGTCGGCTGCGCCTTGCCGAACGGATAGCGCCGCCAATCAGTCGTAGTCCGCGTGGACTGGGTCTGGAATCTCTGGCGCGCGAACGCGCCGCTCACGCTTGCCGCGATCCTCGCGGTCGCGGGCCTCGGAGTGCCCAGCCCGGCCTCGCTGGCGATCGTCGCTACGGGCGCGCTCGTCCGCCAAGGCGGCGCGTCGCTCCCTCTCACCGCAGGCCTCGCAGTTCTGGGCTCGGTGCTGGGAAGCCTGGTGAGCTACGAGATCGCTCGCCGGGGCCTTGGCCGCTGGCTGGAGAAGAAGCGGCGCAAGCCCGCGTGGGCGAAGGCGGTGGGGCGGTTCGAGCACGACGCCTGGACGACGATCTTCCTCTCGCGCTGGCTCCTCACGCCGCTTGGCCTGCCGGCCAGCTATCTCGCGGGCGGGTCGCGGTACTCGCGGACGAAATACGTGACCGCCGCCACGGTCGGGAGCGCCCTTTGGGTCACGATCTACGGCGGGATTGGCTATGCGTTCGCGGACCAATGGCAGGTGGCGGCGCAGAAGGCGAAGGGGTATGAGATCTGGATCGGCGCGGGGGTCGTCGTGATCGCGGCGATCGCGTTCGTCATTGCCCGGCGGAGGGCCGTCACCGCTTGATCGTTCTTCCGTCGGGGGGTGGTGCCGGAGCCACTCCGGAGAGTGGCGGTCCCGGTCTACGACGCGCCGAAAGGCCTGACGTTCGACGCGCCGTACTTGGCGAGCAGGTCTTGGATGTTGTTGCGATCCGCGCCTTCGGCGAGCACGACGGTCAGGATCGCTCCACCCTTCTCGTAAGCCTCCTGGTAGTGCGGGATCTGGTCGGGCGGAACACCCTGGTCCTTGAGGTAGCCCACGACCCCGCCTGCCACTGCGCCCGCTCCAGACGTTGCGGCCAGACCCGCGACGGCCGCCGCGAGGGCACCGCCGCCGAGTACGAGGCCGAAGCCGGGGATGGCGATGCTCGCCACCGCCGCGAGCGCGCCGACGCCGATGCCGACGCCGACGCCCTTCGCCGCGCCCTTGGCGGCGTCCTGGATCGTGGTGGTGGTCACGCCCGACTTCGCGGCGTGGTCGGCGACGTGGCCCGCCGGGACTCGGCTTGTGGCGGCGAGATCCTCATTGTCGATCGTTCCGGGATCATTCTCCTTGTTGACGGAGGCGGGATCGACGCGCGCCCGGTCGCGGTCGCCCTCCAGACGGATCTCGTCGTCGACCTTCTCGCTCGTCGTGCCCTCGTAGTCGTCGTTGTACGACTTTTTGTCGAGGTCGGGATTCCAGTCGTACTTGCTGTTGGGCGGTCGCGAGGAGAGTTCGGTGGGCGAGTCCGATCCGGTGCGGGGGTAGTCGTTCTGGGCGGGGTTGAGGTCGGTCGCGACCTCGACCGACTCGCCGACGGGGATCAGATTGCCACCGGGCACGGGGGGTATGGCCACGCGGAGGTCGTTGCCCAGGGGGTCGAAGGCGTTCGTCGCCCCCGCCGGGCCGCTGACGATCGTGGGTTGGCCACCCATCGCGGCGGCATCCCCGTAGCCTTGGACGCGCTTCTTGGCGTCCTCGTTGAGCACGAGGCTGATGTCGCCCGCAGAGACGCCGTGGTCGAGGAGGGCTCCCGCGGCGCTCTCGGCGTGCGCGGCGTCGGCGAAGGCGGCATAGAAGGTCTCTGGCACGGAAGTTGGGACCGCGACGTGGATCGGGCGGTTCCTGCTTCGGAGGGCGACTCTCACAACGGCACGAAGACACAAAGAGTCGGCGGACCGCCGCGCGGCGCCGGCACGAACCATCCGGCGGCTACGGGACTCGTCGAAGTACGACCGTTTGGACGTGGATACCGTGTGCCCACAGTAGACTCTGAGGGTGAACGAGTCCGGCGACGAGAGGCAGGTGACGTACGACCCACTCCTCGCCCTCATGGCGCGGTTCGAGAACGTCAAGGCGACGAACACCGGCGCGGATGCGTTCGAGGGGCTGACCATCGAGGAGGCGCTCCAGAAGCACGTCGTGGACGGCGTGAAGAGGGGCCTGGAAGGGCGACTGGAGGCGTCGCTGGAGCGGTACGCGCCGCTGGCCGTGGTGAACGACATCCTGCTCGGCGGGATGAAGACGGTCGGGGAGCTTTTCGGCGCGGGCAAGATGCAGCTCCCGTTCGTGCTGCAGAGCGCGGAAGTGATGAAGACGGCGGTGCGCTACCTGGAGCCGAGGATGGAGCGCGTGGAAGGCTCGGAAAAGGGCTCGATCCTCCTTGCGACCGTCTCCGGGGACGTCCACGACATCGGCAAGAACCTCGTCGACATCATCCTCTCGAACAACGGCTACCGGGTGGTGAACATCGGCATCAAGCAGCCGATCAACGCGATCCTCGACGCCTGGAAGGAGCACAAGACCGACGCGATCGGGCTGAGCGGGCTGCTCGTGAAGAGCACGCTCATCATGAAGGAGAACCTGCTGGAGATGAACTCGCGCGGGCTTTCGAACATTCCCGTGCTCCTGGGCGGGGCGGCGCTCACGCGCTCGTACGTCGAGGAGGACCTGCGTTCGCTCTACAAGGGCCGCGTGTTCTACGCGCAGGACGCCTTCGAGGGGCTGCACATCATGCAGGGCCTGGAGGACGTGGACGACGACGCGCCAGCGGAGGCCGTTGAGGCGGCGGAGTACGAGCGGCACCGGACCCACCGCACCGACGCCCTCGACCCGATCCTCTACGCCTTCGACGGCACGCTCTCCGACGTGGAGCCGATGGCGGAGCCGCCCGCGCTGCCGTTCTACGGGGCGCGCAAGCACACGAAGTTCGATCTCTTCGAGCTTTACAAGTACGTCAATCCCATCGCGCTCTTCCGGGGCCAGTGGCAGTTCAAGCGTCCCGAGGGAATGTCGAACCCGGAGTTCACCGGGTGGCTCGCCGCCGAGGCGGAGCCGATCTTCCGCCGCCTCGGGCGCGACCTCGCGACGGTGCTGAAGCCCGCCGTCGAGTGGGGCTGGTTCCCCTGCGCGGGCGAGGGGAACGACCTCATCGTCTACCAGGACGACCTCCGCACCGAGCGGCTCCGGTTCACCTTCCCCCGCCAGCGGGAGGGACGCCGCCTCTGCCTTGCCGACTTCTTCCGCCGCGCCGACGGAGGCGCGACCGACGTGGTGGGCTTCCAGATCGTGACCGTCGGGGCGGGGATCAGCGAGCGCGAGCGGGCGCTGTTCGCGTCGGGCGACTACCAGGAGTATCTCTTCACCCACGGCATGGGCGTGGAGACGGCGGAGGCGCTGGCCGAGTACTGGCACCTCCAGATGCGGCGCGAGTTGGGGATCGACGACACGGAGCCGGACGACATGAGGCTCCTGTTCTCCGCGCGCTACCACGGCGCGCGCTACTCTTTCGGCTACCCGGCGTGCCCGAACTTGGAGGATCAGACGAAGCTGTTCGAGCTTCTCCGGCCCCAGGAGATCGGGATCGAGCTGACCGAGGAGTTCATGCTGTCGCCGGAGCAGTCGACGAGCGCCATCGTGGTGCATCACCCCGGCGCGAAGTACTTCAACGTGCGCTAGCTGAGGTCTTCGTCGCGGGGTGGCGGATCGCGGTGCGGCGCTGGCACGAGGGCATCCCACGACGGGGGGCTCGATTCGCAGGCGCGGAGGTCTGCGCCACAGCGCGGGGCTGCCTGAGTGATCACCCATGAAGCGGCGTGGGCAGGGGGGAGGCCACTCCGGAGAGTGGCGGTCCAGGGATTGGTCGTTTGCCGTCGGCCTCGGAGATCAGCCGATCAGCACGCGCCAGGCCTCGCCCAGCGCGGAGCGTATGCGCTCGCTAAATACAACGGGGCGCACCTCAGTTCGCGGCGGCACGCGCGGGACGGTCTTGGACTGGGTCAATACGACGAGAGAGATGAGGGTGATCATGTTCGGGCTTCCTACCTTGCGGTCGTCGGCCCGTCCGTGAGTCGGGGCCTACAGTTTCGTCTTTTCGTCGCCGGGATAGCTCCACGGCACACCTTCTTCGGGGGCTTTCCCATCGCCGTGATAGACGAGGACCTTTCCGTCCCCATCGGCGGCGATGATGAGAGTCTCCACGCCCGATGGACCGATGCCGGCAAAGGCGGCGGGCGGAGGGGCGATCAGGCTCGTCGTCCGCGCCGGGCGGTTCCTGAGAAGGCTTGGAGCCAACGTCAGGGTCCCGAATGCGACCACGGCCAGGGCGATCCCCGCGCTCAGAACCCCGGAGCGGTCCACGAAGCGCGGCTTGCGTCCGGCGAGGCGTCGGATCTCGCCGACGTCGGTGCCAAGCGCGCGGGCCAGCGCCGCCACGTCGACGTCCGCCGTCGCGCCCTGCTCCGCGCGGAACGCCCGCACGACGGCCTCCGCCTCGCTCCAGTTCATCTTCTCGCTCATCGCTTCTCTTCCTCCGCTGCGGAATCTACCCCGCTTTACCAGGACGGCTAGGACTTTTGACGGTTACGCGGAAAATCGCGCGGCGGGTAAAACGCACCTATGCGTAGGAAGATGGTCGTCGGCAACTGGAAGATGAACCTCACCCGCGACGAGGCGGCCTTCCTGGTGGGGGCGCTTCAGGAGTCGTACGAGGACGCGGCGGTGGAGGTGGGCGTCTGCCCCGCCTTCCTCAACATCGGCCTCGTCCGGCGGCTGCTCGAGGGTGCGCCGATCCTGCTGGGCGCGCAGGACTGCTTCTGGGTCGACAAGGGCGCGTTCACCGGGCGCGTGTCGGCGATGATGCTGGCGGATGCGAGCGTTCGGATCTGCCTCGTGGGCCACAGCGAGACGCGCGGCCGGTTTGGGAAGCTCGACGTGCCGGAGTCGACGGTCGCCTCTTTCGCGGAGACGGACGAGACGGTCAACCTGAAGATCAAGGCGCTCCTGCGCCACGGGATC
>CAXTOO010000011.1:21714-31680 GCA_964245875.1 uncultured Fimbriimonas sp. | reverse complement strand
GAAGGCGCCGGGATCGTTCCGGAGCAGCTCGGCAAGCGATTCGGCCCAATCGATGCGGGGAAGGCGGGTTCGGAAGCTCACCTCGGCCGCCTCGCGGGCGATGGTACCGAGGCGGCGGAGACGGTCCTGGACCTTCGGCGGCTCCCAGCGGACCACGGTGCGGTCGCTCGGGAACACGACGAAGCGAGCGACGCCGAGTTCGGTGCCCGCGCGGACGATCTCCTCCAGCTTGTCGCCCTTCGGGAGCGCTTGGGCCAAAGTCAGAGCCAGCTTCGCCTCGGTGGCCGGTCGGACGGTCTCCAGGGCGACCGCGCGGCGGCCGTCGAGGCGGCAGCGGACGAGGGTGCCGTCATCGGGCAGGATCGCGACCTCCGCGCCGGACGAGAGTCGGAGCACCTTGCGGAGCTTGTCCAACTCTTCGGAGGGAAGCTCGATGTAGCCCTCGTCGAACCGTGCGCCGGGAACGAAGGTGCGGGGGAGCGCCCTCAGGGGGACGCTCATTCGACGGTGCTCCGGGTGAAGCGGGCGGCGACCCAGCCGTCCTCGTGCCGTTCGTCGGCGAGGGTGAAGCCGACCTTCGCGGCGGTCTCGCGCACCTCGGGCCAGTTCGCCTCGATGATGCCGCTCACGATCCACGCGCCGCCGGGCGCGACGGCCACGGCGATGTCGGCGGCGATGCGAATGAGGGTCGCGGAGATGATGTTGCTGAGGATCAGGTCGTACGAGTGACGGGTGACGGGTGACGAGTGACGAGTGACGGTCGAGCTATCTTCGAGTGGCGTCTCGTCCTGGGGGACGTCGGCCAGGGAGCCGTTGAAGACGGAGAGGCCGTCGCCCGCGAGGGCGAGGAAGGCGACGCCGTTTCGAACGGCGTTCTCCTTCGCGACCTCGACGGCGATGGGGTCGATGTCGACCGCCTCGACGGGATCGGCGCCCATGAGGCAGGCGCCGACGGCGAGGATGCCGCTGCCGCAGCCCACGTCGGCGACGGCGCGACCGGCGAGATCGAGAGGCTCCATCAGCTCCAGGCACATCCGGGTGGTCGGGTGGTCGCCGGTGCCGAAGGCCTGGCCCGGATCGAGGACGATGACACGGTCGTTCGGCCCGACCTCGGCCTCCTCCCAGGTGGGGCGGACGATCCAGTGCTCGCCGACGCGGCGCGGGTGGAAGAAGGCCTTCCATGCCTCCTCCCAGTCGGTCTCGGGAAGGGGGCGGGTCTCGACGCTTGCGCCGTGCGCCTCGAGGGCCTTCGTGAGGCGGACGACGACGGCCTCACTGCCGGGAACATCCACGAGGCAGCCGACGAGCATTTCGTCACCTTCTTGGAGGGTGTTCTCGATGCCATGCGCCCGGAAGACGTCGATCACGGGCGAAAGGTCGTTCGGCGCCCCCCGGTGGAACCACGCCTCGACCTCGATCCAGCTCATGGGAGGATTGTGGCACCGGGTCCCCTTGATCGTCGGCGCTCGTTCGCACTGTGATAGCGCTTGTTGCTATTAAAATGCCTTATGAGTGTACGATTTTTCTTTTCGTCAACCCTTTTGCGGAGTTTTCGAAAGAGGGTGGTTGACGAAATCTCCGCGAAGGGTGGATGGGCGAGTCCTTCCGACGCATCGAGGTCGAGGGCAGGCAACGAAGGGGTCTTTGGGGTGGGTCAACCATCGACCACTCCGTCTTTAGACAAGAAGAAAGTCAACCTATCTCCGTCGTTCATCTTCGCATGGAAGCGTTCCAGCCCAGGATCGCTGTGGGACGCCGGCAAGAACCATCCGGCGACTACGGGGATGGGCTGAGGTCGAGTTCGATGGGCTTGGCGTTGTCGACCTTGTAGGCGTGGCCGGCAAGGGCCTTGAGGAAGAGACCGCCGTGGGCGGAGTGGCCGACGAGCATGACGCGGCCCGCGTGGAAACGCGCGCGGAAGCCTTCGACGGATCGGCGGGCCTGGGCGAGGCCCTCGCCGTAGTCGCGCGGGGCGGGGAGGCGGTCCTGGCCGGGAAGCACGACGAAGAGGCCGGCGAGGTCGCGAGGGATCTCGATCTTCGCGCCATAGGGGAAGGTTCGCGCGGCCGGCTTTTTGGGGCGCTCGGTACAGCACTCGTAGAGGAGCGGCCAGACGGTGGCCTTCTGGCCCGTGCGGCGAAGGTAGGGGGCGATGGTGCGCAGGGCGCGCAAGGAGGGAGAGACGAGGATCGCGTCGGGCCGCGGCGACTTCAGGAGGGTTTCGGTGAGGGCGACGACGAGCTTCTCGCCGCGTTCGCTGAAGACGTTGAGGGTCCGTGCGTTGTAGCGACCGGTGGCGTTGGCGACGGTCTCGCTGTGGCGGACGAAGGTGAGGTGGAGGGGCGCGGCGAGGACGAGGGCGGCGAGGGGGAGCATGGGAGAGGGGAGAGTGGATGGTGGATGGTGAGGCGGTGAGATGCGTGAGTGCTCTCTATCCCCCGTTCCACCTGGGGCGCGCCGGAGCGCATCCCTCGGCGGACCTCCCGGCACGAGCCATCCGCGAAAGGAAGGGGTGACGTGTGCGTTACCCTTCGGTCGGGTGCGCTAGTCCACGACGGTCGCGCCCATGAGGCGGAGGCCGGAGTAGGTGTCGAGGGGGCGGATGAGGATGCGGGTGATGGGGGTCTTGGGCTTGCCGAGGTCGAGGTGGAGGAGGGAGGGGCCGCCAGGGGTGGTGCGTTCGCCTTTGAAGAGGAACTCAGGATCACTCAGGGCGCGAACGTCGCGACCGTAGACGACGCGCTCGACCCGCGGAGGCAGGCCCGCGCGCTCGACGCGCACCTCGGCCACGGCGTCGCCCTCGTTCGCCGGGATCTCCGTCGCGAGGGCGAGGGCGAGCTCGCGGCCCCTCGCGTCGGTGGTCAGCTCGATCGTGCCGCCCGCGTCGGCGTTCGGGCGAAGGACCGAGGCGAGGCGGAGGTCGAGGGCGCGGAAGCGGACGTCGCCGATGCGGAAGGCATTGCCCGCGCCCAGGACGTGGCCGGGCATGGGAACCACGGGCGAGGGGCGGCCGAAGTAGAGGCTTCGGAACACCTCCTGCGGATCGTAGGGCAGCGCGGACGGCTTCTCGGCGCGGGCGCTCCAGGCGTAGTCGGCGGCGAGCACCATCGCGCTGAACTGGCGCGGGTTCTCCAGCATGGCGGCCTCGCTGCTCTCGTAGCCCGCCCAGGTGGTCTGGAGGAAGCCCGCGTCGAGCGCGGCGGCGGCGAGGGCGTAGCCGCGGATGTTTTCCGGGCGGTACCAGGCGGCGGCGATGGGGCGCATCCCCGCGTCCTTCCAGAGCTGGATCACGGGGGTGAAGGTCGTGGGATTCGGGTCGGCCTTGTAGTGCCAGTCGGCGATGTAGGCTCCCTTCGGGAGGGCGGCGCGGCGGGCCTTCGCGTCCTCGGCGGTTCCGGCGAGGGCGGCATCGGGGGCCTCGCGACCGAAGAGGGCCTGGTCGCCCCAGAACATGGGATCCAAGCCGTTCTTCCTCGCGATCCCGGCGAGGAAGGCGGTCTGGAGGCGCCACGTGTCGGTGAGGAAGGCGTCACCGCCGGTCCAGCCGCGCATGGCGACCTCGTCGAGGCCGAAGTGGATCGATTTCGGCTTGGCGAGGGCGATCGCCTCGTGCCAAATTCCGGTCAGCACCTCCTTCGTGCGGGGCTTGCGCGGGTCAATGGCGTACGGCACTTCGGGATTCATGGCGAGGTCGAGGTTCTTGCCGTTAGCGAAGAGCCACTCCATGTGGCCGAAGCTCTGGATCAGCGGGGTGGCCTCGACGCCCATCCCACGGTACATCGCGAAGAGATCGCCCAGGGCCGCCTTGGTCATGCTCGTGGGGGTCGCGATGCCCGGCGTCGTGTCCCAGGCGGTGCGCTCGCACTGGAGGACGACCTTGTCGAAGCCGAGCGGGCGCAGGACGCGGGTCCAAAGGGCTTTCTGGAACCCTTTCGCCCCGGGGCCGACGAAGAGGTGGACGCCGCGCCAGCGGGTCTTCGGCTGGTCGTAGAGGTAGCCGGTGGGGAGGTAGAGCTTGCCGTTCTTGGCGAAGGCGATCTGCGCGAGGCGCTCGACACCGTTGCGCAGGCCGGTGTCCTCCTCGCCGACGACGGTGATGCCGCGGTCGCCGCGGACGGTGATGCGGTAGCCGCCGGGGTTCAGGCCGAGCTTGCTCACGCCGCCGTCGATGCTGACGCGCTTGGTGGTCGGGCCGACGGGCGGAAGGAGGAAGCGGCGGGCGAGGGCGGCGCGGAAGGCGTCGTAGCGGTCGAACTCGCCGATGGGGAGCTTCCACGCGCCGGTGATCTCGATCGGGCTGCTGTAGTCGAGGTGGTCGCTCTCGGGCTTGGGCACGAGGAGGGGGCGCGACTCGTCGGGGAGGCGCGCGTCGGGGATCGCGTCGGCCTTGAGGGCACGGATCCGCGGGGAAGCGGTCGGTGCGGCAACGGCGGGGAGACGCCACTCGATATCGAAGGCGGTCTTCTTGCCGGGCTCGAGGGGAAGGCTCAGGTCACCCGCCCAGAGCAGGTCGCGTCCTTCGGCCCAGCTTTGGGGATAGCGACGGGCGTCGAAGAGGGTGATCGGGGCGCTGGCGCGTCCTTCGAGCTTGCCGAGGGGACCGTCGAGGCCGAAGGTCGGAGCGTCGGGGGCGAGGCGTCGGCCGCCAATGGATTCAGAGGCGGTCGGCGCGGGGGTGGCGGCGCGGGCGAAGGCGGGGATCCAGACGAGGCCGGCGGCGAGCTCGACAATGGCGGGGTCGGCTCCCTTGTAGTCGAACTCGGTGTGGACGGCCAGCCGGTCGCCTTCGCGGTGGAAGGTCTGGGTGCCCTCGACGGCGTCTCCCTTGAACGAGAGGCGCACGGTGTCGGGGTCGACGGTCTCGATCTTTCCCCCGCCGCCGGTGGAGCTGTAGTAGCTCCGGTGCCAGTCGGGGGAGACGACCTGGAAGTAAGAGCCGCGGATGAGAGGGACGCCGCCCGCGACGACGGTGAGGCCGCGGCTCGGCTCGACCCGGAACTCGAAGGCGGGAGGGTTGGAGAGGAAGGGAACGATCACGGGCGGCTCTCAGTATTGTGGCGTGGGGCGAGTCGGCTTTCGGCCCCCACCCCTAGCCCCCCTCCACCTGGAAGGCGACGCCAGCGGAATCGACGAACGTCTTTGCGTCGCCTTCTTCGGCGGACCCTCTCGGAAAGAAGAGGGGAACCGGACTTCTATACGCCATCGCACGGTGGACCGCGTCCTCGAAGCCCGTCGGGTTCCAGGCTCGGACGGGACGCGGCGACGCGCCGAGGATCGCGCCTTCGGCGAGCGGCGCACCGGTGGGAACGCTCGCCTGGAGGAGCGCGCCGCGCTCGGTGACGCGGAGGGCGCAGCCGCAGACCTTCGCGCCGGTGTCGGGGCAGACGACGTCGTTGGGCGAGCGGAAGGCGAAGCAGTCCTCGCTCTCCCGGCCACGGCCCACGTAGCGGGTGGTCTCGGCGAGGCGGCAGGCGAGGCCGCACTCGTTCAGGGCTTCGACCAGGGGGGCGATGAGGCGGCGGTAGAGCGCCTTGACGCGGCGGCAGTCGCCGTCGTGGGGCAGGGCGAGGGCGAACGTGACGTCGTGGCCGTGCAGGACGGCCCGTCCCCCGGTCGGACGGTGGCACCAGCGTTCCCAGCCCGGTGCGACGGCGCGTTCGGGACTCTGGAAGCGGCCGAGGCTGACCCAGGGGCCTTCCCAGCGGTAGACGCGCCATCCTTCTCGGCCCCCTTCGGCGGCTTGGAGGAGCGCGGCATCGCACGCCATGTTCGTCGGCCCGTCACCGAGGGTCATGGATCTATTGTGGCGGCGCCTGGGAAAGTCTTGCCACCATGGGCGGTGCGGCTTCAGGAGCGCATGATCGATGCGGTTCGGAGGGCTCAGGAAGAGGCTTTGCGGTATGCGCAGGCGGCGCCATCGATGGTCCGGGAGTTGGCGAAGACGCCGGACTGGGCGTACCGGGTGCTGAGGAACGGCAGTCCGGAAGATCCCGAGCGGGCCAAGGCCGAGCAGGAGGCGGAGATGGCGTCTTGGGCGGACGTGGCGTAGTGCGACGGGGCGTGCCGGGCGAAGCTCGAAAGGGTGCACGCCCTGTACCGCGCGATGTCCGACGAGCGGCTGGACTATCCGCGTTGGAACTTCACGTCCCCTCTCGGGCAGATCGCGTCCATCCAGACGCTCTACGGGGACAAGGCGATGCACTAAGGCGGTACCCTTACGCTGGTCGCGGGGCGTAGCTCAGCTCGGTAGAGCGCGTGCTTTGGGAGCATGAGGCCGCAGGTTCGAATCCTGTCGCCACGACCAACGCGCCCCGTCCTTTGTCACGGACTCTTCCGCCGAAGGGGGCGCCTCAGGATCACGCACCCTTGGACACCGAGCTCGACCGTCTGCTAGAGCGCTCTCGGAGGGGCGATCCCGACGGTTGGAGGGCGCTGGTCGACCGGTTGGAGGCGGTGGTCTACTCGGTTCCGCGTCGGTTCTACCTCGGCGAGGACGACGCTTCGGACGTTTTCATCTCGACCTTCGAGGCGTTGCACCGCAACCTCAACCGCCTGGAGAGCGGGCGTTCGCTCCCGAAGTGGGTCGCGACGACGGCCGCGCGGGAGAGCCTGCGGATCTTGCGGCTCCGGAACGAGACGGCGGACGTGCCTCTGGACGACATTGTGGCAGCCGAGGACCGTGACGCGGAAGAGGAGGCCGTGAAATCCGACAGCGCGTTCCGGGTGCGCGACTGCCTCTCGCGGATGTCGCGACCTTGTCGCGACCTGTTGGCCGCGCTCTACGACGAGGAGACGACCTACCAGAACGTGGCGGATCGATTGAGCCTTCCGCTCGGCGCGATCGGTCCGACGCGGGCGCGATGCCTCGAAAAATTGCGGCGAATGCTCAAATCGGAGGGTTTTTTCGACTAGGACGTATTTGTCCGGGCCTTCTGTGACTCCTTAAGAGCGTCCCATGCGTTGCACCGACTTTCTCGAATCCCTCGTCTCCCTGGCCGAAGGCCGTTTCGACGCCGAGGCGTCGCGGCACGTCGGAGAGTGCGCCGCCTGCGCGTCTCGGCTTGCCGAGTTCGAGCGGATCGTCCTGGCTTGGAGGCTGAGTCAGGAGCACGCGCCGTCGGGTCTCGTCGTCCAGGCGAAGGGCTTCGTATCGGGACGTCGAAGGCTCGTCGCACGGCTACTCGGAAACGGTCTGGCAGCGGCGGGGGCGCGTCGGGGCGGCGCGCGCGACTTCGCGCTGTACGTGGGGGTCGAGGATTTCTCGATGCACCTCCACTACTCGCCCCTGCCGGACGGTTGGGAGGTGATGGGGCGCGCGCCGACGCCGGGCTGGAGCGTCGCCCACGAGGGTGGGGAGATCCCGTGTGGGACCTCGGGGCGTTTCCGGCTGCTGGCCCCGAGTCTGGACGGCACGAAGTGCGTGCTGCGCAAGGACGGCGCCGAGATCGAGATCCCCTCGGCGAGGGAGCTGACCGACATTGGTCCTTGACGAACTGATCGACCGCATCGAGGAAGGGGGCAAGTTTCGCCCGCTCCTTCGTTCCCACCGTGGCGAGGAGGGCCTCTGCGCCGCGTTCTTCGGTCGGTTGCTGAAGCTGTACGCGGCGGACCCTCCCCGCGCCGCACGGCTGGCGAGCCATTGGCGCGCGTTCTTGGAGTTCGGCGACGACCCGGCGCTGGCCTACCGGGCGAAGGGGTTCGCGGACCGTTTCAGCGGGCGCTGGCTGTCCAGCGCGCGGGCGTTCGTCCGGTCGGGCGAGCTTGCGCGGGACGCGCCTTCGAGATCGGCCTTCGCGCTGGGCGCGATCGAGGGCTTCTCGCTGGCGGGTCGGATGGACGAGGCGGTGAGCCTGGGCAATCGGCTGGTGCGCGAGTTGGAGGCGATGGGGGAGCCGGTCCTCGCCGCGCGGGCGAGGCTCAACCTGGCGAACGCCTACATGGGCGCGGACCGGGATGCGGACGGACGGGTGCTGTACGCCCAGGCGATCCGGGTGTTCAGCCGGGAGGGAATGGCGATGGAGGAGGCGAGCGCACGGCTCGGTCTCTCGGCGTCGCACCTTTACGGAGGCGACCCGGCGGTGGCGGCCAGGGAGGCGACGGCGAGCCTCGCGCTTGCCCGCGAGATCGGCCTCACGCACGTGGAGGATCTCTGCGAGTTCAATCTTGCGTCGGCCGCACTGGTGCAGGGCCATGCCGACGAGGCGTTCGCCCGGATGCTGGTCCTGCGTCCGCGCCTCGAGGGCAATCCCGTCGAACTCGCGCGGGCGGACCTCCTGATCGGCGATGCGTGCCTGCGCCTCAACCTCTACGAGGAGGCGGCCGAGGCGTACGCCGCCGCCCTGGCGGAGAAGGGGGCGCTCGGGGCGAACGATCGGGCCTACGCGACCTTTGGTCTGGGCGAGGCGAAGGGCGCCTTCGGCTCCTCGGCGGCAGACGGCCACCTTCGGGAGGCGGCCGCCCGTTGGCGCGCGCTCGGCAACCACTCGTGGCATTCCTCGGCGCTCGCCGCGCGGGCGATGCTCGTGCCCGAGGGTCGCGGCTCGCTGCGCCACGCGCACCGTGCGGTGGAGGCCTCCGTGGACTCGCCGTACCACGAGATGGTGGCGCTTCTCGCGCGGGCGGAGGCGACGATCGCGCGAAAGGGCGACCCGGAGAGCGACCTTCGGCGCGCGAGCGCCTTGGCGCGGCGCTACGGCTACCGACGGTTCGCGTGGCGAATCCACGCGCTCAGGGCTCGGGCCTCGAGCACGCCGCTTCGCCACTACCGGAGGATGCGGAACGAGATCCTGCGCGAGAGGCTCGCGGTGACCTCCGTGGCCGCGCGGACAGGGTTCCTCAGGGACAAGTCGAAGGCTTTGGGCCACTATCTCTCGCTCCTTCTGCAGAATCCAACGCGGCGCAACGTGGCGGAGGCTCGGGAGGCGATCCGTCAGACGCGCGCGGCGACCCTTTTGGACGAGATTCTCAGCAGCGGCACGCTGGCGCTCGATCCGCGGAAGGCGCTCCTGATCGAGGAGCTTCGCGCGCAGATCGTTCAGGACTCGATCGAAGAGCCCCTGCCGGACGCCCGATCCGGGCCGATGCGCCACGTGCGCAAGCGGGGTTGGACGGAGACGACCCACGCGGTCGGGGTGCTCGGCGCGGTGGTGCCGCCCGCCATCGCGGAGGGCTGCGTGGTGCTCGCCGAGGCCGACGGCGGCCTGTGGGCCATCGTCGGGGATCGTTCAGTTCGCCTGAGGATGAGCGCGGTCGAGCTCGAGGACGCGCTCCGCTGGCTCCGCTTCGAGCTGCAGGCGCCGACCGCCGACCGAGAGTCGCCCAGCCGGGAGGCGCTCGCGCTTCTCGGGGAGCTGAAGGAGAAGCTCGTCACGCCTTGGCTTGCCTCATCGGTTGGCGCGCCTTCCAGGCTGTGTCCCGATGGGCTTCTGTGGAGAGTGCCTTGGGACGCGGTGCTCGGGGGCGAGTCGGCGACGACCCTGCTCCTTCATCCCTCGCTCGCCGGGGGCCGCAGCGTCGGAACGCTGGGCCGCGTTGCGATCTGGATCGACGCGGCGGGCGACCTGCCGAACGCGATCGCGGAGGAGCTGACGTTGCTCGCTCGCTTCCCCGACGCGATGGTGCTCCGAACGCGCAAGGAGATCCTAGACTCGATGGTGGAGAGCTGGGACCTCGTCCACGTCGTCGGCCACGCGCACCACAACGCGGGAAACCCGATGTTCTCCGCCCTGGAGTTTCCCGACGGGCCGCTCTACGCCGCCGAGATCGCCCGCAACAACCTCCGGACGCGACTGGCCTGCCTCTCCGCCTGCGAGACCGGGGCGCTGTCCTTCGACACGCGCGAGGAGCCGGACGGACTCGTGCGCGCGTTCTTGGCGCGCGGGGCGGAGGCCGTGCTCGCCAGCCTGTGGCCCCTCGACGATGCGGCGGCCTCCCGATTCTTTTCGAGTCTCTATTCCGGGTTCGCGC
>CAXTOO010000011.1:0-21704 GCA_964245875.1 uncultured Fimbriimonas sp. | reverse complement strand
GACATGGACCTCTCGCGGGCCGTTGGAACGGCCCGCCGGAGCGTCCGCGCCTGGCGCGACCACCCGTATTTTTGGGCCTCGCTCTCCCTTTTCGGAGGTTACCAACCATGAAACGCACCCTGATCGCCAGCCTCGCCCTTCTCGTACCCGCCTTCGCTTCGGCCGATTGGAGAATGATCGTCAAGCTCAATCCTGGGTCGACCCTGAACGACGCCCGGATCGCCGCCTTCTGCATGGGCGGCAGGGTCGCCGACGCGACGCCCGACGCGCCCTACGTGCTCCTCTCCCTTCCGGCGACCCCTTTCAGCCTGTTCGTGGCCCAACTCGGTTTCGACAGCGGGCTGTTCAACGTGCTTTGGGCAGGCGACGACGCCAGCCTGTGGAGCGCGGAGTCGGTCGCGCGCGGCGCGACCATCGGCGTGATTCGGAACCAGAGCGATGTCGTGGCGCTCAACGCCACCGCACTCGCCCAGGTCGACTGGAGCGCCGATCTCGCCGCTGCGGACGGGCGCACGGTCCGCGTCGCAATTCTCGACAGCGGCCTCTCCCGTCTTCAGCCGGACCTTTGGGAATCCGTGGACGCGAGCTACGATGCATTCGGCGGAATCGCGGACGATCGTCCGATGGAGCGCGACTCCGACGACAACGGCATCGTCGACGAGAGCGTCGGCCACGGGACGATGGTCGCCGGCATCGTCCACACGGTCGCACCGAAGGTGCGTCTGATCGTCGCGAAGGTGGCCGACTCCGACGGTCGGGCCTCGGCCTGGGGCATCGTCAAGGGCTTGGCGTTCGCCGCGAACCACGGGGCGGAGGTCGCCAACATCAGCCTAGGGAGCGAGAACCCGGTGCCCGCGTTCTCGGACGCCGCCCAGTGGTGCCAGGCGAGGGGCATGCTCGTCGTGGCCGCCATCGGCAATGGCGGCGCAGGCCAGGCTTTGTACCCCGCGGGCGACAACTCGGCCCTCTGCGTCGCGGGGATCGACGCCACCGACCTCAAGACCTCGTTCAGCAACTACGCCTCCATCACCATCAGCAGCGCGCCGGACGTGGGCGTCGTCAGCCAGTGGTGGGACGGTGGGCTCGCGAGCTGGTCGGGCACCTCCTTCGCGTCCCCCTTTGTGGCAGGGGCCATCGCCGACTGTCTTCGGCGGACTACGCCGAAATCGCCGAGCTTCCTCATCTCGGCGGTCGCCACGAGCGGTCGAAACGTGGATGGGGTCAACCCGGTGAACTACCACGGCATGCTTGGCACGGCGCTGGACATCCTCTCGCTCGATCAGGCGATCGGCGGGGGCCACTAGCGAAACCCGCTCCGTCTCGCCAGAATAGGCGGTGAGCATGAAAAGCATCTTGGCTTCCCTCCTTCTCGCCTCGGCCGCCGCCGGAGCGGCCCAGAATCCTCACGCGGCTGAGACGCCGCGCGAGAAGGACGCCCGCATGGGGTGGTGGCGAGAGGCGCGGTTCGGGATGTTCATCCATTGGGGGCTTTACGCCGAGCCGGCGGGCGTGTGGCGGGGCACCGCGTCCGGGGGCTTGGGGGAGTGGCTCATGCACGACCTCAAGATTCCGGTGGCGGACTACGCCCGGCTGGTGCCGACCTTCAACCCCGTGCAGTTCGACGCCGACCGCTGGGCCGCGGTCGCCAAGGCGGCGGGGATGCGGTACGTGGTGATGACCGCCAAGCACCACGAGGGCTTTGCGATGTTCCGGTCCGCCGATCCGTTCTCGATCTCGGCCACGCCCTTCACGCGCGATCCGATCGCCGAGATGGCCGTCGCCTGCCGACGGGCGGGCCTGAAGTTCGGCGTCTACTATTCCCAGGCGCAGGATTGGCACCACGCGGGCGGCGCGGCGTACGGCGGCCACTGGGATCCCAAGCAGGACGGCGACCTCCACGCCTACGTCCGCGACGTGGCCGCGCCGCAGGTGCGCGAGCTGATGAAGCTCAGGCCCGCCGTGCTCTGGTGGGACACGCCGGTCGAGATGTCGAAGGAGGACGTTGCGGCGCTGACCGCGTCGCTCCCGAAGGCGATCGTCACGAACGACCGCCTGGGCAACGGCGTCCGGGGCGACACCGAGACGCCCGAGCAGCGGATTCCGGCAACGGGCTTTCCCGGTCGCGACTGGGAGACCTGCATGACGATCAACGACACCTGGGGCTTCAAGACCGGCGACACCGAGTTCAAGTCCAGCGCCTCGCTCATCCGCAACCTCGTCGATATCGCCTCGAAGGGCGGCAACTACCTGCTCAACGTCGGGCCCGACGCGCGGGGCGTGATCCCCGCTCCTGAGGTCTCGCGGCTGGGCGACGTGGGCGCGTGGCTGCGGAAGAACGGCGCGAGCGTCTACGGCACGAGCGCCAGCCCCTACCGGCGTCTTCCGTTCGACGGGCGGGCGACGGTGAAGGGCAGATCGCTCTTCCTCAACGTCTTCACAAGGCCCTCGACGGGGCTAACCCTCAAGGGACTGATGACGCGGATCAAGGACGTTCGCGTGGTCGCCACGGGCGAGAGGCTCGCCTTCACGCAGACGAAGGAGGGCGACGTCGAGATCGCTTCGGGCGACTCCGTCCGCTCGGATGGGGTGCCGACGGCGATCGAACTTCGCTTGGCGGGCAAGCCGGTCGTGGTCGAACCCGATACGACGCTCGTGCTTGGCGTCGTCGGGCGGTCGTTCGGCGCCGACGAGGCCGACCTCACCGGGAGCGTCCAGCTTCAGGACACGCCGCCGAACGTTGGGTTCTGGACGGACGCCGGAAGCACCGTCTCGTGGAAGGTGCGTGCGGGTGAGGCGTTCCGCGGTCCCGTTTCGGTCGAGTACGCCTGCGCGGCGGGAACGGGCGGGAGCACGTTCGCGATCCAGCTCGACGGCAAGGACACGGGCGTCGTCGGCACGGTCGAGGAGACGGGCGGGTGGGAGGCGTACCGCACCGTGACGCTGTCCGGCGAACTGGTAGTACCGCCGGGCGTCCACACGCTGAGGATCGTCGTGCGCTCGAAGCCGGGCTTCGCGGTGATGAACTTGCGCCGGCTGAGGCTCGACGCGCCCAAGGCTCCGTTGGTGCCGTGATGCTTTCGCGTCGGCACGAGGGCATCCGACGCGTACAGGTGCCAACGTTATTCTTTGCGTAGCCAATCCGAGATGCGCCTCGTGCAGGTTGGGCAGAAGTGGACGCCGATCCGCTTCAGGCGACCTTTGGCGTCCTGCATGACGCAGCCGGAATTCGGGCAATGGGGAAGGCCCAGGGTGTGGCCGATCTCGTGGACGGCGACGTCTCCGACCCTCTCCTTCGCCCGGAAACTCGACACGACGGCGGCGCGCCCGCCAAGGTCGGCCTGTCCGGCGATGCCCCAATCCTTTCGGCCACGCGCGGTCGTGGAGATGTCGGCGCTCATGATGCCGAGGACCTTGGTGTAACGGGGATAGCTCCGGCCCAGCCACGCTTTCAGGTGCTCGGAACGGTAGCGATGGCGAGGTGGGTAGTAGGTCTCCCGCGGCAGCGCACGGCGGGCTTCCAGGACCACGTCGAGGCTGTAGGTGCGGACGAGCGCACGGCGGACGGCGGCGATCTCGCGCGGCTTGACGCTTCCCAGAGGAACGAGGGCGATCGTCGCGGGAGTGTCGTCGAGGATCATGGTCGTGAGTCTAGCGGAGGCTACACTTGAATCGTGCGGGCGGTGGTTCAGCGGGTGGCGATGGCGTCGGTCTCGGTCGGGGGGCGAGAGATCGGGCGTTGCGGTCCGGGGCTGCTCCTGCTCGTCGGCGTCCACCGGGACGACGAGGCGGCGAACGCGGAGCGGCTGGCCGACCGGGTCCTGGGCCTGCGGATCTTCAACGACGAGGCCGGGAAGATGAACCTCGCGATCCGCGACTTCCCGGATGCGAGGGGCGGCTTCGAGCTGGAGCTTTTGGCCGTGAGCAACTTCACCGTCTACGGCGACGCGAAGGGGCGTCGTCCCGCCTTCACGGCGTCGGCCCCCTACGAGCAGGGAAGGGAGCTTTTCGACCGCTTCGTGGCCGAGCTGCGGCGGCTCGGGGCGGCGGTGCAGACCGGCGAGTTCGGCGCGGACATGAGGGTGGGCCTCGTGAACGACGGACCGGTGACCTTAATCCTCGACGCTTAGGGCACGTTGGAACCGCGCGTGCTCCTCTCCCCCGAACATGGCGAAGACGACGCGCCGGAGGGGCGTCTCGCCGTGGGCGGCGATCCAGTCGCGGACGGTCGCCACCGCCAAGGGAGCGGCCCTTTCGAGCGGGTAGCCGTAGATGCCGGTCGAGATCGAGGGAAGGCCGATGGAGGCGAGGCCGAGGTCGTGGGCGGCGTCGAGCGCGTTGCGGTAGCAGGCGGCGAGGGCGTCGGCCTCGCCCTTCGTGCCGCCTTTCCAGACGGGGCCGGGGGTGTGGAGGATGTGGCGGAAGCCGCTCGCGTGTCCGGCGGTGACGACGACCGCGCCGGTGGGCGCGCCGCTCGGCGCCTTGTCGCGCAGCTCCTTCAGGAGCTCCGGCCCCGCGGCGCGGTGGATGGCGCCGTCGAGCCCTCCGCCGCCGCGCATCCCGGTGTTCGCCGCGTTGACGACGGCGTCCACCGCCTGGTCCAGCACCGAGCCTCGCACGAGGACGATCTCCGTCATGGGATTATTCTAGGCGATGTCTCCTCAGCCGTATTTGCGAGTGTGCTTAGTCGCTCCTTAAGAGTATATTGTTCCAGGGCCATACGCTCAGATGACCGGTAAAACGATGGACGGTTCGAGGGTGCTCCTCGTGGAAGACAACGCCGACGACGAGGCGCTGACGGTTCGCGCTCTCCGCAAGCTCGATCCCACCTGCGTGGTGGACGTGGCCCGGGACGGTCAGCAGGCGGTGGACTACCTGAACGCCGAGGGCGTCCTCCGGCCCGACCTCATCCTGCTCGACCTCAAGCTGCCCAAGCTCAACGGCATCGAGGTCCTCCGCTTGGCGCGAGCCAACGACACGATGAAGACCGTTCCGACGGTGATGCTCACGTCGTCGGACGAGCCGAGCGACCTGATGGGCTCCTACGAGGCGGGCGCGAGCGGCTTCGTTCGGAAGCCGGTCGGGTACGAGGAGTACGTGGACGTGGTTCGGGCGCTGGGCCGCTTCTGGCTCCAGGTGAATCTGCGCCCTCCGCAGTAGTCCCAGCGTGCCCGACAGAAGGCGATCTTCGGCGTTCAGGATGCGTTGCCCGCTGGCAATCGGGGGTGAAAGCGCTCTCATTTCGGGGGCTTCTCAGGTTTCAAGGGGTGGCTCGGGCTTCGTCGCGAGATGTTTTGTCCAGATTGGAAAACCTCGCGAAGCGGAGGGTTGAGGCAGGGGTTCGTGGGCGCTTCCTCCGCGACGGAGCAGAGCCGAGACGAATTCCGACACACCCTTCAGCCGCCCGCGCCGCACTTCGGGCAGGCGCCCAGGCGATGGGGGTACTCCGTGAAGCAGCGCGGGCAGACGACCTTTTCGGGGAGGCCCATTGCGCCCTCGTCGTCGAGCGCCCGGATCTCCTCCTCGTCGTGGACCCTGCGGAGCTCGCCAAGGTCGTAGGCGTCCCGCCGTCGGAGCCGAGGCAGGAGGCCGACCGCGAAGGCCCACCCGCAGCCGGCGACCGACACCAGCAGGAATGGCGCCGCGAAGGCGGGCAGCGCGACGGCCAGCAGGAGGGCTCCCGCGGCGAGCGCGAGCGGTCGGATCCACATAGGGGACAGCATACGCCAGCCGTGTCAATATGTAGACGCATGATCCGGGAGAACGTCGTGGCGCGGGAGATCGTGGAGGCGACCCATCGCGTCCACGAGACGCTCGGGCCGGGGCTGCTGGAGTCGGTGTACGAGGCGGCGCTGGCGTACGAGCTGGCGGCCGCGAACCTGCCGCTGCGCCGCCAGCATCCGATCCCGGTGCGCTACAACGACGTGCTTCTGGCGACTGGGTTCCGGGCCGACCTGCTGGTGGACGGCTGCGTGCTGGTCGAGATCAAATCGTGCCGGGAGTTCGCGCCGGTCCACTTCCGGCAGATCGACACCTACCTGCGTCTGGCCGACATCCGGCTCGGGCTGCTGATCAACTTCGGCGAGTGGCGCATCCGGCGCGGCATCAAGCGCATTTTGAACGGCCTTTACGAGCAGGCGGAACCAAAATCCGAGAATGCCGCGTAAGCATGAACGGAAGCCGTTCATGCTCACCCTCGCCTTCAAGGACCGTTCGCCCGCCGTGTCGGATCGACAAGCCCTCTTCGAGAGCCTCGTCCTCGAGGCCTATCGCCCCGCCTACGGACTGGCCTACCGCCTGACGGGCAACGCCAGCGAGGCGGAGGACCTGATGCAGGAGACCTTCGTCCGCGCGTTCCGCTTCTTCCACCGGTACGACGACACCCTGCCCTTCGCGAGCTGGCTGTACCGGATCATGACGAACGCGCACATCGACCTCGTGCGGCGTCGGGGCAAGCTCCGGACCACGAGCCTCGACCACAGCGGCCACGAGGGGAGCTCGGGCTGGGACGTGCCCGATCCCGACAGCGCGCCGGACCGCGAGATGATGCGGGGCGCGATGGACGACACCGTCCAGGCCGGGCTGATGTCGATGACCGCCGATTTCCGCACCGCCGTGCTCCTCGCGGACGTTGAGGGACTCGCCTACGAGGAGGTCGCGGAGATCATGCGCACGTCCGTCGGCACGGTGCGATCCCGCATCCACCGAGGGCGCAAGCAGCTTCGCGGCTACCTGCTGAAGCACGCCCCGGAGACCTACAAGGAGATGGCCGATGAACTGTAAGTCGACCGTCGAGATGCTTTCCGCCTACCTCGACCGCGAGCTTGGCGCGGGGGAGCGGGACGCCGTGCGCGCCCACCTCGCCGACTGCGGCCGTTGCCGCACGGAGGAGCGCGACCTGCGCACCCTGAAGGGCCTGCTGCTGGGCGTTCGTGCCCCCGAGCCGGCGGAGGACTTCGAGCGACGCCTCATGCGGCGCCTCCACGAGGAGGCGGCGCGACCGGTGCGGACGCCTGTCCTGCCGCACCTGGGGGCGGTCGTCTGGGGGCAGTGGGGCGGCCTCGCCGCCGCGTTCGCCCTGGGGGCGGTGGTGCTTCTGCGCGCGCCCCATGCCGAGCGCGCGCCGGTCGCCTTCGTGCGGGAGTCGCCGCGGACGACGGTCGCGCAGAACGTGGACTTCGACGTGTACGCCCAGCACAGCGAGGCTTACGAACAGGCAGGGGACCCTTCGGTGGGCGCGCCCATCCTGATGCCCAACGCCGATGGCCCTTAGCGCCGTCCTCCTCGCGACGCTCCTCGCGGGTCGCCAGACTCCCGACGCCGAGGAGGTCCTTCGGCGCAGCCTGGAGCGCCGCTCGACGGTCAACGTGGACGCGATCCTCGATCAGATGTCGCCGTTCGGAGGGGGCTACGTGCGCTTTCGGATGCGCCGCGACCCGCTCGGGCGGCGGCGCACCGAGATCCTTTCGCCCGCCACGATGCAGGGCCAAGTTTCGGTGGACGACGGCACGGTCTGGACGACGTACTTCCCCGACAAGCGGCGACTGCGATCGCACCCGTCGCCGCTGATGGAGCCGGACGACCTCGACTTCCGGATGCGGCTGGTTCGCCGCAACTACCGGCTGGAGATCGACGAGAAGACGATCGTCGCGGGTCGTCCGGTGTACCGCGTCGTCGCGCGTCCGCGGTCGCCGGAGCTCGAGACGCGCCGCTTCTACATCGACACCGCGACCTACATCCCGCTGAAGGCGGAGGCGGTGAACGAGCTTGGCGGCGTCACGGTGCAGGTCGCCTTCCGCCACGTCGAGTTTCCCGCGCGCCTGGACAAGTCGACGTTCGACCTCGTCGATCCCGCCGGATCGAAGCGCGACCAGGCGCGCGCGCCGCAGGCCCTGCACGGCGGCGAGGACGCGGAGCGGCGCCTCGGATTCAAGCCCGCGTTCGCTCGCCGTCTGCCGATGGGCTTCCGCCCCCAGAGCATGGATCTGGTGTTCTGGCACGACATCACGCCGGCCCAGATCAAGATCACGGATGGGCTCGTGCGGCTTTTCGTGTACCAGTTCCGCCCGCCCGAGGGCCACGCGCCGCCGCCTTCGCGTCCCGGGGAGGAGAAGCGCACGTACCGCGACGTGGGCGATCTGCGCGTGGAGGTCCACGGCGACGCGCCGGCTTCGGTGCGCGAGCGCATCCTCGCGGTGTACGCGCGGATGTTGGAGAGCGGCACGCGACCGGCGCCGTAGGAGAACCCGTTCGATGGGGCGCTTCGGCGGTGCGAGACGCTCGCTGACCCAAAGCGGGAGCGAGTTCCCGCACTCCCAAAGAGAAACCATCCGCCGAGGGAAACCTTCCGCCCGGGCCGTGCGTTAAGACCCATAGCGAACGCCGCAACGGAAAACCCCGCGGCGTAGAAACGGTAGACATGGATCAACCCATCCGAACATCCAAGAACGTGTATCTCACCCTCGGCGCGGGCTTTGGCCTTGGCGCCGTGTGCATGGCGGGCGTGCTCTCCGGGCGCGTCCCCGCCATCTCCCTCGCCCAGGCGTCGCCGCAGATCGGCGTCGCGAAGGCGACCCTCGCGACCGGCGGGGTGGACGGCCTGCCGGAGCTGCGCAGCCTCGACGCCTCGTTCCGCACCCTCGCCCGCGTCGTCGGCCCGGCGGTCGTCGACATCAAGGCGGGCCACGGCGGCGGCGAAGGCCAGGTGGCGGTCTCCGAGGGCGAAGGCTCCGGCTTCCTCGTCTCCGGCGACGGCTGGATCATCACCAACGACCACGTCGTGGAGGGCGCGAAGACCGTCACCGTCACCTTGAAGGACGGACGCACCTTCGAGGGCAAGGTCACTCCGTCTAACGACGACACCAGCGACGTCGCGATCGTGAAGATCGAGTCGAAGAACCTGCCGTTCCTCGGCTTCGCCGACTCATCCACCGTCGAGCCGGGCGAGTTCGCGATGGCGGTCGGGGCGCCGTTCGGGCTGGAGAACTCCGTGACCATCGGGCACGTCAGCGCGCTCGGGCGCAACACCAACATCTCCGCCCAGGGCAAGGCACGGGGCTACTCTGACCTTATCCAGACGGACGCCGCGATCAACGTGGGCAACTCGGGCGGTCCGCTCGTGAACGTGGATGGCCAGGTGATCGGCATGAACACCGCCATCTACAGCCCGACCGGCGGCAGCAACGGCATCGGCTTCGCGATCCCCAGCAACCAGGTCCGGCTCATCTCGAACCTCCTGATGAGCAAGGGCAAGCTGACCCGCAGCATGATCGGCGTCGGCCCCGAGGCGGTGAAGGAGTACGAGCGGACCGGCCTCCTGAAGGACGGCGGCGCGCGCATCGCGCGCCTCTCCGAGGAAGGCGCGGCCAAGGCGGCGGGCCTCAAGGAGAACGACGTCATCGTGAAGATCGGCGACCGACCGATCCGCAGCGAGATGGACCTGCGCAACGCCATGCTCGCCTTCGCGCCCAACGCAACGGTGGGCGTGAGCTACGTGCGGGACAACGCGCTGCGCACGACCAAGGTCACCCTCAAGACCTACGTCGCGCAGACGATGGAGACCGCCCCGCGCCCGAACGCGCGCCGCGGCTACGGCGGAGGCATGAGTCCGTTCGAGCAGTTCCGCAACTTCCGCGGCTTCGGAATTCCCGATGGAGGCGACGACGCGAATCCGTTCTCGGACGACGCCCGGCCCGCCAAGCCGGAGGTCCGCAGGGTGGGCGAGCCGGCGCATCTCGGCGTGAACATCGCGGACGTCGATGAGTCCGTCCGTGGCCAGTTCGGCCTGCCGAAGGATGTCTCGGGCGCGGTGATCGTGTCCGTCGAGAGGGGTTCCATCGCCTCGTCGCTCGGCCTCAAGGCGGGCGACGTGGTGGAGAGCGTCGGCGGCAAGACGGTGAGCGGCGGCCAGGAGCTCCAGGACGCCATGAAGAACGTCAAGTGGGGCGACCGAGTGAAGATCCGCACCGTGCACTACGCGGACGGCGCACGGTCGGAGACGACCCGCGACGTCTTGTTCAAGTAAGGCGAAAGGGGGCGCCTCTTTCGAGAGGCCCCTTTCGCCCTAGCGATGGCGGCGGAGGATTGCGACCACGCCCAGGCCGAGGGTGGCGAAGGCGGAAAGCTCCGGCACCGCCTGATAGGGGTTCTGAGCGAGGGTCGCGATCTGGCCATGATGGTCGAGCCGGTGAACGTGAAGTCGAGCGCGCCGTTGACGTACCCCTTCAAGGTGCCGTCGTCGACGGTCAGCACGAGGTAGTTGTAGGCGCCCACGGTGACTGCCGCCGTTCCGGCCCCGAGGTTGTACACGTCGAGGTTCTGGTTCAGCACGTCGTAGCCGGTGTCGAGGCTGCGTCCGGAGACGTCGGCGAGCTTGCGGTATCCGTTGCCACCCGTTGCGTCGGGGGCGACGACCATCTCCAGGGAGTAGCTCGTGGGGGTGATGAGCGACGAGGCGTCCAGAGTGAGGCCCGAGTTGGTCGAAAACGTGTTGGTGCCGACGGTGTTGTACACGGTGCGAGTCACGCCATACAGGACCGCGGTTCCGAACGCATTCTGCGCGAGGGCATCGACCACATCGAGGTTCGGCGCGGTGGCCTCGACGGGCGCGTAGCTGTTGTCGAAGAGGTAAGTGGCCGTTCCGGCGTGCGCAGAAGCGACGGCGAGAACGGAGCGAAAGGGGATCCTCACGACGATGGCCAGAAGGCACGGGCAAGCCCGCACCTTCCCTATCGTGTCATGGTCAAGGCGACGCAAACGCGCTTGTCACGCTTTTACCACGTTCGTTTCGCAGACGGGTGGCCCAAGCGGGTCCACAACGATGGCTGAACGCTCTGCTTCACGTCTTTTCGTCTGAGGCTAAGGCTTGGACTCGAATTGGTCCGGGTTCGTCTTCGGCGCGACCACGCCGTTGTCGGTGATGGTTTCGTCCTTCTTGGCAACGACGGCATCCGCGCCAGTAGGATCGTCCACGGTGGCGAACTCGGTGGGTGCCTCGCCCTCGACTTCCAGGGCTTTCTCGGCGTCTTCTCGTTCGTCGATCATGGGGCTAGGACCCGGCGGAAGGCCTGGGGGTTCCGAGTCAGTCCGTGCCTCAGCCGCTCCTCGTCCCCCTCCACATGGAGGGGGACGCTCAAAGGCTGTGGGCGTCGCTCCTTCGGCATCTTCTCTCCCCCAACCCCCTCTCATCGCCCGATGCGGGCAGGCGGTGTTCCGGGACTCGCGCCGGAGCGACGAGAGGGGCTTCCGGAAGGCGGTACCCTCCAGGGACCTGCGATGGACGACTTTTCCCTCGACCGAACCGAGCTGACCGGCAGTCTCCTGAGCCTGGAGTTTGGGCCGGGGGGGCGCATCCAGCAGCTCTGGGCCGCCGACCCGACGATGCCCGAGGAGAGCGAGGAGTTCCAGTTCTGCGCGCCGCCCATCAGCATGGGCGAGGAGACGAGCGAGGACTACCTGCCGGGGACGATCCTGCTGGGGGCGCGGACAGGGCCGGACGACCCTTGGATCCTTGCGCGCAACAGCGAGGCGCGGCCCTTGGACGACAACGAGACGGACGGCGCGCTCGTGGGCTTCGAGTACGAGTTCGGGTTCCTGGAGGAGATCGGGGCGGTGGGGCGGTTCATGGAGATCCCGGGCGTGGTGCCGCAGGTGGGCTGGGAGCTGACGGTGACGAACCGCTCGCGGCGGAGCCTGGAGATCGGGGAGCTGGGCTTTCCGTTCGCCCTGAACAACGTGCTGGACGGCTACCCGAAGACCGACGAGGGCGCGCGGGCGCTCTTCCACGACCGGCTGTACCTGCACCTGAACGTGGGGGGGGCGGCGTCCCACCTCTTCGCGCAGCGGATGAACGGCCGTCCGCCGGGGCTGCTGGTGACGCCGGGCGAGGACACGTCGTGGGAGTTCGCGTGCCACGTTCCGGCCTCCTTGAACACGAACTACCGGTGGGAGGGGATTCCGGTGGTGTACGTCCACTCGCAGGCGACCATCGAGCGGGAGGGATGGCCGGAGTGGTTCTCGGGCCACACGAGCCTCGTCCTGGAGCCGGGCGAGGACCGGGTGTACCACATGCGGTTCATGAGCGCCGACCGGTATCGGGGCGACGGGGTCCACGCGGCCCTGGCGGCGACGGGGCGGCCGTCGCTGCGGCTGTTCCCGGCGGCGGTCGCCCCGGCGGAGGTGGGGATCGCGGTGGAGGTCGCGGGCTGCACGCCGGCGGTGTTCGAGACCGACGTGGAGGCGGAGCTGGAGACCGACTCGGACGAGGAGGGCGGCTTCTGCTTCGTGCGTCCGGCGGAGCCGGGTCCGGTGCGGCTGCGGCTGGAGGACACGGACGGGCGGGAGAGCGAGGCGTTCCTCTTGATGATCGAGCCGATCGAGTCGCTGGTCAAGGCGCGGGCGGCTTGGATCGTCGAGAACCAGGTGATCGTGGGTGGTCCTTTGGAAGGGGCCTTGGCGCCGAACAACCTGGAGGAGGGCGGGCCGATCGCGGACCCGGAGTCGCTGATGACGCCGTTCTTCGTGGAGTCGGGCCTCTGCGAGGCGCTTTTCCTGGCGGAGAAGAACGTGCTGTATCCGGTGGCGTCGGAGATCGCGGTGCTGGATCGCTATCTCGCATTCCTTGAGCGAAAGGTGCTGAACCCCGGCGACGGGTCGCTGGGGGCATTGTTGCCGAACCCGGACGCGGTGGCGGTGGGCCACGGGCGGGCTTCGCTGTACATGATGGCCTCCGCTCTTTACTCAGCCGTTGGACGAGTATCCGAATCGTACGGATTCGAACGCGATAAGGATGCTCTTGTGAGCAAGGGTGCGATCACCCTTCGAGGCTTGCGGGAGAACACCGATCTGACCAGTTCCACCTCTCTCCCGCTTACCGATGAAGTGTCTCGTGAGTTCGACGACCATTCACGAGGCGCAATGCTTCGCGGTCCTTTTTGGAAGCGGTCAGAGGCATTGCGTCGAGCCAAGGGATTTTTCGGGGAGAACGGCTGGAACGCGGCGGCATTCGAGGAGGCATCCATTGCGGCGGACCGGTACGAGACAAGGGATCGGGTAGCCCGCTACCTCTCCGCCGCCCGCTCGCTCTCGCCCTGCTGGTGGTGGTACGCCAGCGACAAGCGGTTCGGGGAGGAGTACGAGGGGGCGGCGCACCCGGCGATGGCGGACAAGGGCGAGCTTTGCCTCGGGCCGAGCACGGTGGCGAACTCCCGGCGGCTCCTAGCGGAACTGGAGCGGGACGGGCCGCCGATGGACGAGGCGCGGCTGAGGATGGCGTTCGGGGGAATGCTCGCGCCGTGGGCGCTCGTGCGGGCGGACGGCGCGGCGGGGATGGGCTACTGCCCCGACCCGGCGTCGCGGATGCATGGGGTGGCGTGGACGAGCGGCGATGTGGGGCTGGGGCTTTTCCACTACCTTCGGGGGGCGGCGTCGTACGTGCTGCCGTCGCGCTCGCAGGGGGTGGTGACGTTCGGCTGCGCGTTCGAGGTGGAGGGCGAGGGAGCGGGCGAGACGTTCGTGGTGCGGCCCTGGGACGGCGTGGGACGGCGGATCGTGGTGCGGCACGTCGGGATCGACGCGCGGTGCGAGGGGGCGCGGATCGACGAGATGCGCGTTGGGGCGACGAAGCGCGGGGCAACCTTTTCGCTGCGGAATGCGTCGGACAAGACGCTTCCGGCCCGGCTGGAGGTGCGGGGCCTCTGGGGCACGCGGTTCCAGGTCGACGGCGAGACGGTCGAGGCGGAGGGCGGCACGCTCCGCGCCTCGGTCGACGTTCCGGCGGGCGAGACGAAGACGGTGGAGATCAAGATTCTAGGATGACGAGACTGTTGTTGGTTGTTGGAGTGGCGCGATGATTCAGGCACCTGCGATCTGGTTCTGGCTTTCGGGGGCGTTCTTCGTTGCGAACATCTTCCTATTTATTGCCTTAGGCATCGCTGCCCTCAAGCTGGTCGGCATCCTCAAGGAACTCAGCCCGAAGATCGTGGCGATCGAGGGGCAGGTTCAGGACCTTGTGAAGAAGGTCCAGGAGCTGACCGCGAACATCCAGCAGACGGTGAGCGAGCTGGGTGGCAAGGCGAAGGGCGTCGTCGGCTCGGCGGAGGGGGTCGCGCAGAGCGCGAGCCGCCAGTTCGAGCGGTACTCGCCCTTCGTGATCGGCTCCCTGACGGCGATCCGGCTGGTGTCGGCCCTGAGCAAGGCGCGGCAGGGAAGCGCGCTGGCGAAGGCCGGTTCGAAGACGAGGAAGGGTGTGTTGGCCTACCTTCCGAAGCGCAAGCCGAAGACGCTGCTCGGGAAAGTCATCCAGTTCGTAAGGCGCTAGCTCTCGATTCCGCCGTCTCTCGCCAACCGTCCGGCCACTTCTCGGTCGTTGGCGTGGAGCTTGCGCAGGATCGCGCCGACGTGGCTCTTCACCGTCTTCTCGCTCAGGGAGAGCTTGTCCGCGATCTGGGCGTTGCGCAGTCCGGCGGCGAGGCACTCGAGCACCTCGACCTCGCGGCGGCTGAGCTCGGCGAACCGGCGGCGATTCGCGAGGCCGCTACGCGAGGCGCGGGCGAACTCGGCCATCACGCGCGCCACGAGGGCCGGGCTGAGGAAACCCTCCCCGGCCCGGGCCATGCGGACGGCGTTCGCGATCTCGTCGAGGCCCGCGTCCTTCAGCAGGTAGCCGATCGCCCCCGCCTTGATCGCGCCGAACACGCGCTCGTCGTCGCCGAACTTGGTCAGGACGACGACCGCCGTCTCGGGAAGGAGCTTTCCAAGGCGGCGGATGAGGCCGATGCCGTCGAGGCGCGGCATCTCCAGGTCGGTCAGCACCACGTCGGGCCGGAGGACGCCCGCGCTCTCCAGGGCGGTCTCGCCGTCGCCCGCGTCGGCGACGACGTCGAATCCCCCCTCCAGGCGAAGGAGCTCGACGAGCGCCCGTCGTAGGCGGGCGTCGTCCTCGACGACGACGATGCGAACCACGAGGGGATTATGGGACAAACCGTTCTCGTAAGACCGATCGGTCAGTCGGGAAACTTCACGAAGAAGGTCGCGCCCTCTCCCGGCTGGCCTTCGGCCCGGACCTCTCCCCCGTGGCGGTGGACGATCCGCTCGACGGTAGCGAGGCCGATGCCGTGGCCGGGGAACTCGCGGACGGAATGGAGCCGCTCGAAAGGCTGGAAGAGCTTGCTCGCGTAGGCCATGTCGAAGCCGGCGCCGTTGTCCCGCACGAAGACCTCGCCGTCTTCAGCGAGGCCGACCTCGATCCGGGGGGCGTCATCGCGGGCGCTGAACTTGATCGCGTTGCCCAGGAGGTTGTCGAGCACGACGGCCATCATCCGCGGATCGGCCTGCACCGCCAGCCCCTCCTCGACGTTCAGGCTGACCTTGCCCTCGGGGTCGAGGTCGCGCATCGCGTCGCGCACCATCGCGGTGACGTCGACGGTAGAGGGCACGATCTCGCGGCGGGTGAGTCGGGACAGCGTGAGGAGGGCGGTGATCAGCTCGTCCATCCTTCGGGTGGCGGCCCGGATGCGGGCGAGGAAGTCCATGCCCTGCGCGTCGAGGACTCCCGCATAGTCCTTCTGAAGGACCTGGCCGAAGCCGTCCAGGCTCCGGAGAGGGGTTCTCAGGTCGTGGGAGACGCTGTAGCAGAACGACTCCAACTCGCGATTGCTCGCCTCCAGGTCGCGCGTCCGCTCCTCGACGCGGCGTTCGAGGTCGCGGTAAAGGCGCTGGTTCTCGATCCCGAGGGCGAGTCGGCCCGCGATGGACTCGGCCAGGGCGCGTTCGCCGTCGCCCAGCGACCTTTGGCCGCGCTCCCGGGTGAGGGTGATCGCTCCCAGGGCGTGGTCGCGGAGCCAGAGCGGAACCACGGCGACGGGGCCGAGGGCCACGGGTTCCATCTTGCGCGCGTGCTCCGGGCCGCTGGCGACGTACCCCGCGCCGCGCTGGACGACGCCCGTCTCCAGCGCGGCGCGGAACATGGCGTCGTGCTGGAGGCGGGGAAATTCTCTTTCCATGGCCAACAGCGCGTCGCGGCCCTTCTCGTGAGCGTTCACCGTCATGAGCCCTCCACCGGTCTCCAGAAGGTCGATCCGGCACGCCGCGCCGAAGGTCCTTGCGGCGGCGGCGGCGATCTTTTGGAGAACCGCCGGGTCGTCGGCGTGCTCGGCGGTCAATCTGCCCACCTCAGCCAGAAGGGTCTGCTCCGACTCGCGCCGCTCCGTGGCTTCGTGGACCCGGCAAAGGCTGCCGGCGAGGACGAAGAGAAGGAGCGAGAGCGCGCCTCCGACGGGCAGGACGGTGGGAAGGATCGTGGGTGGGGTGCCGAAATCCTTTCCCGCGGAGAACTCCGCCCGGAGGCTTCCTCCCACTTTGGGCAGGTCGATCGTCTCCGATCGGTGGAAGATCGTCTTGCCACCGGGGGAAAAGTCGAGCACGGTCGCCTCCTCGCCTTCGCCCGGCGAGGCGAGATGGATCCCCATGTGGGCGGCGGCGGCCTCCCAATGGACCGTCGCGAAGAGGGCGTCCGCCCGAAGCCCGGAGAAGGCGACGCCCACGAGCCGGGTCGAGCCCGCGTCGGCGTAGACGGGGAGGTAGAGCAGGAAGGCGACCGGAGGCGGCCTGCGATCCGAGTCGAGGGCGAGGACGAGGCTCGTGGTGATCGAGGGGCCGCGGGTCGCGAGCGCACGGTCGATGGCTCGCGCACGGTTCGGCTCGGCGTGCATGTCGAAGCCCGGCGCCTGGAGGTTGTTGCCCATGAAGGGCTGGATCAGGACGACGGCCGAGGCGTCGCGCCGCGGTGACGCCGGTCGGAAGCGATAGTGGGGAACGCCCCTTCTCGCGGCCTCGCGGGCCAGTTCGTCGCGCTTTGCCCAAGGACGGTGGAAGGCCAGCCCGATCGAAGCGGGCACTCGCGCGGTGATGCCCCCACGAAGGTTGTCGTAGAGCCGGGCGAAGCCCTCGTGGTCGATGTCCGGATTCGCGGAGACCGCCCCGGCGACGGCGTGGAGGACGGCGACCTGGTCGGTCACCGCGTCGTCCAGCATGTCGGTGAGACGCTCGATCTGCCCGTCGAACTCTTTTTGGTTGCGGGTGTGGAGGGTTCTTGAGATCGAACCGTAGAGGATGCCGGTGGCGGCGAGACCGACGGCGAGGACGGCCCAGGGGATGAGGCGTGCCCCCGAGTCCCTGAACGCGCTTCGCCCTCCCATCGCCATGCCCGTTGCTTTCTGCCGTCGTCGCAAGGCTCTCCGCCTATGATCGGAGGCGGAGGGTGATGATCTCGAACGGCTTGAACTCGAAGGGCACCAGGCCGTCGACCAGCTCGATCTCGGCGATGGGGTTCTCCTCCAGGTCGCAGAGCCAGGCGGCGGTTGGGCGGCCCATGACGTTCAGCTCCGCCCGGCCGCGCGTGTTGTGGCACTCGTAGAGTCGCACGATGCGGTCGTCGCCGTCCTCCGCCTTCTTGACGGACTCGACGACGACGTTGCGGTTCTCGCAGGCCACGAAGGGCGGGAGCGTTCCCGCTTCGCCTTCCGCGGTGTCGAGCATCGCCGACCGCAGCGGCGCATTAAGGGCGTAGGCGGCGGGCACCACGCTGTCGAACGCGAAGGGCATGAAGTGGGGCATCACCACGTAGGTGAAGCGGTGCCGACCCATGTCGCAGAGCGGATCGGGGGCCTTGGGCGCGCGCAGGAGGGTGAGGCGCATGACGTTGCCGAACACGTCGTGGCCGTACTTGCCGTCGTTCATCAGGGCGACGCCCTGCCCGCCCTCGCTCAGGTCGATCCATTTCTGGGCGCAGACCTCGAAACGGGCCATGTCCCAGCTCGTGTTGCGGTGGGTGGGCCGCTCGACGTGGCCGAACTGGATCTCGTAGGTCGCGCGAGCGGCGTTGACGCTCACCGGGAAGGCGACCTTGAGCATCTTGTCCTCCTCGTGCCAGTCGATCTCCGTGTCGAAGCGCACGCCGGGGGTGGGTCCGAGCGAGATGCGCTGGCGGATGGTGCTCTTCCCGAACCGCTTGACCACCTCGGCGGCGACGCGCACGGGGCCGCGCTCGACGATTTCGAAGCTCTCGCTGCGCACGAGGTCGGTGCCGGTCTCCAGCGCGAAGGCGTCGATGTCCCAGGCGGTCCAGAAGTTCGGCTTGTCCTCGAAGACCTGGAAGAGGTTGCCCAGCTTGCCCGGCTCCAGGAACTCCGTGCCGTCCTCAGTCTGGATCGACGTGAGGTTGCCGTGCGCGTCGAAGCGGACGCTCATCACGTCGTTCTCGATTTTCCGTCCGCCGGCCTTCAGGCGCGGCCGATAGGACGGCGGCGCGTCCGAGAGGTCGCCGACGACGACCGCGCCCAGGGCGGCGGCGGGGGTGGGGAAGACCAGCTTGCGCTCTCCGAACTCCTCGACGAGTTGGACGGGCAGGCTCTCCTCGCCGCAGGCGAGGCTGCTCGGCGCGGGCTCGTCCGGCCAGGGGATCGACGCCTGCGTGGGGATCTGGGCGTTCTGGAACAGCGCCACCGGACGCTGCGTGGCGGCGGTCGCGAGGCGGGAGCCGATGGCGCGGAGCTTCTCCTGGACGATCCGTTCGCCCTCCGCCTTGATCGTCGCGTAGTCGCGGTCGGAGTCCACGTACACCTCGCGCACGGAGGAGCCGGGGATGATGTCGTGGAACTGGTTCAGGAGGACGAGCTTCCACACCCTTTCCAGGTCGGCCTGGGGGTAGGAGGCGGGGTAGTCCGGCGCGAAGGCGCTGAGGATCTCCGCGTCGCGCAGGAGGAATTCGCTTTCGCGGTTGGCCTTCTTGTTCTTGGCCTGGCTTGTGTAGGTGCCGCGGTGAAGCTCCAGATAGAGCTCGCCCGTCCAGGTCATCAGGTCCTTCGAGCGCGCCTTGGCGTCCCGGAAGAAGTCCAGGGCCCGCTTGCCGGTGGCGACCTCGGGGTAGTTGGGCGCGAGGCGGCCCCGGCGCAGGAACTCCAGGTGCTTCTCCGTCGGACCGCCGCCGCCGTCGCCGTAGCCGAAGAGGTAGAGCGAGGAGTCGGAGCGGCCGTGGTCCTTGAAGTTCTTCACGGAGAACACGACCTCCTTAGGCTCGCACGAGGCGTTGTAGGTGTCGGCGGGCGGGAAGTGGCTCCAGACCTTCGTGCCGTCGATGCCCTGCCACCAGAAGGTGTGGTGCGGGAACTTGTTGAACTGGTTCCAGGAGATCTTCTGGGTGAGGAAGTAGGGGATGTTGAACTTCGCCAGGATCTGCGGCAGGGCGGCGGAGTAGCCGAACACGTCCGGTAGCCACATGTCGTGCGTCTCGACGCCGAGCTTCTCGCGGAAGTACCGCTTGCCGTAGAGGAACTGCCGCACGAGCGACTCCGCACCGGTCAGGTTGCAGTCGGCCTCGACCCACATCGAGCCGACGACCTCCCAGCGCCCGGCGGAGACGGCCTTCTTGACCCGCTCGAAGAGGGCGGGGTAGTCCTGCTCCAGCCACTCGTACTGGCTCGCCTGGGAGTGGACGAAGGTGTACTCGGGGTAGCGCTCCAGGAGGCCGAGCTGGGTGGCCGTGGTGTGGGCCATCTTCTTGCGCGTGATCTCCAGGGGCCACAGCCAGGCGGTGTCGAGGTGGGCGTGGCCCACGGGCACGATGGTGTGGGCGAACTCGCCGGGCAGGCTGCCGAGGGCGTCGCGCACGATCTTGCGCAGGCGCGGGATCGGCTCGGAGGCGAAGGCGTTGCAGACGTCGTTCAGGGCGCGCAGGATCGTCTGGTAGGCGGGGTCGGCGGGCTCGATCGACTCCAGCAGTCCCAGCGCGAACTCGACGTCGTACGCGAGGTCCTTGACCTCCAGGTCCACGACCGCCAGCTCGGCGCTCTCCACCGTCTCGGTGGTCGCGGCCCGCGGCGGCTCCTTGCCCGCGACGCGCGTCTCGCTGTTGCGGGTGTAGCTCTGGACGTGGTAGACGACCTTCTCGCCGCCCTGCGCGAGGTTGCGCTCGACGAAGGAGCTGCCTTCCATCCAGCCCATGTCGGAGTGCTGGTGGTCGATGCCGCACCAGGGGCTGTTGTCGCGCCACGCGGTGCGCTCGCCGCCCACCTCGGCGAACACCACGACCTGCCGCCCCGCGAAGCCTTCGGGGATCGTGCCGCTCAGGCGGAACCAGAACGTCGTGTAGGCGGGGCCGTAGGCGTGTCCCTTCTGGACTTCCCGCCAGGGACCCTCCTCCGCCTCCGCCTGGTCCTTCGCGGGGCGGTCGTTGATCTCGATCTTCAGGGAGACGCGTTCGCCGAAGATCCGGGGTCGGAGTTCGGTCTTGAGGAATGCGGCGATCCGGCTGCGGGTGAGATCGGTGTGCTTGAGCATGGGTGGGGCGAAGGGGAGTCTACTTCGATTGACGGCCGACGGTTTCCGATCGACCGTTGAAGGCCACAATCGTCAATCGAAAATCGTCGTTCGTCAATCGAAGCGGTCCTCGCCGCGCTCTACCTTCGCGGCGCGCCCCGGAGCGTCGATCCGCCTCGCCGAGGATGGCCCGAGGTGGTGGCCGCGCTGAGACGCGAGGCCGGTGATCCCGAGGCCGTCCTGCGAGACGCCGGGATGGCCCTGCCCGCGACGATCCTGGGCGCGCCCGGCCTGCGGGCGTGGGCCGAGGCGGCGGTCGAGGACGGCGCAGTGCTGACCCCGGTCAGCGAGGGCTACCCGCTGCGGTGGTTCGAGGCGTTCGGCGACCTCGCACCGCCCGCGCTGTGGCGGGAGGGCGCGTTGCCGGCCGTGCCGTGGGTCGGGGCGGTGGGCTCGCGGCAGGTTGAAGCCGAGGTCTTGGGGTTCATGGGAGGGATCGGTGCGCGGACGGCGTCGCTCGGTCACGGGCTCGTGTCGGGCGGCGCGGCGGGCTGCGACTCGGCGGCGGAGACGGCGGCGCTGGGCGAGGGTGGGACGGTCCTGCGAATCCTGCCCCATGGCCTGGAAATCGCGCCCTCCGACGACGGCGCGATCCGCGTCGCGCTCGCCGCGCTGCGGGAACCGTTCTCGCGCGGCCTCGCGATGGAGCGGAACGCGCTGATCTACGCGGCGGCGGACGCGACGGTCGTGGGCCACGCGCGGATGCGCCAGGGCGGAACTTGGCACGGAGCCGCAGAGGCGCTGAGGCGGCGCTACGGACGCCTGCTCGTGCGGAGCGACGATTCCTCCGCGATGCGGGCGCTGTGCGCGCTGGGCGCGGAGGAGTTGGACGAGCCGGTGGATCTCGGACCCCTCCTAGAGAAGCGTCCGCCCCAGAGAACGCTCTTCGCCTATGAGCGTCGAAGCCGGAGGGCCTATCGGGAGACTTGACGTCCCAATGCTTTCGTCCAATGGGGTATCCGCTTCGCTCAGCAGTCGGCTGGCGTAGCGTCGAAGCCAGTCGCCCGTCGGGCTGATCTCAGTCCATGGGGTAGAAGCGGTCAGCCCCTCGGGCGTCGATCTCGTCGCCATCTTCGAGGTTGCAGACGTAGCGGTCTACGCCTCCGTTTCCGAGGATCGTGTTGACCTTCGCGCCGCCGTTCACGATGAAGTTGCTGTCGCCTACCACGGTGTACCGACCCGCGCGGATGTCGCGCCCGACCGTGAACTGCCCCGCAGGCAACTCAGTGGGTTGGTGCAGCGCCTTCTCCACCTTGCCCGTGAGCGACTCCAGCTCGCTCCGCTTGCCCGAGAGGCTCGCCGCCTCCTGCTAGCGGTTGGCGATTTGGCCCTGG
>CAXTOO010000010.1:11246-32598 GCA_964245875.1 uncultured Fimbriimonas sp. | reverse complement strand
CGATGGAGCAAAGCTCCCTGCGCCTCGTTCCCAAGCTCCAGAAAGCGTTCTACGACCATGCGCAGACCCTTGATTCTTCGGTGGCACGCGCGTTCCCGATGCGCGTCGGCGACGACATTGAGGACGACCACTTGCCGCTTATCGCCGCCGGGCTGCCGACGATCGACCTGATCGACTTCGACTATCCCTACTGGCACACCACCGAGGACACGCCGGACAAGTGCTCCGCCGCGTCGCTCGGCACGGTGGGCCGTCTGCTGGACTCCTGGCTCCGCAAGTCCCCCGTCTATAAGCCTTGACCTCCCTGGACCGCCACTCTCCGGAGTGGCTCCGGCGGAGAGGGGGCGAGCCCTCTCGACGTAGGAAGATCCAGATGCTTACGCCCTACGACTGGCAGGAAGGAATCGGCAATCGCGCCCAGTACATCGAGGGCAAGCTTGCGCAGGGTGCGCCGGTCCTCGCGATCAGCCGACCCGAAGGAATCCTTATCCTCACCTACCGCAGACAGTCCCGCAAGGTCTACGAGATCTACGACCGCCTCGTCTACTCGGGAGTCGGCCAGCAGTCCGACGTCGAGGCGATCCGCAACGCCGCGCTCGAGTTCGCCAGCAAGGAAGGCTTTGCCCGGAGCGAGGACGACGTGACGATCCAGCGCGTCGTCAGCGCTATGAGCGCGCCTCTGAAGCGCGCCTTCAGCGACTTCGCCTCCGCCCCCGCCATCGCCCGATCCCTCTTCGCGGAGGTCGGTGAAAGGCCAGAGGACGACAAGTACTTCGTCCTGGACTACGAGGGCGACTACGCGGAGTCGAGGGAACGCGCGTCCGTCGCGGGCTCTCTGGAAACCGGCGAGACGCTCGACCGTCAGCTCGCCGACGTGCCCGCCGAGGGCGACCTCGATGCCACCATCGACACCTTGGCGGCGATCTGGTCCCGCGCGACTGATCCCGAGAACGACAAGGGAGACGCGACGAACGGCCTCACCCTTGAGGTGGCCCTCATGGACCGCCGACCGGGACGCGAGAACCGCTTTCGGCTACTACGCGGCTAACGTGCGGCGCGCATCCGTTCCACGAACTCGCGGAAGTAAGGCCGCGAATCCCAAGGTCCCGGCGCGGCTTCGGGGTGGTACTGGATGCTCTGCGCGTCCGCGCTCGGTACGGCGATCCCTTCCACCGTGCCGTCGTTGAGGTTCAGCTGGGTGATCTCCGCGCCGGTTCCCTCCAGCGAGGCGGGATCGACTGCGTAGCCATGGTTCTGCGAGGTGATCGTGACCCGGCCCGTGCGAAGGTCCTTCACCGGGTGGTTCGAGCCGCGGTGGCCGAACTTCAGCTTGAAGGTCTCGCCGCCGATCGCGTGGCAGAGAAGCTGGTTGCCGAGGCAGATGCCGAAGATCGGCCTCTGACCCAAGAGTTCCTTGACCGTCTCCACCACCGGTCCAAGGCGGGCCGGGTCGCCGGGGCCAGGGGAGAGCAGAACCCCGTCCGGGCTGTGCGCTAGTATCTCCTCCGCGGTGGTTCCTGCCGGAAAGACGAGCGGCGCACAGCCATCCCGGTAGAAGCGGCGTAGAATGTTGTACTTCAGGCCACAGTCGAGCACGGCCAGCCGCATTCGCCCTGCCTCGTCCGGCGCACCCGCATCCACCCGCCCCTCGGCGCCCCACTTGTAGGGCTCGCCCGTGGTCACGTCCGCGACGAAGTCGGTGTCGTCATAGCCCTTCGCGTGATCCAGAGCCGCCTTCATCGCGTCGAGATCGTCGCCGATCACGCCCATCGTAACCCCGGCGCTTCGAATGCGCTTGGTGATCGCGCGGGTGTCCAACCCCTGGATTGAGACCGTGCCGCGCTCCTCCAACAAGGTGTGCAGGGACTTCGTCGCGCGCCAGTTCGAGGGCACGTCGCACGCCTCGCGGACGATAAGTCCCGTGGGCTGAATGCGGTCGGACTCGAAGTCGTCGTCGTTGATCCCGTAGTTGCCGATCAGGGGATACGTGAGGAGCACGATCTGCCCCGCGTAGCTGGGGTCGGTCAGGATCTCCTGGTAGCCGGTCATGCCGGTATTGAAGACGACTTCCCCGACCGTCGTGCCCGTCGCGCCAAGGGGCTTGCCCTCGAAGACCGTGCCGTCGCTCAGCAGGAGATAACGCTTCAACTCAAGGTCGGAGAGTACCCCGACGTCTGCCACGGCGTTCTTCCTGCTCGCGGCGGAGGGATCTCTCACAGAGATGCAAAAGAAATTCTCCGTGCCTTTGTGTCTCCGTGAGAAGACCCCACGACACCCAACTATGATCCGACGGACACCCTCAGCGCCTGCTTTCGCGCGAGACGCCCAGCATCGTCGTAGACCGCCAGGACGATGCGGTGGAACCCAGCGTCGAGCGACAACGCGATCCGGTGAGGGCCGTTGACCCTCTCGTCGAGCACCCTTCGCCCATCGACCGCGATGGTCGTGCGCGGCGAACGCGCGTAGGAGCGTACGTAAGCGGAGAGCACGAACTTGCCTCCAACTCGATCGCCTTCCCTCAACGCGCGTGGCATGGTCTTCGCGTAGCCGCCGATCTCACCGAGGTAGAACGGCTCGGCCGTCGCTTTCCGGTACGCTGCCGCCACCTCGGGATCGTCTAGCAGGGTGAAATCGTTCAGCCTCCTCGTGCCTTCCGCGTAGCGGATCGTGTTCGCGGAAAGCCAGTGCACCGCCTTGACCCGCGGGTAGAGGCGCGGGACCGCGGCGTAGAACTGGCGGATCTTGTCCGTCGCAAAATCCGACCTGGATTTGTTGTCCACCACGCTCCGGTGCGTCGCCGCCCACTCACCCACCAGGATCGGGTGCGCCGCCGCGTAAAGCGAGTACACGTAGGCAAGCTCGTCCTCGGGGTGCCGCCACGCCGCGCCGCGTTGCCGGTCGCCGTCGTTGAACAGCACACTGTAGAAGTTCACCCCCACCCAGTCGACCGCTTCGGGTCCAGGATAGTAAGCGTCCAAGCCGATCTCCGGCGTCGCCGCAGGGCACCAAACCATCGCCACGTTTGGAGCCAACGCGTGCGCCACGGCGGCGACCCGACGGAAAGCATCGCGATAGCGTGCCGGACCGCCGTGGTACGGGCTCCATCCCCCGTTCATCTCACTTGCGAAGCGCAGGAACACGGCAATGCCGCTCCGCTCCGCGTCGCGCATGAACGACTCCAGGTAACGAGCGTCCAGCGTCTCGTCCAGCGACTTTGGCTCCCAGGCGATCTGCATTCCGGCACCGAACCCGCGCATCCGACGGGCGAGGTCCGACGGGAACGGGCGTCCGTAGCTCCGGTAGATGAAGAACGTCGCGTGGTCGCGCCTGATAAGCGCATTGAAACGCTGTGGATCGCGATTCGCCCTGTCCTCCCGCTCGACGTTAGCGCCAAGATAGCAGCCCGCGACGGGCTCCAACCTTGCGAGGTGTTCTGGGGTTTTTCGCACCTCGTCCACATAGAGAATCGCATCGGTTCGATAGCGGCGCGACACATCGCGCAAGATCTGCGCGGCGTTCGGGTCTCCAAGGGCGGCGTAGCGGCGGGAGACTTCGAGGAAGGCCTGGGACGCCTCCGGATAGCGTCCTTGAGTAAGGAGGCGTTCGGCGCGGACGCGAACGTCTGCGGCGCTCTGGTGCGAGGTGAAGGCAAGAAGTGAGGGGACGAGCAACGGGCCTTTCTACGCCAGACCGCTCCGGCTGGAAGCCGGGGCGACGAGGAGCCGGAGATGCCTCCTAGAAGGAGGCACTACCTTGCCCGGGCCCGGATTCCAATCCGGCGACGCTCGATAAGCGAGCGCGCCTGGTGCATCGTCTCCAGCAGCTCGATCTCGCGCTCCTCGACACCGAGCGTCTTCAGGATCTCCTTCTGCCGGTCGCTCGGCGGCTTCTCCCGCCAGCGCGCGTCGGCCTTCACGATGCGCCCCGCGTCGGACCACGTCATGCGGATGAGCCGGTCGGCTTCGTCGAAGGCGCGTTGCAGATCGTCGCCCAGCGGCACCCGCATGGGGGGCATCATCGAGCTGCGAAGCTCGACCGTCATGCGGCCCAGCTCGTCGGTCGCGATGCTCGCGGCGCGGCCCTTCTCCAACGTGCCGTCGCCGCACGGCAGCCAGTACTCGCCATCGCCCACCTTCATCCAGGCGAGGCCGCTCACGCCGACGATCTCCTCGGGGATGCTCAGCTCCTTGATGAGGTCGACCTCGCTCAGGACGGTTGAGAGGTCTTCCCAGTTCGTCTGGCGGCGGAACATCGCGCCGCGCCGCGCCGGCTCCAGCTCCTCGACGCGCTCCGCCGCGGCGAAGAGACTGTTGCCCTGGAGGTCGAACTCCGGGGGAAGGCCGACGAGCCCGGCGAGCGACGCCGTGCCCTTGGGCTTCTCCGGCTCCTCGGCGTTGTCCTTCTCTGGCGGCGCGGAAAGCCCGAACTCCTTGCTCGCATCGACGACGTCGATCACGATGCAGTCGCCCTTGGGACTGTCGGCGATGGCCTGACGACGCGATTTCGCGACTTCCCGACCATCGACGGTACCGCCTAAGGTGCGAAGTCCTCGTCCAACCATCTGGGAGTACAACGACCAGCTTTGGGTAGGTCTTAGCAAAAGGATGCAGTCTGTGGAAGGTGCGTCGTAGCCTTCCGTCGCGATGTCGACGTTGACGAGGACCTGTGTGCGGCCCGAGTCGAACCTGCGCAAGATGCCCTCGCGCTGGTCCGCCTTCATCGTTCCGTCCACATGCTCGGCATCGATGTGGTTCGAACGGAAAAGCTCTGCCACATCCTTCGCGTGCTGGACGTCGACGCAGAAGACGATCGTTCGCCGGTCGCCGGCCACCTCTCGCCAGTGGCGGTAGGCGGTGTAGTTGCGCTCCTGGGTGTTGACCGCCCGCGCGAGCTGGCCCTGGTTGTAGTCGCCGCCGAGCGACTTGATGGACGAAAGATCCACGTCGGTCGCGACTCGGTAGCCCTTGAGGTCCACGAGCCAGCCCTCGCGCACCGCGTCCCGCAGGCCGAAGCGGAACACCACGTCTTCAAAGATCGCGCCCGCCGCGCCATGGAGCGGCTTGTTGTCCATCCGGTGGTCGGTCGCGGTGACGCCAAGCGTGAAGCACGACCCGTCGTACGACCCGAACCGGCGCATCGCGATCTGGTAGCTGTCCGCCGGGGTGTGATGGCCCTCGTCGATGATCATCAGGCCGGGATGGAACCACTCCAGGCGCCTGGAATCGGGACGACCGACGCTCTGGACCCCGGCGACGACGACTTGGCACTCGTAGGGTGCGCTGCGGTCGCCACCCTCGATCCCGACTTGGAGCCTGGGGGCGAACGACGCGACGCGCGAGGCCGCTTGGGTGAGAAGCTCGTGGCGATGGGCGAGGACGAGAGTCGGGGCGCCGTAGGTCCGCTCGAACTCGTCGACGAGGGCGGCGAACACCGTCGTCTTGCCGCATCCCGTCGCCATGACGACCATGACACGGTTGAGCCCGCGGTCCTTCGCGGCCAAGATAGAGGCGAGCGCCTTGCGCTGGTAGTCGCGCAGAACGATGGACGGCACCTCGCCAGCTCGAACGAGGTCGTCCTCGCCGAATAGTCCGTAGTTCACCTTTCGGAAGACCTCGGAGGCACGGCAAGGGGACGCGGGGTCATTGGGGACGGTTCCCATTGTGACACGGCTACAATGGCCGAGTGCTCCTCGAAGTGGTCGCGCAGTCGGTCGAGGACGCCCAGATCGCCGAGGAGGCCGGGGCGGATCGGCTGGAGCTCGTCTCGGCGCTTTCGCTCGGCGGGCTGACGCCGTCGATCGGGACGCTGGAGGCGGTGCTATCGACCTGCAAGCTGCCAACGATGGCGATGCTACGACCCCGCTCGGGCGGCTTCGCCTACGCCCCGGGAGAGTTGGACGCAATGGAAAGGGACGGAGAGCGGTTCCTCTCCGCGGGCGCGCGCGGGCTGGTCTTCGGGGTACTCGATGTGGACGGCATCCACGAAAGGGCTAACCTTCGACTTGTCGCCCTCGGAGGCGAGGCGACCTTCCACCGTGCCTTCGACACGCTGCCGAACCCGCTCGAAGTCCTGGAACGGATCATCGATCTCGGGTTCCGACGGGTGCTGACGAGCGGGGGGCGCGATACCGCATCCGAAGGTGCGGAGACGATCCGGCAGTTGGTGGATCGGGCCGACGGTCGGATCGAGATCGTCGCGGGCGGCAGGGTTCGGCCCTCGAACGTTGCCGAGTTGATAGAACGGACGCGCGTCCGGCAGGTGCATCTCGGCGCGGTTCGATGGATTGACGATCCGACCGGCGGGATGGCGTTCAACTCGGCGCACCCTGAGGCGAGCTACGGACGAGTTGATGGAACCATCCTGAAGGCCGTTCGAAACATTGCACTACAACTTTCGTAGTGAGGAGGATGGAAACGCGCTCTGATCGGATCGCCGTCGACGTCTCGCTGCTCGTCATCCGCCTCATCGTGGGCGTCATCTTCCTCTTCCACGGTTCGCAGCTCCTGTTCGGAGCTTTCGAAGGCCCGGGTCTCCAAGCCACGGTGAACGGTGCGGGGGGCAAGCCGGGCATGGGGCCGGTCGGCTACCTGGTCGCTGGCGGGATGTTCTTCGGAGGCCTGGGGCTGGTGGTGGGCGTGCTTACGCGGTTCTCGTCGGTGGCGTTGATCGTGATCATGCTCGGAGCAATCTTCATGGTCCATCTGAAGAACGGGTTCTCAAACCAGACCGGCGGCTTCGAGTTCAACCTCGCACTGATCGGACTCCTGATGCCCGTGCTGATCGCGGGTCCTGGCCGCTACACGGTCGCGCGACCGCTTCCATTCCTCGGCGCTGCGGGCGATGCGCCTCATCCGACAGTCGAATAGAGGGTCTGGAATGGTGGGCCCAGATAGACTCGAACTATCGACCTCTCCCTTATCAGGGGAGTGCTCTAACCAACTGAGCTATGAGCCCAGACCGCTAACGACTATACCCGCGCGGCGACCGAATCGCAAGTCCGGCGTGACGTTCGGGCGGTGGGAATCGTCCTGTAACGGTATAACCCCTGGGGGCGACCAATGACGGAGCGCCCCGCGGAGACCGAACACCCGACATGCGACCCTTGCGACTCTTCACCGCCGCCCCCCTCGCACTCGCCCTGGCGGCGTCCGCCTCCGCCCAGTTCGACGGGCCAGCTCCTCTCGCCTGGCGCTGGGTCCAGCCTACGAACGCCGTGCCGAGCGGCGCGCCCGTCATCGATGGGGACACAATCTACACGGCCGTCGGCGGTCGCATCTTCGCGATCGATCGGACGACCGGAAACCAGAAGTGGCGCTATCCTCAGGTCGAGCCGATCGGTGGCCAGTTCCGCGCGGCGCCCGTGTTGGTCGACGGGGTCCTGATCGCCGCGGCGGACAATAAGATCGTCTATGCCATCGACTCAACGAACGGCTCGCCGAAGTGGACCTACAACTCTCCGTCGCCGGTGTACGGAACGCCGGTGAAGGTGGGTGCCTACGTCGCGTACTCGACCTCGGACAACAAGCTGATCGCGCTCGAGGGCGCGACCGGCAAGCCCGCTTGGGAGCCGTACAACATCTACGACCGGATCCAGGGGCAGATCGCGGCCTACGACAACGGCATCGTGTTCTTCACAGGCCTCAATGAGCTTCGCAGCTTGGACATCGTGTCGAAGAAGGCCAACTATCTCCGACCGGTCAAGTTCAGCGAGTTGCCTCCCGGCGCGACCCCGGTCCTCTACGGCGATGCGTTCTACGTCTCCTCCGGTCCCTACGTGGTCGCGATCAACGCGGCGGACGGGCGGGCGAAGTGGCAGACCAACACCGGCCTTCAGCTCACGTCGACCCCCGCCGCCAGTTCGGCGGGCATCTTCGTGGTCTCGCAGGATGGCGACGCGCTCGTCCTCGAGCCTCTTCGCGGGCGACCCATCGATTCGATGAAGCGCGGCCCCCTAAAGCTGGGCAGCATCCCCTCGGTGCGCCCCTCGGCGGTTGGGACGAAGTTCCTGGTACCGACGGCCAACGGATCGATCAACCTCTTCGATCCGGAGACCGCCACGCTGCTCTGGAGCTACGTCGTCCGTCCCGTGGGCGATGTGTTCGAGGCGGCGTCGACCTCGCCGGGCCTTGGCAGGGGCACATCGGGCGGGCGCGGTGGGCAGGCTACGGGAGCGGGCGGCGCGCAGGGCAAGCGAATCTCCAGCCTGACCGCGAGCGGTCCTGCGGTGCTGGCAGGAACGACCCTCCTTCTTCCCGCGCGAGACGGCTCAATCCTCGCGTTCGACAAGGACCTGGGCGTCGACCTCACGCCCCCCACGGCGCGTCAGGTCTGGCCCACCCCGGGCGATGTCGTCTCCGGCCAGCCGCCGCTAGAGTTCATCTTCCGGCTCTCCGACGAGGCCGCGGGGGTCAACGAGACCACGATCAAGGTGGAGATCGACGGGAAGGAGGCCGGATACACCTACACGCGCGATGGCTACGTGCGAGTCGCCTTCTCGGCGAATGCCGGTGCCGCCCTGACGCCCGTTAAGGGCGCGCCTCCTGCGCCCAAGCGGAACCAGACGCTCCAGGATGGTCGCCACGCCGTCACGCTCACGGTTGCGGATTGGATGGGCAACGTCGCGAAGCTCAACTATTCGGTGGTCATCGACAACGCCCTCCGGCCATTGCCGCTGCCGGGGAGCGATCAGACCGGGCAGGCTCCTCCGGGCGGTGGAGGGGGACGCGGCGGTTCGGGCGGTGGTTCTGGCAGCGACGGCGGCTAGTGACCCACCCCGCCTTCTGGCAGCTCCTCCTCGCGGGGGAGCTGTCGTCGCGCAAGGCGAGGCTGCTCGCGAGCGAGTTGGCCGGTCGACCCGACGCTTGTGCCCGGCTCATGTCTCACGAGGCGCTTGCCGAGGGCGAACGTCGCCGCATAAGGTCCGCGTCGCAGGAAATCTCGCCCGATGCGCGGCTGTTGCTTGAAGAGGAGTTTTCGGAACCCCTCCGGGAGTCTGGAGGCCCGCCCGCGATCTTCGTCGCGGGCGACTCGACGGCGCTTGACGCGCCGTGCGTGGCGATCGTCGGCACCCGTGGGGCCAGCGCCTACGGCAAGGCCTGCGCCCAGAAGTTCGCGGAAGGATTGGCGCGGGCCGGAGCGACCGTCGTGAGCGGCGGTGCGCTCGGCATCGATGCGGCCGCCCACTCCGGCGCATTGGCCGCCGGTGGAAGGACCGCCGCCGTGCTCGCCGGTGGAGTCGACAACGTCTATCCGGCGGTTCACAGCGGGCTTTTTTCCCGCATCCGGAGTTCGGGATGCCTGGTAAGCCAGTTCGCCTGCGGCGCGAAGCCTGGAGAGCACAAGTTCCTCCTGCGCAACGACCTGATCGCCGCGCTCTGCTCCGCCGTGCTGGTCGTCGAGGCGCCGCCGAAATCAGGCGCTCTCCGCACCGCCGCGACCGCCGCCGACCTCGGGCGCGAGGTGTTCGTGGTCCCCGCGACCATCGACAACCGAGCCTACTGGGGCTCGTTCAACCTCCTCCGCGATGGCGCCACGCTGGCCTACCATCCGGATCAGATCCTCGACAGTCTGGGCATCGAGCCGATCGCCATCTTGACGCCTCCGCCGGAGGGCGACGGGGAACTCATCCTCGCGTCGCTCACCGTCGAGCCGACCGACCCGGAGAAAATCGTGGAGCGCACGGGGCTGGACGCCAGCACCGTGCTTTCCGAGCTGACCCTGCTGGAGATCGACGGGCGGGTCCACCGCCACGCGGGAGGGTATGCCTTGAGGCCATGAGCCAACCCACGCTGACCGTCCTTGGCCCCGAGGGTTTCCGCAAGTACGCCGTCGACCTCAAAACGATGGCGATGGAGCCGAGCGACCACCCCACCGAGGGCTTGCTCGTGCCCGGCTTCGTCGACCTCCACATCCACGGCGCGTTCGGGCGCGACTTCATGTCCGGCACGGCGCAGGATCTGCTCGAAATGGCGGAGGGCCTGCAGAAGGTCGGCTATGAGGCATTCCTCCCCACCACCATCACCGGCACGCTCCCGTGGATTCAAGCCGCCCTTTCGAACCTTCCTGCCGACGATCAGCGGATCGCGGGGTTCCACCTGGAGGGGCCGTTCATCAGCCCGAAGCACCCCGGCGCGCAACCTAAGCAGACGATCGTCGCACCGTCTCCCGAATGGGACCCGGTGCTTGACGACATACGCCTGAAGGTCTTAACGCTCGCCCCTGAGATTCCAGGGGGGTTCGATCTCATCAAACGTCTTGCCGCAAGAGGCGTGATCGCCAGCCTCGGCCACACCGACGCGACCTATGCCCAGGTTCGCGAGGCGGTCGAGGCGGGGGCGCGGCACACGACCCACACCTACAACGCCATGCGTCCGTTGCACCACCGGGAACCCGGCACGGTCGGTGCGGCCCTGACGATGCGGGAACTCACCTGCGAGCTGATCTACGACCGAATTCACGTCTCCCTTCCCGCCGCCGAAATCCTGCTGCGCTGCAAGGGGCCGGACGCGGTGATCGCGGTGAGCGACGCGACGATGGCGTCGGGCATGGAGCCAGGTTCCGAGATCATAATGTGGGGCCACGACTGCGTCGTCGGCGTGGGCGACGTGCGGCTCAAGGACGGCACCCTCGCGGGAAGCGCCATCACGCTCTACGACGCCTTCCGCAACCTCGCGCACGACTTCGGCCCCGAGACCGCGATCCGCCTGTGCTGCCTCAACCCCCGCCGGGCGCTCGGAATGGGTCAGCCGAGAGTCTGGTCGATCCTCGATCCCGACCTCAGGATCGTCGAAATCCTTTTCTAAATCCCTTTTAGCCAAGATCGGTGACCGCCCGATCCAGCCGATCCCAGACGGCTTCCCACGCGGTGTCGCGCGGCGGTGCCTGGACGATGATCTCCCTTGCATCCAGCGCATCGAGGCGGTGCAGCGCGGCGTACATCGAGATTCCGTAAGCGGCGGGATCGGGCGGAAGGCGAATCTGGCGATCCGTGGGTTCGTCGAAGGTTAATCCAACGTCGGTCGCGCACAGCCGGGAGGCGATACGAAGCGGCGTCCGGGGCGCGTAGTGGCGCGGGTAGTCGCCGGGTGCCCGACGCACCCCGTCCTTCCCCGCCAGCCCGCGTCCGAGCGCGGCCTCGACCTGGACGCGGGGAACGCCGCCGGGACGCAGCAGGCGGGGCTCGGGACCGCTCAGGTCGACCACCGTCGACTCGATGCCCACCGCGCATGGCCCGCCGTCCAGCACCATCGCGACGCCCGGCAGGTCGACGTGCTCCGCCCTAGTCGGCGAGAGCGCCATGAAGCGGTTAGCGCTGGGCGCGGTGAGCGGCGTTCCGGCGGCGTCGATTAGACGAAGCGCGACCGGATGGGCGGGAACCCGAACGGCCACCGTGTCGAGTCCGCCGGTCGCCACCTGGGGCACGTCGGCGCGCTTTGCAAGGACGAGGGTGAGAGGTCCGGGCCAGAACCGCTCGGAGAGCCGACGGGCGTCGTCCGGCCACTCCGACACCACCTCGTCGAGCTGCTCAAGATGGGCGACGTGGACAATCAGCGGATTGTCGGCGGGGCGACCCTTCGCGGCGAAGGTCGCGCGGAGGGCGTCGCGGTTCCAAAGCGATGCGGCAAGGCCATAGACGGTCTCCGTGGGCACCCCGACGAGATCGCCCCGGCGCAGGGCGGCGGCGGCGGCGGCGAGATTCTCGGGAGTGGGGTCGAGGATGGGCATGAGATTAAAAAGCGTAACCAATCTGAGCCTCTGTCGAAGATCGGACATCCACCCCTGCAGCAAAGCACCCCCTCCCCCACGGTTCCCCCTTGCGCTCGCGCTATTAGGTGGAGATCATTTACGGCTTCTTCGCCACGGCTCTAAGGGGAACCATCTCCGGAGCGGGGCTAGCCCTGTTCCCTGTCGCCACTCGGCGCGGAGACCTGGATGGCGGCGAGCATCGCCGGGCGGGGCGCACGAACGCCGAGCCACCACTCCAGCGAGAGCGCCCCCTGCTGCACGAGCATCGGCAGGCCGTCCATCGTCCGGCGACCGTGCTCCTGGGCCGTCTTCAGGAACGGCGAGGTGCCGTAGGCGAGATCGTAGACCAGCGCGTCTGAACCGACCGCGTCCCAGAGCACCGGCAGCTCGTCGCCCGTGAGCGATGCCGACGTGGTGTTCAGGACGAGCGTCGCCCCCGTCGGATCGGCCTCCGCGACGGCGGTCGCACCGGTCAGCCCCGCGAGCTCGGTCGCCTTCTCGGTGGTGCGATTCCAGATGCGGAGGCTCCAGCCCTCGCGCACCAGGGCCCTCGCAAGGGCCCGCGCCGAGCCCCCGGCGCCCAGCATCAGCGCACTGCCGACCTTCACCCCTTCCAGAGTGGTAAGAAAGCCGTTGGCGTCGGTGTTGATGCCCGACTTCCGCCGCACGTCCACCGTGTTCACCGCCTGGACCTGCTCGCAGAAGTCGTGGACGTGGGCGCACCACGCGATGACCTCCTGCTTGTGCGGGACGGTCACGTTCACCCCCCGGTACTCCTTCGCCCTGAGGTGGTCGAGCGCCTCGCCCACCTCGCCGGGCGCGACGCGGATCGCCACGTAGTGGTAGTTCAGCCCCAGCGCGGCGAAGGCGGCCTCGTGCATCTGCGTCGAGAGGGAATGCGCGACGGGGTCGCCGATCACGGCGAAGTCGGCCTGCGGCGCGTCGCGCCATTCGTAGACGGTGCTCATGGGTTTGGCTTGCGGAAGGCGAAGAATCGCTGGCCGAGAAAGTTCCACGCGGCGGTGAGGACAGCGGCGGCGACGTTCGCCAACAGTATGGCGCGTCCGTCGTGGTTCGCCATCGTGTTGTAGAACGCGCTGAAGAGCAGCGAGTTGATGATCGCACCAACGATCGCGACCGCGTAGAACCGCACTGCCTGCGCGCCTCGCCTCGCCTTGCCCGTCGCCTCGAACGTCCAGGTGCGGTTCAGCACGAACGACACGAACATCGCGACGAACGCGCCGATGCCGCCGAAGATCGGCGCCGACGCCTTCTCCGGCGCGCTCGCGAACGCGAAGACGGTCGGCGCGTGGGCCACGAGCCACCGTCCGAACACCGTGCCCATCGGCTCCCCGGCGACCTGGACGCCCCGCATCAGCAGGATCGTCACGAGCGTGTTCACCGCGAACGCAAGCCCGCCGACCACCGCGAACCGCAGGATCTGCTTGCCCAAGGGCGTCTCGATGGCCGCCTCGCTCAGAGGGTATGCGGCCTCCGGCATCACGAGCGCACGGTAGACGTGGCTCGCGAGGAAACCCTCGATCAGCCGGTTGACCTTCGTGCCCCCGAACTCCTTCCCCTCCATCTTGCGCACCCAGATCGCGTCGATCCCGGAGCGGTTCGCCCCGAGCACGTCGGTCATCATCTGGTCGCCCACCATCACGGCCTCCTCCGCCTTCCGCCCGAACTTGATCAGCGCGAGCCGGAACATCGCGCGGCTGGGCTTGATCCGCCCGCGCACCGTCTCGATGCCGAGCTTCGTCGCGAGCCGGTTCAGGCGGTCGGGCCGATGGGTGTTGCTGATGATGCACAGCCCGAAACCCATCGCCTTCGCTCGCTCGACCCACTCGATCACCTCCGGCGCGAACTCCTCGGCGTGCCACTGCACGAGCGTGTGGTCCACGTCGAGCAGCACCAGCCGCTTTCCACGGGCGTAGAGTCCGTCAAGGTCCACGCTCTGGAGGTTCTCGGCGGCGTGGGCGGGCGCGAAGACGCGCACCGTGCCGCCAAGGCGCTGCCGGTCGAAGTCGCCGCTCTTCCAGTCGCGGCTCATCCCTTCCTCAAGGCCTCCCGCCGCAGTGCGTCTTTTCGCCGTTCGATGTTCCTCTTGTGCTCCTCGTAGGTGGCGGCGAAAAGGCTGTGCCCGTCCGGGAGCGCCACGTAGTAGAGGTAATTATGGTGCGCCGGGGCCAGTGCCGCGCGGATGCTCGCGATCGAGGGCGAGCAGATAGGCGTCGGGGGCAGACCGGCGTGGCGGTAGAGGTTGTAGGGAGAGTCGAACTCCCTGTAGTCGCGAAAGTAGAGCCGCCGCCACTTCCCCATCCCGTACAGCAGGCTTGCGTCGATCTGGAGCCGCATCCTCTTCGCAAGCCGGTTCTCGATCACCCCCGCGATGACCGGGCGCTCGTCGTCGCGCCCCGCCTCGAGCTGGACGAGCGAGGCGACGGTGAGGATGCGCTCGAGATCCTTCGGGTGGTCCAGCGGCTCCCAGACCTTCTGCCGGAACGCCTGGAGCTGACGCCCGACCACCGCCTTCGCGCCGAGAAGCGGGGGCAGGTCGTACGTGTCGGGATAGAGGTAGCCCTCCAGGGTGCCCGTGGGCAGGGGGAAGTCGGTCTTGTGGGCCTCCGGGTGCAGCACCTCCGCCATGTAGTCGTCGGCGGCGCACACCTCGTGCTTCTGAAGCAGGTTCGCGTCCCGCTTGGCCCAGTTGGTGGCGGGCAGGCGGAGCTTCTGCACGACGGGGCGCATGAGCGCCCGGAGGTTGCTCAGAGCGCCGGAGCCACCGGAGAGGCGGTAGGTGCCGAGGGGCACCGAATCAGGTCCGGTGAAGCGCGCGAGCAGGCACGCCGCCCCCGCGCTCTTGAGAATGCCCTCGCCCTCTAATCGCGTCAGCGCCTCCTTCAGGGTCGTGGACGAATCGAAACGGACCCAATGCGCCTTGCCACCTGGTGCCTGGACCCTTAGCCAGAAGGCGGCCACCACCACCATCATGACGCAGAAGGCAGCCACACTAGCCGAGAGGCTCCATCGCCGCTTCACCGGTCCAGGTACCTCTCCAGGATGAGGCAGGCCGCCTCGCCGTCCCTCCGCTTCTTGCGCTGGCTCGCCTTCATGTCGGTCCCCCGCAGGCCCTGCTCCGCCTCCACGCTCGTCAGCGTCTCGTCCACGTAGTCCACAACCAGCCCCGTCGCCTGAAGGTGCCCGCCGAGCTGGCGCATGACCCGCGCCATCTTTCCTTCAACGCCCTCTTCTAGGGGCAGTCCGAGGACGATCTTCTCCGCTTCCTGCCGCTTCGCGAGGACGGCGATCGCCTCCGCGTCCACCTTCAGCTTGCCGCTCGCGGCGAACGCCGGCAACGCCGAAGGAAGGCCGACCGCGTCGTCCGTCACCGCCGCCCCGATGCGCGCGAAGCCGAAGTCGATCCCGAGAAGCCGCACTGCCCATTGTGGCGTAGGCGTCCCGCCTGCGTCAGGTCCGTCCGCCGAGTGCTACTCGGCGCTCCCGGCGAACTGCGCGAGAATCTCGTCGTGGATCGCCGCTCCCGAAGCCACGCACCCGAGCTTCCGGTCGCCCTTCGCGAACACATCCCGCCCATCGAACTCGGTGAACCGCCCGCCCGCCTCCGTAATGATCACCGCGAACGCACTCAGGTCCCACCGGCTCACCGCCGGGTCCATCATGCAGTCGACCCGCCCCGATGCTACCAGCGAATAGCCGAATGCGTCGCCCCAGGTCCGCACCGCCATCGCCCGATCGATGATCCGCGTCACGCCCTCCCACCGCCCGGTCTCCATCAGCCCTCGGTGAGAACCGATGCACACCGTCGCCCCGTCCAGCGTCGCACGCGACGAGACCCGGATGGGCCGACCGTTGAGGAAAGCGCCGCTTCCCCGCTCCGCCCACAGGAGTTCGTCCAGTCCCGGCAGGTAGCAGACGCCGAGGATGGGCACGCGACCCACCTCGTAGCTCAGGAGCGTTCCGTAAAGCGGCACGCCCGCCACGAACGACTTCGTGCCGTCGATGGGGTCGATCACCCAGCGGTCTGGCACGCTCGCGTCGCCGCCCTCCTCCTCACCCAGGATGGCGTCGCCGGGGAAGGCGCGCTCGATCGCCTCCCGAATCTGCCGCTCCGCCGCCTTGTCCGCCACCGTCACCGGCGTCGCATCGGCCTTGATCTCGACCTCGGTGCCGGTCTGAAAGTGCGCGAGGGTGCCGCGGCCCGCCCGGTAGGCGGCGTCGATGGCGAAGGCGAGGCGGGGCGACATCGCCCGGAAGTCTACCGGCGGCGCGGTATAATGCCTTCGGTTAGGGGGGCTTAGCTCAGTTGGGAGAGCAGTAGCTTTGCAAGCTTCAGGTCAGGGGTTCGAGTCCCCTAGCCTCCACCAAATCCGCCTTGTGAGAGGCTTGCTGGCGGTCGATCCGTACAATGGCCCTATCGGCGCGCGGTTCGCGCCGGCAAGGCCATGAAAAGATCTCTCGCTCCGCTTTCGCTCCTCCTTCTACCTTGGCTACCGGCACACCGTCATCAGAACCTACGGCGTGAGCACGCCGGGCATCGTGATCGGCCTGAACCCGACCGACGGCCTCAACGCCATAAACAAGTCGATCTCGGTGGTGTTCGGCTCCGGAACCTCCAAGGCGTCCCTCGTCGCCTACACCCAGGCGGCCTACCGCGTGTTCAACGGATCGACGAGCTAGGCGATCTGCTGGGCGCGGCCTCCCTGCAAAACCTCCTGACGGCCCACAAGTCCATGCTGGAGCAGGGCGTCGCGGGCGGCACGCTGATATCCTTCTCGAAGGGCGCGAACGTGGGAACGCTCGTCGCCGCGCCGGTGCCCGCCTCTTTCGCGGCCGTCGCGCTGGGCGCCTTCGGCCTCCTTCAGCGCCGCAAGCGCTGAGACACCCCTCGGTGGAACCCACGCTTCGACCCTCGTTGCTTTGGTAGACCTACAGCCGCGCGATGCCCTCGTGCCCGCGCCGCGAAAGGATTCGTAAAGAAAGATGCCGAACTCCCGGGTCGACTTTTTCCTCGCTCAAAGTCAGAAGAACGTGAAGCTTCATTGATCGAAGAGCTCGCCACCGAAACTTTTCCATCTGAACAAATTTTATCGGTTCTGACCACAGCCAGAATTCTTGAACCTGAACGGGGCGAAGGCGATAGCACTTTCGGGTGCCTTTGCAAGCATCGTCATGCGTTTCACCTCTCTGTAAAGGCCTATAAGCGAGAAGTCAGACGGGCGGTGTTAGCCCCTCGAAGACTCTTCGTAGCCCGCGTCGGCAGGCAGACCCTGGACACGGGCGGCAGTGGTCGAGAGCACGTCACACCGCTCGTTCTCGGGGTGGCCCGCGTGGCCCTTCACCCACTCGAACCGAACCCGGTGCAGGGCGCAGAGGTCGAGCAACCGTGCCCAAAGGTCGGGGTTGACTGCCTGGTCGGTCGCGTTGCGCATCCATCCGTTGCGCCGCCACCGCGCCGCCCAACCCTGCGTCATGGCCTGAGAGAGGTACCTCGAATCGGTGGTGAGCAAGACCTCGCAGGGATAGCGAAGGGTCTCCAAGCCCACGATGGCGGCCATGATCTCCATGCGGTTGTTGGTGGTCCGGCGGTACCCGCCACTGATCTCCCGCCGCTTCTCGCCGAACACGAGGACCGCGCCGTAGCCGCCGGGACCGGGATTGCCGAGGCAGGCCCCATCCGTGTAGATGTGGACGGTCTTGAGGCCGCTCACGTCTTTTCGGCCACGATGCGGACCTTCGAACGGTCGGGCAGGATCACGATGTCGCCGTCGTGGAGTTGACGTCCCCGACGGCTCTCCCGTTGGCCGTTTACCCAGACGGCGTTGGCCGCGAGGAAGCTCTTCACCTCCCCGCCGTTGGAGATCGCGCCCACAAGCTTGAGCAAGGCCTGGAGAAGGATGGTGTCGCCACGGATTTCGACGGGCTGGGGTTCCAAGGTGGGCTTAGTTTACGCCGTCCATCGTCCAACGCTCGTGAGGAAGAGGGTTTGGTGGGGCGTACTTGCGGTCGGGTTGACCCTGGGCGCGGTCGCGCTCAGACGGTGGAACCGGTTGGCGCGCAACGGGCGGCGTCTCGTGGCGGAGGCGTCGAATTTGCCGAAGGAGTATTCCGTCGGCGCAGGCCACCCCGTGCGAATGGTCGTCCTCGGCGACAGCACGGTGATGGGCGTCGGGGCGGGTTCGCTGGAGGCGACGCTTCCCTACCGCGTCGCATCGGCGCTAGGCTACCGGGTGTCGGTGACGAACCTCGCAGTGTCCGGAGTGGGCGCCCTCGCGACCGGATACCAGTTGGCGAGGGTCCCGAAGGGAACGGATTGGGCTCTGGTGGCGGTGACCGCGAACGACGCGACGCGCGGAACATCCCCGTCGGACGTCGAGGACGACATCAAAACTATCCTTGACGGCCTTGAAGAGCGCGGAGTGGAAAGGGTGATCCTTTCGACGACCCCGAACTTCCGGACGACGCCCGCCCTTCCGTGGGTGGTCAACCGAACGTTCGAGAACCGCGCGGCGAAGTTGACGCGAACGATCCGAAAGGTGGCCGCGCGCTACCCTTTTGTTCTGATCGCCGACCTGAATTCGGAAGGCACGCTCTCGGAAGGCGAATACGCGGACGACGGCTTCCATCCCAACGCTGCGGGCTACGAGGCGTGGGCGGCGGTGTTCCTCCGGTCTAGCGACTTCCCGCGGTGATCTCCGGCCAATCGTCCGTGCGGAATGGCACGGCGGGCAGCCCGGCACCGTTGGTCAAGGTCGCCACCGGGTTCGCCTGCCAGGCGTAGCGGACGGCGACGGGCTTCGAGACGTCCGGCGACGAGAGGACGACGACGTCGCCCTCGATGCGCGCGACCGCCCAGTGCCACTTGCGGTCGGCGCCCGCAAGGGCGAATTCGCCCAAGGGACCTCCACGGGGGAGCAGCCCTCCTTCGGTGTGAGCGAAGGTCACCCGAGCCTCGCCTCCTTTGACCTGGAGCGACCTGTAGGTGGGTCCCTGGTAGACGACGGACTTGCCGTAGTCCTTGGCAAGGGCGATCAGGGCGAGACGCTCGCCGACCGTCTTCTTCTCCTTGGGATGGATGTCAACGGTGTCGCCCACGTCGATCGCCATCGCGAGACCGCTGTTCCTCACGCCGCCAGCGGTCATCGCCTGCGCTTCGCGGAGCTCGGCCCAGGCATCGTCGCCGGGGGCGTCCCTGTGGGGCTGGAAGGCGGCGAGGCTGACGATGTAGAACGGGAAGTCGCCCTGGCCGAAGCGGCTGCGCCAATCGCCGATCATCGCCGGAAGGATCCGGCGGTACTGGACGGCGCGCCCCGCGTTGTTCTCGCCTTGGTACCAGATCGCGCCCTTGATCCCGAGAGGCAATACTGGCGCGATCATGCCGTTGTAGAGGCTGGTCGGCATGTTGGGGTCGCTTACGGGAAGGCCGGCACCCTTGATTCCGGTCCAGCCGTCTAGCAGAGGCTGCTTCGTGCCGTCGGCCATGGTCAGCGTGAGGGCGTCGACCGGACCCGAGAAGCCACCGAAATCCCCGGTATCGATCATCTTGACGACGAGCACGTTGCGACCCTCCTTCAGCGAGCCCGGCGCGACGGCGTACGATCGAGGAACGCTGTAGCCGGAGGTGGTGCCGATCTGCGCGCCGTTCAGGAAGGTGACGTCGTTGTCGTCGATCGCACCGAGCGTCAAGACCGCCGCCTGAGCCGCCTGCTCGCTCGTGAGGCTGAACTCCTTTCGAAGCCAGACCGTGCCGTCGAACTGGTCAAGCCCGAGCGCATGGAAGGCGCTTAAGGCGGTCAGGGGCTTCCACGACGAAGCATCGAACTCAGGCTTTGGATAGCCGACCGCGATGCCCTGATCGTCCTGAGGCTGGGTCGCCTTGGCGGCGTCGATCCGTGGTAAGACGGCGTCGAAGTCCTTGAGCGGCCTCAGTGCCTCCCAACTGATCCAGGATTCGGCGTTTGTGCCTCCCCAAACGACCTCGACGAGGCCGATGGGAACGCCGACCTCGCGCCGCAGAGCCTTGCCGAAATGGTAGCCGACGGCGGAAAAGCCGCCCCAGCCTTCCTGGGCCACGCTTTGCGGCGTACAGACCTTCCAAGTCCCGCCGTTCGTCGATTGAGGTTCGAGTCGGTCCTGGTGCGGCGCGATGAAAAGACGCAGGTTCGGGTCGTTCGCGTTGGCGGTCTCCTGCGCGCCGCCGTTCTCCAGCGAGAGGCCGAACTCCATGTTCGACTGGCCCGTACAGAGCCAAACGTCGCCAACGAGAACGTCATCGAGTTCGAGCTGCTGGTCGCCGTCGATACTCACCCGGTAAGGACCGCCGACCTTGGGCGGGACGATCCTGACGGTCCACTTGCCGTCCGCCGCGGCGGTGCCTTCCGCCTTCTTGTTGTCTATCGTGACGGCGACCTTTGTGCCGGGCGTCGTCCAGCCCCAGAAGGTGTTCGGGCGGTCGCGCTGGAGAACCATGTGGCTGCCTAGCGCGGGACTGAGAAACGGAAGTGAAAGAGGGGGGAGGAACATCATCGTCGATCCGGTCGGAGTTTAACCCGTACGCTTGGTGAATCGCTTCGCGGCGTGGGCATGAGAGGTCGGTTCAGCCAAAGCGGGGGACGCCTTCATTGCCCGTCACAGAGTCGACCTCTCCGAAGATCGCCCTCAGCCGATCCTGAACCCCAGTCGGCAGCGGCGGACCCGCGAGGGAGCGCACGTTGGCGCGAAGATGGCCTGGGTTACCGGTGCCGAAGAGGACGACGTCCATGCCCGGCTCGTGCAGGCAGAAGCGGTAGGCGGCATCCTGAAGATCGGGACCGACGAAGCTCAAGGGATTTTCGGGATCAATGCCGTCGCCTTCAATGGTGCCCTTTGAGATCAGGTCATTGATCAGGGTCCGCAGCGCCGCCGGGTCGCTGAGCGCTCGTCGCACGGCGAACATCCCCAGGGTGCCGATGACCCTGGCCATGGAGAGGGGGAAGATGCGCTGGCGAGCGGAAGGATTCAGGAGGCTGAAGCCGACCATTACGACCTCCCAAAGATCGTCGTTTACGGCTCTGGAGAGCATGCGGTGTGCTGGGTCAGGGATGAACTGCTCGGTGATGCCCAGGTGGCGGACCTTCCCCTCCTCCTTCAGCCTCTGCATCTCCGGATGGAGCACGTCGCGCGCGTGGTCGTAGGCTTCGGGCAAGACGCCGTGGAGGTGGAGGATGTCGACGTACTCGGTCTCCAGCCTATTCAGACAGCCTTCAAGCCGCTCGCGAAGGTCGCCCGAGCCCTGAGGATTGTTGTCCAGGCCGATCTTCGTGGAGACGACGACGCTCTCGCGCGGCACGCTCCGAAGGGCGATGCCGACGGCCTCTTCGGTCCCGTAGGCCTCGGCGGTGTCGATGAGGTTCACGCCAAGGTCGATCGCCTCGCGGACGATCTGGGAGGCTTCTTCGCTCGTCGCGCCCCGTGCCATCCCAAGGCGACTGTGGCCACCACAGCCGAGACCCATGCGGGAGACTTTCAGGCCGGTCATACCGAGCGTGGTGTTGAGCACGCCCTATTTTGACGCAGGCTCGAGGGTAAGGCAAACTTGCTTCCGGGA
>CAXTOO010000010.1:0-11236 GCA_964245875.1 uncultured Fimbriimonas sp. | reverse complement strand
AGGGTTTGCTATTCTCCCGATCGGGAACCCTTTTTGTGCCGCTTCGGTCTTTCCGACATGGCAAAGTCTCTGAAGAAGGGCGACAAGGTGACGTGGGGAACGCCTCAGGGTGAGACCGAGGGCATGGTCGAGAAGAAGCTGACCGCGCCGATGGAGATCAAAGGACACCACGTCGCGGCGTCGAAGGAGAATCCTGAGTACCTGGTGAAGAGCGACAAGTCGGGCAAGGAGGCGGCGCACAAGCCAGAGGAGTTGAAGAAGCGGTGAGTGTCGATCCCATTGCAAAGGAGTTCAGGAAGGCGGTCAACATGTCCGCCGCCGCGATGGAGAAGCACCTCCAGTCCCCCGAGAGTAAGAAGGTCGGCTACAAGGAGCACGATGGCGATGAGTCGGTAGGCCACAAGGAGGGCGCGAAGATCGTCGAACTCCTGGACAAGAAGGAGACCGACCTACTGGAGAATGATCTTAAGCAGATGCACAAGATTGTCGGATACATCCACCGCCACTTGGCGCAACGGCCTGAAGGCGATATCAGCGACACGAACTGGCGAACGTCGCTGATGAACTGGGGCCACGATCCGATGAAGGATTGAGCCTCAACCCGTTAGTCGGCCAGATCGGCACCAAGGGTGGCTTGACGCTCGTCGGCGCTACCGCGGCGTGGACCCATCACAAGGTCGATGCCTCGTCCGAGAGCGAAGCCGAACAGGGCGAACGCGGCGTACGCCACGGCGATTCCATGATGGTCGGGAGTTCCTTGGCGCCACTCGATCCACAACAGCCATCCCGCGACCATCGAGGTGATCGTCGTGAGCAGGCCTACCATGTAGGGCCGCTCGATGTTCTCGGGCCGCGCGAAGGCGAGGAACGTGCCGAACGTGCCGACGAGCACGACGAAGATCGTCGCAAGAAGGAGAGTCATGGTTTTAGGGCCGTCGAGAAACCTGCAATGTTCCCTCTGCCAAGCAGGGGGCGAAAGCACGCCTGCCCCACGCTTCCCGCTCGCGATCGAGCCTTATCGGAGTTCGAGGGTTCTCACCCGCAACGGGAACCCTCTTCGGACTTAGCGCTTCTTGCCGAAGAGGCCACCAAGGAGGCCTCCCTTCTCGGGGCCGCGAGGGATGCGTTCCCCGCGAAGCTCCGCGAGTTCCTTGACGAGTTTCGCCTCCGCCTCGCTGAGTCCCGAGGGGACCTTGACGGTGGTGTTGACCACGAGCTCGCCGCGCCGACCGCCGTGGAGCGGAGGAAGCCCCGCGTTCTTGATCGGGATGCGGGTGCCGGGCTGGGTTCCGGGCGCGATCTCGATCTCGACCGGAGCGTCCAGGCCGTCGATCTCGACATGGTCGCCCAGGGTGGCCTGGGCGAAGGTCAGCTCCAGCGTCGTGAAGAGCGTCTGGCCGTGGCGGTCGAAGCGAGCGTCGTCGGCAACGTTCAGGACCACGTAGAGATCGCCGGGACGACCGAGTCCCCAGCCGTCGTTCCCTTGGCCGGGCAGGTGCATCATCGCGCCGGTATCCACGCCGGGAGGGACGCTGAGCTTCACGCGCTCCTTCTTCGGGACCAAGCGGCGTCCGTCGCACACCTCACAGCGCTCGGCGATGACGGCACCCTCGCCCCGGCAGGTCGGGCAGGTCGTGTTCGTGCGGACCTGACCGATGAAGGTGTTGCGGACGGCGCCGACGACGCCCGCGCCCTTGCAGGTCGGGCAGGGCGGCGCGGGGTTGCCGTCCTTCGTCCCGTTCCCGTGGCACTTGTCGCACTCGGCGAGGCGCTCGACCTCGACCTCTCGCTCCACGCCCTTGAGGACATCGGTCATCGTGAGGTTCAGGTCGAAGCGGATGTCGTCGCCGTCGCGACCCCGGCGCGCCCCGCCCGCCCCGCCGCCCTGGGCGCCGAAGAACATGTCGAACAGGTCGCCGAAGCCACCCGCACCGGCTCCGCCGCCAAAGAAGTCGCCCGTGCCCTGATCGTCCATCGACCCGGTGCGGTCGAACCGCTGGCGCTTCTCGGGGTCGGAGAGGACGGCGTAGGCCTCACCTACCTCCTTGAACTTCTCCTCAGCGGTGGGGTCGTCGGGGTTGACGTCGGGATGGTGGCGGCGGGCAAGCCGACGATAGGCCGACTTGATCTCCTCGGGCGTCGCGCCCTTGGACACGCCGAGCGTTTCGTAGGGGTCGCGCCGCGCCATTGCCCTACTCCTCTTCGGACTCTTCCTCGGCGGACTCGGCCTCGGCGATGTCCGTGAGTGAGAGCGTGTCGTCGTCGGTCGTGGTGCCGGCGTCGACCTCGTCGTCCTCGTCCACCAGGTCGGAGAGCGAGATCATCTCCTCGTTCTCGATGCCCTCGTCGTCGCCCTCGTTCTCGATGGTGGTGATGAGCGCGGCCTCGGTGTCGTCGATCGCGGGAAGGAGCATCCCGAGTTCCGGCGGCAGGGTGTCGTCGACGGTGAGGGTCGGGATCTCGGGAGCATCGAGGGCCTCGCCCGCTCGGCTGAGGATAGGCTTGATCTTGCCTGCCGCGATCTCCGCGAGAGCGATGGTAAGGGGATGGATCGAATCGACCTGCACGAGGGGCGGGGCACCCTCCTTGAGCTGCTTCGCGCGCTTGGCGGCGAGGTTCGAGAGGACGAACTTGCCTTCGGGGTACTCGTTCAGAATGTCGGGACTTGGCAGCATGGGTTGGGCGGCGTAGGGCGCGGAAGTTATAGGATACCTGCAAGACTTTCCGAGAGCAGGGTTCGACACAAATTTTCCGTTTCGATTTCCGCGTCTTTCGGTTGGGTCTTAAGTCCCTATCTTCGATGCCGATGGTTGACGGCCCACTCGTGTAAGCCGCGCGGGCAAAAGGAAGGCATCGGAACGCAATGCGGTACGCCGCTACCCCGCTGACAGGCGATTTCGTCAACCACATGGACTCTCGAGGCCTCGCATGGATGAGAGAAGCCGAGATGTGACCATGACCCAAGCCGGGCTTCCGCAACGACCTTCGCGTCATCAGGAACCCTGCGACGCTTCGCGCGGTCAGGGTCCCGTCGAACGTTCTCCTTCGAGAGATCGCGTCGTGCCGCGTGTCAGCAATGGAAACAGTACAGACCACTACCAACAATGTGTCGGGGGGCGTAGAGCACGCCGTTGCCGTCACCTTGGCGTTCATCCCGAACCTCATCGCGTTCCTGCTCATCCTTGTGGTCGGCTACTTCCTCTCGACCTTCCTGGGCAAGCTCGTGGACAAGGTTCTGACGAAGGTCGGCTTCGACCGGGCCGTGGAGCGCGGCGGCATAAAGCAGGCGCTCTCCGCGAGCGGCTACCACCCGAGCCAGATTCTTGGCAAGCTCGCGTTCTACACGGTGTTCCTCTTCGTGCTGCAGCTCGCCTTCGGCGTGTTCGGCCCGAATCCAATCTCCGATCTGCTGACGCGGGTGATCGCGTACCTTCCGAACGTGTTCGTGGCGATCGTGATTGTGGTGCTCGCGGCGAGCATCGCGGCGGGGGCGAAGGATCTGGTCAAGGCGACGCTCGGTGGCCTGAGCTACGGCGCGGCCTTGGCGAACGTGGCAGGCGGGGCGATTTTGTTTGTCGGCGCGATCGCCGCACTGAACCAGCTCGGCGTGGCGCCCGAGGTGGTGAACGGACTCTACTACGCGATCCTTGCAACGATCGTGGGCGTGAGCGTGGTGGCCATCGGCGGCGGCGGCATCCAGCCGATGCGCGCGCGGTGGGAAGCGGGCCTGTCGGCCTTGGAGCAAGAGGTGCCCAAGGCGCGCGAGCACGTCGCGACGCGCACGGCGGCACCGACCAACCCTGGCCCCTCGTCGCTGGGATAGGGTTCCGCCATCGGGTTCGATGAACAGCTACGAACCCAGGGGCATGGGGACGACCGAGAGGCGTCTCTGTGCCCTCTCGTTGTATTCGGAGCAGAGCGGCAAAGAGGATGTCGACCGAATCGTTAGCGCGGGAAGACTGAATCCGTGGCAAGGGTGATGTCAGTCCCGGGGACAGGGGCGGGAGCGCCTGCCGGGACGAAGGTGGCCCCGCGGTGCTCCCCCTCGACAGGGTTCGAGAAAACCCACACGCCTCGCTTGAGGGTGTCTACGACCCAGCATGTCGGCACACCTGCTTCGGAGTAGCCTTTCTTCTTGGTGTTGAGATCAACGGAGCGGCTGCTGACCGAGATCTCAATGCCCCAGAGTACGTCCTCGGACCCAGGCAGTTCCTGGGAATGATGCTCAGGACGGAGAAGGGCGAACCCAGGGTCGTAGGCGTCGCCTGTCCGCAAGACGACCGTGGCCTGCGTCGCGATGATCATGTCGCCAAGGTCCATCTTGCGAAACCCTTGCTGGAGAGCGATGAAAAGAAGGTTGTGCAGCTTTCCCTGGGGCATGGAGGTCACGATCTAGCCATCGATAGGTTCGATGCCTCGTCCTCCCTCGATGACGCCGGACACGACGAGCGCGAGGTAGCGCTCGTCGCTCCAGCGAAGCGGCTCGGACTCTTTCCCGACGTCGTGAGGGCGAGGATCATGGCATCGATTGCACGACGCTTCGAGCGGCATCGGAGGCCTTGCTCCAATCCTCGGCCCCTTCATCATTCCGCCCGTTCCTGTACCGGCCGAGTGCAAAGGCGTCGCGCTGCAACGAGACGCGGAAGGGTGACGTGGCCCGGAGGTAGACTCCGCTCAGTGAAGCTCTTCCGCTTCGAGCTCAAGGAGGACCCCGGAACGGCGCGGTCGGGGATCGTGCTTAACGGGCGGATCTACGAGACGGACGGCGCAGAGGCGACGGGGCAGCATATGCCTCAGGACGTGCGGCCGCTCTCGCCGGTGCCCAAGCCGGGCTCGCTGCGGTTCTTCCCTGCTAGGCCGACCGAGATCGACGAGGAGCCCGCGTTCTTTTACGGAAATCCCTCCGCCATCGTCGGGGCGAGCACGATCGTGAACGTGCCGGAGAGGATTCGAGAGCTTTCGTTCGAACCCTACCTCGCCGCCGTGTTGGTGACGGGCGGTTACGACGTGGACGAGGATGAGGCCGACGGCATGGTGCTTGGACTCTCGATCATGGTCGCGCTCGTCGACCGCCGCGCGGCGCGGATCGAGGGGCTGCACGGTCGCTCGCACGACCTTGGCATCGCCTTGGGACCGGTCATCACCACGCCGGACGAGCTGAACGATTTCCTCGTGAGCCAAGAGTTTGGGCGGGCGTACCGTCTGGAAGTCGCGGCGCGGGTGAACAGCGTGGATCGCGCGCGCGGCAACGTCGAGGAACTTCCCTTCACGGTGGCCCAGGCGATCGCCGCTGCCTCGCGCTCCTGCACCCTGCACGAGGGCGACGTGATCGCCGTGGGGCCGCTCTGCGACCTTCCTGACGAGTTGCGCCTGGAGGGGGCGGACGAGATCACCGTCTCCGTCGAGAACCTCGGCGCACTCTCTCTCAAGCTCGCTTCCGTCGCCGAAGCATGAACCCTCTTCTCGGCGCGGGCACGAGTGCATCCCGCGGCTACAGGGCCACAACAATCCGAACATGATCCAAAAATTCGTTCTCGACAACGGCGTCCGCGTGCTCGTGGAGCCGGTCGGCCACGTGAAGTCGGCCGCCATAGGCCTGTGGTGCAAAACCGGCTCGCGCCACGAGACCGAGGCGGAGGCGGGCATCACGCACCTAATCGAGCACATGCTCTTCAAGGGCACCACCTCGCGAACGGCCAAGGAGATCGCGGAGGCGATCGAGGGGCGGGGCGGGCAGCTCAACGCGTTCACCGACAAGGAGGCGACGTGCTACTACTGCCGCGTGCTCGCGGACGACGCGGAGAACGGGATCGACGTTCTCACCGACATGATGCTGCACTCGCTCATCGACCCCGAGGAACTCAAGCGAGAGGAGGGCGTGGTGCTGGAGGAGATCAAGCGCAGCGAGGACGAGCCCGGCGACCACGTCCACGAGCTTCACCTGGAGTATCGCTGGGGCGACCACCCGCTCGGGCGACCGATCATCGGCACGCCGGAGTCGGTGGCGGGCTTCGAGCGGGACGACATCCAGAACTACCTCGCGCGTCGGTACCGGGCGGAGAACGTGGTGCTCTCGGTGGCGGGCAACGTGGAGCCGGAACGAGTGAGGGCGGCGGCGGAGAAGGCGCTGGGCAAGATCCCCTCGGGCACGAGCGACGTCCAGCCCGCTCGGCCCGGCGGCGCAACGCGGAACGAAGAGCTAGGCAAGGACGTGGAGCAGGTCCACTTCTGCATCGGCACGGACGGAGTCTCGCTCTACGACGACGAGCTCTACACGATGACGGTGATGGACTCGGCCCTGGGTGGCTCGATGTCGTCGCGCATCTTCCAGGAGATCCGCGAAAAGCGAGGCCTCGCGTACTCGGTGGGCTCATACAGCCTGAGCTACGGCGCGGGCGGGGCGTACACGGTCTACGGCGGCACCAGCCCCGAGCACTGGCCGCTCGTTCAGGAGCTCGTGCGGACGGAGTTCGACCGGATCATGGCAGGGGGCCTCGAGGCAGACGAGCTGGCGCGGACGAAGCGCAACATCAGCGGCGGGCTGGTCCTCGGTCTCGAAGGGATGAGCGGGCGGATGATGCGGATGAGCCGCAACGAGCTCAACCACGGACGCGACATCTCCCTCGACGAGACGCTGGGCAAGATCGACGCGGTGACGAACGAGGGGATCGTGGCGCTCGCATCGCGCATTCTTCTCGAATCGAAGGTGAGCACGACGGCGATCGGGCCGTTCGGCGAGTACGCCCTGGAAGACGAGGAATGAGCGCCTCCTTAGATCTTCTGAGGGTCATGGGGCGGGCGGGCCGCCCCCAGGACGTGCTGATCGAGATCGTCCACGCGGTCGCTCGGCTGACCGAGGCCGATTCGGTCGACCTCTTGATGAAGGAAGGCGACGAGCGGCTTGCCCTGCGCGCCAGCACGGTCGTGCCGGACCTCGTGGGGCGGGTGAGGCTCGGCAAAGGCATCGGTCTGTGCGGCGTCGCGATGGGCGAGAACGCCGCGGTCTACGTGGCGAACCACGCCCAGGACGATCCGCGCTTCGTGCGGTACCCAGGCTACGACTACCCGGACTGCGAGGCGATCGCCGCCTTGCCCCTGCGGAACGAGGAGAATGGACCGACCGGGATCCTGTTGCTTCGCAGAGGCAGTCCTTGGAGTCCCACCGACGAGGAGAAGACGACGATGGAGTCGCTGGCCGACACGGCCGGCGCGATGGTCGCGGGCTACGACCATGCGTTCCGCTCGGGCAACAAGAGCAACCGCCTGGGCGCCCTGAGCGAGGTAACGCGCACGATCGCGCAGAGTCCCTACCTTGAGGAGATCCTGCAGCTTCTGGTGAACCTGACGGCGCAGCAGTTCAACTTCAAGGTCTGCACGGTACGGCTCCTCGACGAAACGCGAGGCGAGCTGGTGCTGCGGGCGACCCAGGCTCCGGCGAAGGCGTACCAGCGCAAGCGGGCGATCAAGCTGGGCGAATCGATCGCGGGTCGCGCGCTGGAGGAGAACAAGCCGCAGATCGTCAAGGACGTGCAGAGCGAGCCGGACTACATCGGGCACGACCTCGCGGCGGAGCAAGGGCTGCGCTCGATGATCTGCGTCCCGATGAAGATGCAGGACCGCCCCATCGGCGTCCTGAGCTGCTACACGACCGATATCCGCGAGTTCCTGCCCGACGAGATCAAGGCGCTGGAGACCCTTGCGAAGCAGGCGGCGTTCTCCATCGAGAACGCCAAGCTCCAGGTGCGCACGACCCTCATGCAGGAGATGCACCACCGGGTGAAGAACAACCTGCAGCAGGTCGCCTCGCTCCTGCGGCTTCAGATGAGGATGAGCCGCTACACGACCCTGGAGGAGGCGCTGAACGACACGCTGTCGCGCATCCTCGCGATCGCGAGCGTCCACGATCTGCTGTCGCGCGAGGACCTAGACCATGTCGGACTGGTGTCCATCGCTGAGACGCTGATCCACCACCAACAGTCTTCCCTGCTCTCGCCCGACCGTCGGATCGCGTTCAAGGTGCGCGGCGACGACGTGACCCTGAGCATGAACCAGGCGACGCAGATGGCGCTGGTGGTGAACGAGCTCATCCTAAACGCGGTTGAGCACGGCTTCAACGAGAAGACCCAGGGCGAGGTCCACATCACCATCGAGGCGCCCGAATCCGAGGTCTCCCTGTGGGTGAGCAACGACGGCGACCCTCTTCCCGAGGGATTCGACCCCACCGTGGCCTCGCACTTGGGCCTAAAGATCGTGGACAACCTCGCGCGCGCACTGGGCGGACGGTTCTCGATGCGGAACGATCTCGGCTGGACGGTGGCCGAGGTGAAGTTCCCGAAGTCGACCGGTGAGTAGCTCTATCGACTGGATTCTCTCTCGACCAACACCCCCTGTCTGACCCTCGGGCCAATCATGCCGGTGGCTTTCGGGCGCAGCGTGAGGAAGAGCGCCTCGGCGGCGTCGACCGCCAGATCGGCGAGGGGCGCCTCGACGGCGGTGACGGACGGCACGAGGCAACCTAGGGTGCCGTCGCCGTCGACGGCGACGAGACGGCAGTCGTGGGGGACGCGCAGACCGGCGTCTGCAAGGGCGCGGATGGCACCGATGGCAGCCGAGGTGCCAACGGCGACGATGCCGTCCGGCCGGTTTCCGGCGCGGAGAGTGCGGGCCAACGCATCCACGTAGACCGGAGCGTCGTCTTCCAGCGCGGCGACGAGCATCGGATTGTGGCCGTTTGTGGCCTCCCGATATCCGGTGGCCGCCCCGTGCGGCGCGGCAAGGGCGCGGGACGACGCGAGCAGGGCGATGTTCTTCGAGCCCTGATCACGCAGATGTATGGCGGCGATCCTCGCGGCGTCCACGGCGTCAAAGCGGACGTCGGCGTCGGGGTCCATGCCGGTGAGGTCGAGCCGCAGGGTGGGAAGCCCTTCCGCCCGGGCGAGGTCTCGGGGAGCGTCGATCTGGAGGACGCCGTCCACCGCCCAGTCGATGGGATTCTCCAGGCCCATATGGAGCGTCTCGTACCCTGAGAGACGGGCGGCGGCCACGAACCGCTCGAACAGTTCGCCGTAGGGCGCGCGGTGGACGCCGGGCGACGCGAGTGCGATCATCTGGGTCCGGCCCATGACCAGTGCGCGGGCCGCACGGTTCGGGCGATAGCCCATCTCTCGGGCGCGGACGAAGACGCGCTGGCGCGTGGTGTCGGGGATCGCCACATCGAGCCGTTCGTTCAGAACGAACGAAACCGTCGCGTGCGAAAGATTCAGGCTCTTGGCGATGTCGCGCAGAGTAACGGCCATGGTCTCACAGTAGGGGTAGCCGAACGCGATTCCGCAGGGCTTCATTAACCATAGCCCGAAAATCGGTCCTTTGTTCGCCTTAATTGCGGAAAGCTTGATGAGTTTCGTTACTGGAGCGGTGATAGAGGCGAGCTGTCCACCCTAGCGGGAACCCGTCCCATGCCTCATGCGCCAAGAGGCTCCGATGGAGATCAGTCGACGCCACGTCCTCCAGGCCGCCGGGGCGGCCGCGTTCAGTCCCGTCCTGCGCCTCGCACCCGAACAAACGGTTGGGTGGGCGGTTATGGGTCTGGGCGGCTACGCCCAAGGCCAGATGCTGCCTGCCTTCGCGCGCTGTCGACGTTCCCGCCTCGTCGGCCTGGTGAGCGGCACGCCCGGAAAGGCGGCGCGCGTGGCGGGGCAGTACGGCATCGATCAAAAGGAGGTCTACTCGTACGAGGACATACCGAAGCTGAAGGACGATCCTCGTATCCAGGTGGTCTACGTCGTGACGCCGCCGGGAACGCACCGGCGGTTCGTAGAGGCCGCCGCGGCGGCCGGCAAGCACGTGTTCTGCGAAAAGCCGATGGCGCCGACCGAGGGTGACTGCCGAGCGATGATCGAGGCGTGCCGCAAGGCCGGACGACTGCTGGGGATCGGCTACCGATCTCGGTACGAGCGGAATAACGTCGCGGCGATCGCGGCGATCCGCGAAGGCCGTCTTGGCAGTCTCCGAAGCGTCACAAGCGACCACGGCTTCAGCATCGGGACGGGCCAGTGGCGCACCGAGCGGAAGCTCTCCGGCGGCGGGTCGATGATGGACATCGGCATCTACTCGCTCAACGCCATGCGCTACCTATCGGGCGAGGAACCGACCGAGGTGCGGGCGGAGATCTCCAACCCGAAGAACGATCCCCGCTTCAAGGAGGTGGAGGACACCGTCCACTTCACCCTCCGCTTTCCTTCCGGACTCGTCGGGACCGGCACGAGCGGCTACTCGTGGCGCTCTGGGGAGAACCGGTACGAGGCCATCGGCGACCGGGACAAGATCGTCGCGAGTCCGGCGACGCCCTACGAGGGTCACCGCTTCAGCGGTCCCCTGGCCGTCGATGCGACCGTGCCAGACCAGTTCGTGGGCGAGTTGGATGCGTTCTCGGAGGCGGTCACGGGAGGCAAGCCCTTCCTCGCGCCCGGCGAGGAAGGCCTGCGGGACGTCCGCATCATCGAAGCGATCTACGAGTCGGCGGTACGGGGCCGGTCGGTCAGACTGTAGGCGCGATGCTGAAGCCGGAGGGCTCTATCTCCGGCTCAGGGGTTAGGAAGGAACGGACGGTGCGCACCCTTCCCGGCCCCGTTTCCAGGGCGTTCGCGAACGCTTCCAACGTGCCGGGTTCGGGGTGAACGGCGAGGGCCTCGACGACGCCGTCGGATCGGTTCCAGACCCTTCCGGACACGCCGAACAGGGCGGCGCGGCGACAGACGAACGTCCGGAAGCCGACGCCTTGGACTCTCCCTTCGACTTCGATCCGAACCGCGGCCACGTCGAAAGGGTACACCGTCAGCGACGCTCGCCGTTCTTTTGCGCATCGCCGATCCTTTCTTGAACGACCTCGCCGGACGATCGGTCTGGACCGCGATGCCGGACTAGGAAGTGGCATTAGGAGTCGACGACCGCAAAGCGACAGCGGTACGGTGGGGGGAACGAAGGTCTGCCTGGACTCGACACGCAGGGTTGAGGGCCGAGGTTCGAGCCGCGCAAGGCAATATCGTCCCTGGCCGGGATGCGCCTGCTGAGCAAGACGAGGCTCGGTCGCATCGGAACGCCGGAAGCCTGCGTGTGCATGAGGGAGCGCTCCGCCGAAGACTTTCGGACGACGATCCGGCGAAAGACCCTACCGGAGAGATGCTCGCGCCGGGGTGCGAGCTGTGGTCGAAGCTGGGCTGGATCGGCACCGCCAAGT
>CAXTOO010000009.1:0-34427 GCA_964245875.1 uncultured Fimbriimonas sp. | reverse complement strand
CGTCAACCTGAGCAACCTGCGCCTCGCGCTGGGAACGAACGAGACGTCGCCGCTCGGTAGCCAGAGTGCAACCAACACGCGGCCCTGGGACCTCACCACCGCGGACAACGATCCGCTCGCCTATTTGACCTCGCTGATCTCCGGACCGGGTGGCGTCAAGCGCAACAGTCTCTGGACCAACTTCGACAGCGTCTTCTCGCCGCCGAATCCCAACCAGACGAATCCTAACCTCCCGTTCTACAACCAGCAGATCCTGCCCAAGCCGCGCGTCACCGACCGCGTCGCGACCGAGCTGGTCGTCAACCCCTATCCGCGGGCCAACCCGAACGTGAAGTTCGACCTCACGACCCGCAAGGTCGTGGACCCGAGCACCGCCCTTTCGGGCAACGTCATCGCGGTCAACGGCTCGACCGCTCTCCGCCTGAACACGCTCTACCCAACGGCGGTGCCTAAGGTCGGCGTGTCGGTGCCCCTTGGCTTCCCGGTAGGCAACTACGCCACGCAGCTCCGCGTCATCGAGGATAATCCAAACTTCACTATGGGCGGTTTCACCGTTCCAGGGAACAACGAGGTTCTCCAATACGCGAACGGCTACTACGAGGCGTACTCCGACCCGATCACGATGACCTTCAAGGTCCGCGAGACCCGGATGACGAACCGGAACACGCCGAACGCCGCGGGTGTGCTGGACGATCCGACCGGCTTCCCGTACGTGCCGTTCTCGAACAGCGCCGGTTCCGATCCCTACGACAACCAGGCGAACCGGACTCGGCCGGCCACCTTCCGCAACTCGGCGCCCGCCGCGCTGCGGACCTCGACCGGCGGCCTCATCGTCGCCTGGGAGAGCGATCGTGGCGCGGGTAATCCAACCGCTGCCGTTCCTGCGGGCGTCAACCCCACCCGGATCTTCCTGGGCGGGCTCCGCAACAACGCGCCGATCACCGGCCTCTCAAGTGGCGCGACCGCCTTCGATCCGCCCCTCTGGGACCTCACCCAGTTCGCCCCGGCCACCGCGAAGAGCTGGATCCAGAAGAACGACCTCTCCTTCCCCTTGGAGGGCAGCGTCCCCACCCTCATGGGGGACGGAAACGCCCTCGTGCCCGGCACCGCGCGGTTCGGTTCGCCGAGCTTCGCCGCTCGGAGCACGTCGAGCACGTTCTCCTTCCAAGAGGGCGGATCGACCATCCCCGTCTACATGGGATTCGTCGGCGACGCTCAGGTCTCGACCGGCACGGGACGGCTCGCCGCCTCGAAGGTCTTCCTGACCACCGTCACCGTGGGCAACAACGGCACGCCCGCGATCAGCGGCCCGATCATCCGTGCGACGAGCGACCCTGCGACCGCGAAGGGCAAGCCTTCCGTGGTGACGATGACCGACGACAACACCGCGTTCCTCTTCTACTCGGAGACGAGCGCCGGACGGAGCGGCATCACCGCCGACCGCCTCCGCGTGGGCGGCGAGAGGTTCGCGAATCCCGTCGCGCTTGACTTCGGCGAGGGCTTCTCGTCGGTCTTCTCGCCCAGCGCGACCGCGCGCAAGCAGTTCGACCGCACCTTCGGGAACGCCATCGTCGAGATGAGCTTCGCGGGCAAGCTGCGCGGACGCTCGAACGCCGAGGTCTACCTCGGACGACTGCGATTGGGCCGTCCCGTCACGAGCGACGCGACCGACCGCAACTACGCGGCCAGCGTCACCGATCCGGGTGCCCTGCATCTCGTCGACGCCTCCGGACGAACGGCGGAGTACGCGAAGGCGGGCAGCCCCTTCCTGCCCCTTCCCGTCCAGACGAAGGAGCGCCTCTCCAGCGAGGGCGACGGCGTCTACCGCTCGCGCGGCGTGGTGTGGGATCGCTCGGGCTTCCTGCGCGGGATCCTGGACGCCAGCCAGCCTACGTCGCCGCTCGTGCAGTACCTGCCGACGAACGTAGACGCCGCCGGCGTTCCGATCGCCACCGACCTTCTGGTGCGCGAAACCGCCCAGGTTGACCGTCAGAGCGGCCTGATCGTCTGCGACTCCCGCCTCGGCGGCAAGGCGTACATCGATCCCGAGCTGGGCATCGTCCGGTTCGCCGGCGCGGCGCCGAACCGAAACGCGGAGATCCGCATCACCTACCAGCCCACGTTCCTCCGGGTCACGCCCGGCGGCACGGCCTCCTACAGCGCGGTCAACGGGCTGTTCGACGACCGGCTCGTGGCCCAGTACGACGACGGCCACAACGTGGTCGCCCCGTACTACTGGTTCAAGAATCCCGTGGTCCTTCAGAACCCCTCGGCGGGCAACGCGCCCGCCCCGACCCCCACGGGCAACCAGCTCCACAGCGACCGCTACTTCTTCGCCTACGGGCGCGGAGCGGCGGGCGGTGGGGTCACGGCCCGCCCGTACTCGACCTCCATGCGCATCGGCATCCGCCTTCCCACGCGCATCGGGACCGACGCCAGGGGGCAGGTGCTGGGCCTCAGGGTGACGGCCTACGACGGCAAGCCCATCAACGCCTTCCAGGCCGACCCGGCGAACGGGCGTCTTTACTTCCAGGCGGAAGACGAGGACCGTCCGATGAGGATCGAGTACTACGGCGTGAACGAGGCCACGAATGCCCCCGTGCCGAACATCGTGGTCAACGGAACCCCCTCGTTCGTCCTGGAGAAAGAGGAGGCCCCGATCGCGGTGGACGAGGCGGTGAACGACAGCGCGGTCACCGCGTTCCTCGATCCGTTCACCTTCCCGGGCGAGCCGCGCCCGCCGCTCACCTGGCTGTTCTACGTCTCCACGCGAGGCGGCCAGCCGGACCTCTACTTCCAGACGATCGCGCCGCAGTTCATGCCGTCCGCGAAGTAACCCGCCTTCCCTATTCCCTTCGGGGAAGAGGGAAGGCGGCATCGCGATCTGGATCGGATCAAGCCTGAGTCGCCGGCGAGCTTCCCACGCTGCTCTCTGTGCCTCCTTCGGTAGGCCTCGCGGCAGGGGGACTAAAAGGCTAAAGGTCGCAGAATCCTTCCCTGGACGAGCGGGGTGGGGCTTGACTCTCCTCTCCCGTCAATGATCGAAAAGAAACCATCGACGACGAAAAGCCCCTTATCCGTAACTCTGGACGCGAAAGTTCCCGCAAACCGGAAAAAGGGACCTTCGAACCACCCGAAACCTTTGGACCGACGTTGACAGTTCCCCGGACCCTCTGATAAGATGGGTCCCTCAGCGCGGAAAGGGATTCCCGACCACCCATGGCCAAAAAGCTCAGCAGCGTCCTCGGAATCGACATCGGCTCCTCCAAGATCAAGGTCTGTGAGATCAAGACCCAAGGCAAGGAGCCCGTCGTAACCGCCCTTGGCATCGCCGACACGCCTGACGGTGCGGTCGACCACACCGGGATCTTCAACCCCGACGCCGTCGGCGACGCGCTCAAGAAGGCCATCGCCGACTCCGGCGCGACCACCGGCTTCGCGGTCGTGACCCTTGCGGGCCAGGCCAGCGTCCTCGTGCGCACCCTCGAGGTGCCCAAGATGAACCCCGCGGAGCTGAAGGACCACATGCAGTGGGAGATCAACCGCAACATCCCCTTCGCCGAGTCGACCATCGTGTCCGACTTCAAGGCGCTGGGCGGCGAGGACGACAACGCGCAGAACATGGACGTCGTGATGGCCATCGCGCCCCAGTCCGCCGTCGACACCGTGCTCCAGGCCACCAAGCGCGCGGGCAAGAGCACCGAGGCCATCGACGTGGAGCCCCTGAGCCTCGCCCGGACGATGCGCCAGAACTACGACGACGTATCCGGCGAGCGCACCACCTGCCTCGTCGAGGTCGGCCACAAGACCACGTCGATCAACATCTACCACGGCGCGAAGCTCCTGATGCCCCGGCAGGTGCCGATGGGCGGCGAGATATTCACCCGCGCCATCGCCGACGCGATGGGCATGGGCATGGAGGAGGCCGAGGCGGCCAAGCGCGACCGCCTCGTCATCCCCGACGACATCGCCGATCGACTCGCCGCCCCGAATCCCTTCGACAACGGATTCGGCGGAGCCGATTTCGGCGGCGGAGGTGACTTCGGCAGCGCGGGCGGAGCGGGAGCGACCCAGGAGTTCTCGCAGTTCAACCCCTTCGCCGACGACGTGCCCGCGTACGACCCGAACGCGCCCGCGCCGAACGCCTACGGAACGCCCGCGCCGCTCGACGCCGATCCGCTCGACTACGGCACCCCCGCTTCGCTCGATGCCGACCCGGACGACATCCCTCCGGCGCCCGTAACCGACCCGTACGCCGTCACGCCCGTGTACGACGCGACCCCCGCGCCCGTGGCCGACGATCCGCTCGTCGCCGCCGTCCTGCCCGTGCTCGAAGAGTTCATCGGCGAGGTCCGGCGCTCCATCGACTACTTCCGCAGCCGCGGTGGCGACGTCGAAACGATCTATCTCACCGGCGGCGGCGCGAAGCTCAAGGGCCTGTCGACGTTCCTCAGCCGTTCGCTGGGAATCGAGTGTGACGCTTACGACCCCCTTCGTCGTCTTACTAGCAACATGAAGAAGGTCGCCCCGGGGTTCCTCGAAGAGCACCGGGACGAGTTCGCCATCGCCATCGGCAACGGCCTCCACATCTTTTTCGACTAAAGCGCCGGGATGAAGCTCAACCTACTACCAACCACCGAGAAGAAGTCGCGGGCCGGCAGGACCGCGGCGGTCGTCGCGGCTCTCATCGTTCTCTCGTCGATTGGCGGCTATGCCGCCCTGACGTTCATCCCCAAAGCCAAGCTCGAGACGTCCAAGCAGGGCATCCACGACCTCGAGCAAGAGGTCGCGAACGCCGACGCCACCTCCAAATCGGCCGACACGATTATCGCGCAGGCCGCGGACGTGATTCGCAACGCCCAGCTCGCGCAGGCCATGATCGACCACAACGGGGTCTATCCGAAGCTGTACGACGACATCAAGCGCTACATCCCACCCTACTACCGGCTGCAGACCATCACCGCCACGCCAATCTCCGCCACCGAGTCGCAGGTCACACTCGTCGGGACGCTCTCGGGGTACCAGCGCTACGCCGACCTGATGCTCGCGCTCATGCGCTTCAAGGACGCCACGACGATATCGCGCACGGGCTACCAGTTCGACGATCCGCAGGTTCCGGCGCTCGTCGAGGGTGACCAGGTGGGCAAGATTCGGAAGGTCAACGAGGCGCCGGTTCCCGACGACGGCCTTGAGCGCCTCGCCTACTTCCAGGCGCAGGCCGCCGCCGCTCCGACGGGCTATCTCGCGACCGGCGCCTATGGCTCGGGCACGAACGAGCAGCGCGGCCCTCTGCCCAGCGCCTCGGTCGTCCAGATCGTCATGGTGGTCGCGCGGAACCTGCAGGTTCCGCTCGCCCTCGACACGCTCCGTACCGGCGGCGGGACGGGGGGTGGCGCGGGCGTGCCGGGAGCGCCTCTCGGCCTCCCGGCGGGCGTGCCGGCGCCAGGCGGGGGAGCTTCTGGCCTTCCGGGCAGGGCAGACTAGAGGAGAACGACGATGAAGCTGAGCTTTTGGACCATTATCATCATGGCGGTCAGCGTCGCTTTCGGCATCCTGTCGTTCGCGATCTTCCACCAGACGTTGCCGACCCTCGCTGAGGCGAAGTACTACGACGACTACCGCGCGCTCCTCCAGACCGAGGCCGACAAGATGCCCAGGGCCAGGAGGCGCGTGGCCAAGGCCAAGGAGATCGTGCAGGCGAAGGCCAACACGTGGAACGGCTACGTGGCGACTCGAACCCCCGAGACGGACGTCAGCCGCGGCGGCATCAGCCTCGCGGTCAATCCCTATCAGCTGACCGTCGACACGCAGAAGTACCGCGACTCCATCCAGAAGGCGGTCAACAGCCAGATCAAGAAGGGCGGCATCAAGGTCGTGAGCGGTCCTCGCATCCGCGACGTGGCCAGCACCGACGAGTCCGGCGCCGACGTTCTCGCGGACTACTACAACTATCCGACCACGCTCAAGTTTCCGGTGGTGATCCTCGACCTCGGCCCCGTGACCGTCGCCGGAACCTACGCGCAGATCATGGCCAACGTGCGCGCCTACAAGGACATGCCCCGCTACTTGGCGGTCGCGGACGGCCTTGCGATCACCGGCACGTCGCCCAATCTCACCGGCACCTACAATCTCTCCATCGTGGGATTCATCCGCGGAAAGGAGATCTTCCCGGCTCCCGCCGCCCCGTCGGCGACCGTCGGAGGCGCAACGGGTGCAGCGCGCGGACTGCCAGGTGCGTCGTCGGGCATGGGTCGACCGGGAGGAGCCTGAAACATGAGCATGGTCAAGACGAACCTCAAGGCGATGGCCGCAGGCACGCTCGCCGCCGCCCTTTCGGGCTGTAATCTCACGGGTGCGATGGACCCGCCCGCCGCGTTCCCCGCAGGCGTCTCCATCGAGCGCAAGCCCTTCGTGCCAAGTTCCTCTGCGGGCCTCGCCGTCACTCCCGATCCCGACGGCAAGAAGCTGGCGAAGCTCGTTGCCGTGCGCGACCAAGCGGGTTCTTTTGGAACGGTGCGGCCCGATCCCTTCGCGCTCACCGCCGACGAGCGGATCTTCGAGGGCACCCAGCTAACCGAGCGGGTTTTTGGGAGCAACGCGGGCTTCAGCACCCAGGTGACGAAGAAGCCCGATGTCGAGTACGAGGTCACGCCGCCGGAGCCGCAGCCCTATCGGCGTCTCTCCGGCATCGTCGTCGGCGACTCGATCCTCGCGATCTACGAGGAGGAAGGACGGTTGCCGGAGATCGTCACGCCGGGTTCCCAGATCCCGAACAGCCCTTGGCGCGTCGTCTCCATCGACACGGATAAGGCCGTGCTTCGGCGCTCTGGCAACGTCCGGCCTACCCAGATCGTGGTTCGGTTGGAGACGCCGCGCAACGGAACGGCTGCCGCGGGCGGGGGCGGCAATGCTCCCGGCGGCTTCCCCGGAGGCGCTCCCGGCGGCTATCCGGGTGGGTCCCCGGGCGGCTATCCCGGCGGGCCTTCGGGAGACGCCGGCGGTGGGGCGGGCAGCGGAAAGTGACGCTCTCCGGGCAGGCGACCGATAACGCAAATCGCCGTACCGCTGGATACGGCCACGCTTCAGAACGTATGTACGGAGAACGACAATGACCAAGACCATGAGATTCGCCTTCGGTGCCGCGCTCGGTGTGCTGCTGATCGCCGGCGCCCCGACCGCCGCGTTCGGCCAGAACGACGTCGGCGGCCAGATCATTCCCTCGCTGGAGTTCCAGCAGGCCGACGTCCGCGAAGCGTTGCGCTCGCTCTTCAAGAGCGTCGGCGTCAGCTACACCATCGCGGGCGACGTCCAAGGCCCTATCACGGTGAGCCTGCGCAACGTGCCGTTCGAGACGGCGCTGCAGAACATCACCCGCCAGGTCGACGCGACCTACCGCATCGAGGGCGGCGTCTACCAGATCGTCAAGCGGGAAGACCCGCAGCCCACTTCGGGCACCCCCGAAACAGGCGGTGTTCAGATTACTAACAAGGTTCGCCGCAAGATCAAGATCCGGTACGCCGACCCTCAGTTCATCGCGCAGCTCCTCTCGCCCGAGAAGGGAAGCCAGAACTTCGGCCTGCGCCCCGAGATCTCGACGGTGAACAACACGCCCCCGCCCCTCTCGACCGGCGGTAGCGGCGGCGGCGGTGGCTTTGGCGGCGGCGGCGGCGGTGGTCTCGGCGGCGGCGGTGGCTTCGGCGGCGGCGGTGGTGGCTTCGGCGGAGGCGGCGGCCTCGGCGGTGGCGGCGGCCTCAGTGGCGGTGGCGGCGGCTTCGGGCGCTAGAGTTGGGGTAAGCATCGTATTCAGAGGGTTTGAGGAAAAAAAGATGAGGATGAACTGGGGAAGAGGAGCGGCGTTGTCCACGCTCGCAGCGTGCATCGTCGCGGCGTCGGCGCTCGCCGGGGCGCAGGAAGGCGCCTCCAAGGTATCGATGAAGCTGAAGGACGCGGACATGATGCTCGCGACCCGCACGCTTACGAGCAAGACTGGGCTGCAGTTCGTCGTGGAGCCCTCCACCGAGCCGTTCGGGAAGATCACGCTGGAGATCAGCGATGTGGCTCCCGAGGAGATGATCCGGTACATCTGCCAAGCGGCAGGCGCTGAGTTCCGCCGCGACGAGCACGGGGTGTTCATCATCGGCCACCGGCGCCCCGTCCCTGTCCCCGATCCGCTTCCTTCGAAGCCGGGCAGATCGATGACTGTCGTGCGGAAGATCCGCATCCTCAAGGCGGACGCTGGCGCCGTCGCGGATATGCTGAAGTACAACCAGGAGTTCAGCGACACCCGCGGCTTCGAAAGGCTCAATCGCTTCAACGAAGTCGTCAAGCCCGACTCGAATCGACTCTTCAATGCCCGAAGCCAGATGGCGAGCAACGGGTACTCCCAGCAGTTCCAGCCCATGGGCGCCACACCGAGCCGCTCCGGCTCGCTCCCCAACAGCGAATCGAGCAACCAGATTGCCGTTCCCGGCGGCAGCGAGTCGGCCGGTCAGCTCGGCGGCTTTGGCGGCGGCGGCGGGGGTGCCGGCTTTGGCGGCGGCGGTCAGGGTGGTGCCGGCGTTGGGGGACAGGGGGCGGGAGGCCAGGGTGGCAACGTGAGCCTCGTTGGGGGCCAAGGCCTCGTGCCCGAGGGAATCAACTTCATCTCGTACGATCCGACCGACAACAGCCTGGTCGTCGAGGGAACCGAGGAGGCGATCCAAGAACTCCAAACGCGCATCGGCCTCTTCGACAATGCGCCTCGCCAAGTGCTCATCAAGGTCGAGTTCATCACGACGACCGAGACGATCGACCGCACGTTCGGAACGGAGTTCCTGTACCAGCGCGGCACGATCTTCACTGGCACCCGACCTGGCGCCTTCGCCCGCTCCGGCGACCCCGTGTTCCTCAACTATGCGTCGGGGAACGTCACCGGACGCCTCCGCGCCTCGCTCGTCGAGGGACGCGGCAAGGTCGTCAGCGCGCCGATCGTTCGGACGATGAACAACCAGCCCGCGCAGATCGCCGCCTCGGTCACCCAGTACATCTTTATCAACCAGGTGTCACTGACGAACGGCGCCATTCTGAACACCGCTAATCCCTTCGCGCTCACTGCGGAGACCTCCCTGAGCGTCGCGCCTCGAATCAACGACGATAACACGATCACCCTGTACCTCGCGCCGCAAATCTCCGCCTTTGTTGGCACCTCGACGGGACCCAACGGTGAGTCGATCCCCAACCAGACGAACCAGCGGCTTGCCGTCGTGGCCCGCGTGCGCAACGGCGAGACCATGGTGCTCGGCGGTCTCACGAGCAAGAACGAGGATAACTCCGTCAACCGCGTTCCCGTACTAAGCGAGTTGCCGATCATCGGCCAGTTCTTCCGCACCAACGGCAAGACCAAAGCGACCAGTGAACTCCTCATCTTCGTCACCCCGACGATCGTGGACGAGGACGAGACCGGTAGCCCTGGCCAGAACACCGGTCCCTAGTCGGACGTAAACGATAGAGGAGGGGGTGGCCGGTCGCGAACGCGCCCGACCACCCTCCGTTTTTAGGATGGAGCGCACGTGGATTCTGGTCGGCATGATGGGCGCTGGCAAGTCGTCCATCGGTCGCCTGCTGGCCGAGCGGGCCGGACGCGACTTCACCGACACTGATACCCTCCTCGTCCACCGGCTGGGCCGTCCGATCCCCCAGATCTTCCGGCTCTACGGCGAGCCCGCCTTCCGCGACCACGAGACGAGCGTCCTGCGTGGCCTCCAGCCCGGCGCCCTCGTCCTCGCAACTGGCGGCGGCACCGTCCTCCGCCCGGAGAACTGGAACGAACTGCGAAGGCTCGGCACGACCATCTACCTCCAAGCCTCGCTCGCCACGCTCCTCGGGCGGCTAGAGCGCACCCGCTACCGCCGTCCGCTCCTGCTCGCCGACGACTGGCACGGCCGCGTCGAGGAGATCCTGGCCGGAAGGGAAGCGCTCTACGGCCAGGCCGACGTCTCCGTGGTGGTCGATGGCCTCTCGACGGAAGAGACCACCGAAGCGATCCTCAAGGCGGTCTCCCGGTGACTGTCCGCCACTCCGAAGGCTCCTACAAGGTCGTCGAGACGAACCTTGCCGAAGCCCTAAGAAACCTCCCGAGCGACTGCCGTATCCTCACCGACGCGAACGTCGCCGCCGTCTGCCCCATGCCTGTAGTGCCCACCCTCGTCCTCCCCCCGGGCGAGGGGACCAAGAGCCTCGCGGCCTTCGGCGACGCCCTCGGCTGGCTCGCCCGCTCCGGCGCGTCGCGGCGGACGACCGTCGTCGCCCTGGGCGGGGGCGTCGTAGGCGACCTTGCGGGCTTTGTCGCCGCCGCCTACATGAGAGGCGTCCCACTGCTTCAGATCCCCACCACGCTCCTCGCGATGGTCGACTCCAGCGTCGGCGGGAAGGTCGCGATCGACCTCCCCGAAGGAAAGAACCTCGCGGGCGCCTTCTGGCCCCCAATCGAGGTGCGCCTGCCCCTGGACGCCCTCGCCACCCTCCCGCCGCGCCAGCGCACGAACGGCATGGCCGAGGTCCTGAAATACGGCCTCATCATGGACGCGCCCCTCCTCGACGCTCCTTTGGACGTCATGCGCTGCGTCGCCCTCAAGGCCCAGGTGGTCGAGGAGGACGAGCACGAGACCACCGGTCGGCGGGCGATCCTGAACTACGGCCACACCGTCGGCCACGCGATCGAGCGCCTTACCGGCTACGGCCCTATACTGCACGGCGAAGCCATCGCGGTGGGCATGGCCGTCGAAGCCGATCTTGGCGAACGCCTCGGCGTCACCGCCCTCGGAACCGCGAAGAGGGTCCGCGCCGTGCTCGAAGCCCACGGCCTGCCCATCGCCCACGCCGTCGTCCACGACATTGAGCCCATGCTCGCCGCCATGCGCGGCGATAAGAAGGCCGTGGGCGGCGCGCTGGCGTTCAGCCTATTGACTCACGTCGGAGAATGTAAACTCGTCACGAACGTGCCCGAGGACGAGGTCCGGCGCGCTCTGACCCGCCCATGACGAATCTGCGCGCCGCCCTCACCGCCCTCGTGGTCGCGCTCCTCGTCGTCGGCTGGGGAGGCGCGGCCCTCGCGTCCATGAGTGGGACCGCCGCCGACTGGGCGGTCAAGGCCGACGCCGCGCCCGTCCGAGCCCTCGCCCTCGTCGTCCTCGCCGGGGCGGTCGTCCTCGCCTTCGTGCCCGAGAAGGAAACCCCGACGTGATCGGCAGCGTTCTCGCCGGTCGATTCGAGGTCAGCGCCGTCGTCTCCGAGGGACCTGTCTTCACCCTCTTGCGCGCCAAGGACCGCATCACCGGGCGCGACGCCTCGCTCCGTCTCGTCCGCGCTCCGTTCGATGGCCAGTCGGAGTTCCTCGCCGCCCTCGACCGCGCCGTGCGGAAGGTCGTGCCCATCGTCCACCCGAACGTCGAGCGCCTCCTAGAGCTCGATCGTCACGAGGGTCAGGCCTACATCGTCGGCGAATGGACCCAGGCCCCTGCCCTCGCCGACCGCATTCGCAAGCTCGCCCCCTTTTCCGTGCCCGTCGCGGTCGCCGCCGCCCTCTCCGTCTCGCGCGGCCTCGACGCCTTCCACAAGGCGGGCATCGTCCACGGCGACGTCGGCCCCGACACCGCCTGTCTCATGGTCGACGGTGAGGTCCGGCTCCAGATGGGCGGCCTTTGGGAGGCCTACGGCGCGAGCCCCACCGCGGGCGCGATGGTCCTCCCCTCCCTCGCCCATGCCCTCGCCCCCGAGGTCGGCAAGGGCGCGATGCCAAGCCTGCGCAGCGACGTCTACGCCGTCGGCGTCCTCCTCTTCGAGCTCCTCACCGGTCGCAAGCCCTACGTCGGCGACACCCCCCTCGCCACCGCGATGCGCCACAGCACCGACCCCACGCCTCGCGTGCGCGGCTTCAACGCCAGCGTGCCCGTCGTGCTGGACGAGATCGTCGCCAAGGCGATGGCCAAGGAGCCCGAGGCGCGCTACGCCACCGCGGGCGAGCTCGCGAACGACCTGCGCCTCGTTCAAGACGCCCTCCGCTTCGGTCGCACCCTGAGCTGGCCCCTCCGTCCCGTCGCGGCGGCCGCGCCCCCCGTCAAGGCCGCCGCCACGGGAACCCCCAAGGCCGCGACCCCCGGCAGGGTCGCCCCGAAGATGTCGGCCATCCGCGAGGACGACGACGCGGACTACGGCAAGCCCGAGCGCGACGTGCCCGCCTGGGCCTCCATCGGCCTCGCCCTCGTCGCCTGCATCGCCGTCAGCCTCCTCGCCGTCTACTTCGTCCTGAACCTCAACCGCCCTCGCCTCGTGAGCGTCCCCTCGGTGAAGAACCTCGCCTTCTCCGACGCCCGCAGCTCCCTGGAGCGCGCGAAGCTCACCCTCAGGATGGGCGACAAGACGCCCAACGACTCTGTCGCCGCCGACCTCGTGCTAGCGACCGACCCGCCCGCCGGCTCGCGCCTGCGCGAAGGCGCCACCGTCACCGCCACCGTCTCCTCCGGCCCCGCCTCCATCGCCGTTCCCAAGCTCGACGGCATGACCCCCGACTCCGCCCGCTCCATGCTGGAGAAGCTCGGCCTCGCCCTTGACGACGACATCGCGCGCGTTAACGGCCCCACCGCTCCCGACGGCACCATCGTCGCCCAGGACCCCAAGCCCAACGCTCAGATCGCGCGCGAGGGCAAGGTCAAGGTCACCGTGCAGGACGATACCCTCGCCAAGCCGCAGCTCAAGGCGTACGACTACACGATCAACATCGACCTCTCCGAGCTGCGCGACCCTACCCAGGTGCGCGTCGAGATCGAGGACCCCGAAGGGAAGCGCACCGTCCAAGAACGCGAGCGAAGGCCCGGCGGCAAGTTCCCCGTCACCGCCCGCGCGAAGGGCGACGAGGTCACGTGGCGGATCTACTACGACGACCGCCTCGTCAAGACCGTCGTCGCCCACTCGACCGATACCTCGCCCGACGCCGCCCCATGAGACTCGCCCCCTCCATCCTCAGCTTCGACCTCGCCGCCCTGCGCGACTCCGTGCCCGCCCTGGAGGCGTCGGGCGCGGCGGTGCTCCACCTCGACGTGATGGACGGAGGGTTCGTCCCTCCCATCACCTTCGGCGACGCGCTCGTGGCCGCGCTCCGCCCCCTGGCCAAGATGCCCTTCGAGGCCCATCTGATGACCCTCGCCCCCGAGCGCCAGTTCGAGGCGTTCGCGAGGGCGGGATGCCAAAGGATCACCTTCCACACCGAGGCGACCGTGCACGCCCACCGCCATGCCCAAGCGCTCCGGGGCATGGGACTCCAGGCGGGGGTCGCGATCAATCCCGCGACCCCCGTCGAGGCGATCCTGCCCATCGTGGACGAGATCGACCTCGCCCTCGTGATGACCGTCAATCCCGGCTACGGCGGCCAAGCGTTCCTGCCGTTCACCCTCGAAAAGGTGCGCCGGCTCCGCGCCGCCCGCCCCGACCTCACCATCCAGGTCGATGGGGGCATCGCCCCCGACACGATCCGCCTCGCCCGCGACGCAGGCGCGGATCTGTTCGTTGTCGGCAGCTATCTCGCCAAGGCGCAGAGCCTCCCCGAAGCCGTGGTCCGACTGGAGGCGGCATGGTCCGCAAGCTGACCGCCGCCCTCATGGTCGTCTCCATCGCGCTCACCGTGTGGGTCGCGTGGATGGCCCAGCCGCGCTACCAGCCCTCCCCGGGCAGCCCCCGCCGCGTCCGCCGCGCCTACGCCGCCACGATGCTCTCCGCCACCGGCGGCATCGTCCTGTGCCTCGTCGCCGCCGGCGTCGGCGCGACGATCGTCTCCCGTCAGGCGAAGCGCGAGTACCGCGAACAGGCGATGCGCAACCTCCGCAGCCTCGTCGAGGGCGAACCCCTCTCCCCTCCGGGGGAGAGGGGCAGGGGTGAGGGGTCTGGAACCTGACACCCGCTCCCCCCACTCCCTCCTTTATGGATCGCGCGATCCGCCTCGCCCGACGGGGCTTTCCCGCGCCGAACCCCCATGTCGGCTGCGTCCTCGTCCGGGAGGGGCGCGTCGTCGGTGAGGGCTGGTGCCCCTACGCGGGCGGACCCCACGCCGAGGCGATGGCCCTCGCCAACGCGGGCGAGGCGGCGCGCGGCGCCGACGCCTACGTCACCCTCGAGCCCTGCGACCACCACGGTCGCACGCCCCCGTGCAGCCTCGCTCTCCTGAACGCGGGCGTCGCCCGCGTCTTCGTGGCCGTCGCCGACCCGAATCCCAAGGCCGCGGGCGGCGCCCACCGCCTCCGCGCCGCGGGCGTCCCCGTCGAGATCGGCCTGCGCGAGCGGGCGGCCCGCGGCACCGCCGCCCAGTTCCACTTCGCCATCGCCCATCGCCGCCCGCTCGTCGTCGTGAAGGCGGGCTGCGGGCTGGACGGTCGCATCGCCCTCCCGAGCGGCGAGTCCAAGTGGATCACCTCTCCCGCCTCGCGCCGCGCCGCCCACGCCCTGCGCGCCGAGCTCGGCGCGGTCCTCGTGGGCTACCGCACGGTGGTCGCCGACGATCCCCACCTCACCGCGCGCATTCCCGGCGTCGTCAACCCGCCCCTGCGCGTCGTGCTCGACCCCCGGCACGGTCTCACGGGCACCGAGCGCGTGTTCGACGGCGCGGCGGAGACCCTCTGGATCCGTGAGGACCTCTCCCCTTCGGAGATCGTGCAAAGGGTCCACGAGCGTGGCGCGACCGGCCTCCTGGTCGAGGGTGGCGGCCGCACCATCGCCCGCTTCCTGAAGGCCGGGATGGTCGACCGTCTCGAGCTGTTCATGGCCCCCCGCGTCCTGGGCGACGGCCCCGCGTGGTGCGAGGGTCTTGGCCTCGCCTCGCTTTCGGACACCCCCGGCTTCCGCCTCGTCTCGTCGCGCAAGGTCGGTCCCGACCTACGCCTCGCTCTCGAAAGAGCCTGACGTGGCGCCTCCTTCCAGCCGGTGCCCACGCTACCGAATCAGCCCTAGTCCCACCACCAGCACCACAAAACCCCCCAGCACCCACCTCGGCCCTTGCGCGTCCACCGGCGGCGCGCCCACGCTCAGCACGATCCCCGCCAGCGAAGCCACCGCCCACCAGCCGAAAGGATTCGCGAGGGGCGCGCCTCCCGGCAGCGGGCCCGGCACGAGCCACCGCCAGTAGCCCAGCGGCCCGGCCATGACCGGCTCCATCGCGAGATCCACCCCCGCCGCCAGCAGCCCCCCCGTCATCACGCCAAGCCAAAGTGACGCCTTGCGCGCTTGGTGCCTCTGTGTTTCCCCTGATCCAGGAACGGACAGCCGCGCCGCGCCCGCCATCAGCAGCCACGCGAAGGGAAGCGCGAGCGGGAAAGGTCCGAACGGGAGCCGGACCGTCGGCCACCACGCGCCCGTGTACGCGTACCGCCCGAAAGGGAAGCCCGTCGCCAGCCCCACGACCTCTGAACCCGCACCCAACGCCAAGGCCGCGCCCAGCCGCAACCACGCTCCCGGAACGACGCGGACGTACTCGGCGAACGTCGCCCAGATCCCCGCCCCGAGCGTCAGGAGCGACGCCGCCGGCGCGATCGGCCCCGGATCGAGACCGGTGAGCCGCGACATCAGCGACCCCGCAAGCGAGAACGCCACCAGCCCGAGGAACGCGGACGGAACCTGTCCCCTGTCCCTTGTCCCCTGTTTCCTAGACGATCCTCGTCCCACGGTCCTCCGCGAGGCCGAGGGCCGCGCCGAGCTCGGCGGCGCGCGGAACGTGCGTCAGACAGGCCTCCTGCGCCCGCCCCTCGTCGTCCAGGAACCGCACCCGCAGCTCCGTCTCCGAGGCGAGCGCACACCCCACGACGTCGAGACGGGGAATCCGAACGTAGTCGCGGCCCGTGCCGGAGGGCGCGAGCCAGAGGTCGCCCTCGGTCAGGACCGCCCGCCATCCGCGCCGCGAGACGGGGAACTCGCCCGCCGCCGTTCGCCATGCGACGGCCACGTCGAGCGGCGCATAGGTCTCGCCTACGAGCTCCGGCAAGGGCAGGCGGCGGTCGATCTCCCGCCGCCAAGCCGCGTAGCCCCAGGCGCTCGCCCCAAAGGCGGCGGCGACGCCCCAAAGCGGCGCGTCGAGCAGGAGCGGCAGGGACGCGAGGCCGGCGGCGAGCGGGAGGGTGAGTCCGGAAACGGGCGCGATGGGCTTCATCGAGGGGACCCCTGGACATTCGTCCGCGGTCGTGCTACACTAGAGTATATCCACCGGAGAGATGGCTGAGTGGACGAAAGCGCCCGCCTGCTAAGTGGGTAGAGACCTAACAGTTTCTCTCGGGTTCGAATCCCGATCTCTCCGCCAGCTTCGAGGCTTCCTCCATGCGCCGCCTCGCCCCCCTGCTCCTTTTGGCCCTGGCCCACTTGGCGCCCGCGCAGGACTCCGCCGCCTACCTCAAGGCCCGCGCCGACCGCGGCATCGTCCAGGCCGCTTCCCCCGCCGCGCTCCGAAACCTCCTCAACCCGCGCGTTCTCGAACTCTCGGGTAAGCCCAAGGGAACCTGCCAGATCGGCGACGTGACCGTGCTCGTGCTGGAGCTGCCGAACGGCGAGTCCCAGGAGGTCCAGGCGAAGGCGATGCCCGAGTGGCTCGCGAACGAGACCGGTGCCGTCCGCGCGCTCGTGCGCTGCGAACGCGGTTCCGGCGGTCTCAAGGCCACCCTGCTCGCCGCTGCCAAGGAGATCGACGTGCTGGCCGCCGAGGAGGCCTACTGGCGCCGACAGGCGGAAAAGCGCAAGGCCTCCGACGCTAAGGCCACCAAGCCGATCGCCTCGCGCCACTCCGACACGCCCCGTGGCCGCTCCCTGTTCGGTCCCATCGGTCGCGGCTCACGCAGGACCGTCGTCGCCACGTCGCGGATCGCTCCCGTCTACGCGGCCTACATCCAGGGCCGGAACCCACGCCTGACCGCCGACAAGGCGATGGGCATCGCGAACGACCTCATCCGCTTCAGCGTCTACTACGGCATCGAGCCCCAGCTCGTGGTCGCGATCCTCCTCGTGGAGAGCGGCTTCGACCCCAATGCGGTGAGCCACTCCGGCGCGGTCGGCCTGGGACAGCTGATGCCCGACACCGCCCGCTGGATGGGCGTCCGCGACTCCTACGACACCACCCAGAACCTCTACGGCATGATCAAGCTGCTGAACACTCACATGAGGCAGTTCAACCGCCCCGCCGACGACCCGCTCGTCCTCGCCGCCTACAACGCGGGCGAGGGCGCCGTCCGCCGCCACGGCGGCGTCCCGCCCTACCGCGAGACCCAGGCCTACGTCCAGCGCGTCACCGCCTACTTCCACAAGCTCCGCGGCTACTAGGTCATCATCCTCCGGAAGGGGCCGCAGACTTCAGTCTGCAAAGGCACCCCAGGCTTTAGCCTGTATGGCTGACGAATCGCCATGTCGACCGCGAACCCTGTAGACGTCGGATGTCCGCGCATGAGCCACCCCTAGCCCCGCAGTTCGCCATCAACCATCTCGGGGGTTGGGCCAAAAATCCCAACCTCCGAGAGGAAAATAGTTTCACGCCGCCAAGCGCGTCTCGACCGTCTCGCCCAGCCAGCGGAGCACCATCGCCTCCGCCGCGCGCATCGTCGCCATCGCCGTCGGACGCCCGACCCCCGCGGCGTGCCACGCCGCCCACGCGTACGCCCGGCCGTCGCCCAGCGGCACGAGCGCCAGCGTTGCCGTTCGTGCGCGCAGGGCCGCCGTGCCGTCCACCCGCTCGTCGCGCCTTGCGTCCGCGATCCAGACCATCGGCGCGCCCGCGACGGACCAGCCGTCCAGGCCGGGGCCGCTCTCGTGGCGCAGCGCCTCGGGGAGGGCGCAGGGTGGCCCGAAGCGGCCGAGGGGCGTCGCTCCGAAGGGTCCTAGCGCGCCGAACTCGACGCTGTCCGCGCCGACGAGCGACGCCACCGCCCGCGCCACCGCGTCGGGCGAGTCGCCGCCCTCGACGAGCGTCACCCGGAGCTCGGCGGCCCGCCGCTTGCGCCGTTCCGCCTCGGCCTCCATCCGGTCGGCCAGCCGCGTCGAGAGCGCCTCGGAGACCGCCGCGAGGCCGTCGCGCGCCTCCTCGGGGAGCCACACCGCCCCCACCGGGCGACCTCCGGCGAAGACCAGCGACGCCCCCCTGTCCTGCAGGGCCCGTCCGTTGCGGAACGGCTCGTCCAACTCCGCGGGCACCGAACCGGCCTTTCCGATCGCCTCCCAGCCGTCTTCGACCGGCGCGAACAGCGCCGCGCCGCTCGCGTCGGTCGCGTCGCGCAGGGTCTGCGCCATCGCGTCGGGCGTGGTAGCCCGCGCCACCGCCGCGGAGTGGCCGTCGCTCGTCGAGCGCCCTTCCAGCACCGCGTACGCCTCGCGCAGCGCGCGGAAGCGGCCTCGGAGCTCGGCGTCCTCGCCGACGTGCGACAGTTCCGCGATCGGCAGGGACTCCGCCTGGGTGCCGCGCGCCGCGAGCGCCAGCCCCAAGACGAGTGCCCCGCCCGCCTGGACCAGCAGCCCGGAGGAGGGATCGGTGCGGTGGAGCAGGGCGTACGCCGCCACGAGCGCGAACGCCACGACGAACGCTCCCGCCGCCCACGATGCGCCGCGCCGGGCGGAGGCCCAGGCGTACGGCACGAGCGCGACGAAGCCCAGGCTCTCCGCCCTGCCCGCGTCCACGAGCAGCAGGGCGATCGCAAGCGCCTCCAGCCCCGCGTGGAGCCCCGCCCCCGCGCCGTCGTACAGCCCGCGTTCGTCGAGCGCGTACGCCGCGACGGCGAGCAGCCCGACTCCCGCCGCGACGCCGAGCGTCAGGGGAAGCCCGCAGAGGCCGGTGATACCCACAAGGAGGAGCAGCCCCCCCGCGAGGACGATGCGCGCGCCGAATTCGAGCATGGGTTAGGATTGTCTTCGGTCGATCACGGCAGAATCACGAGGCCGCCACCCCTCCTCTTGCCGCCGCGGCGCGAATCTGTCGATGGACGAGACCTCATCACCGTGAGCGGGAGGCAGGAGGAGGGTCCGCCGAGGGATGCGCTCCGGCGCGCCCCAGGTGGATCGGGGGTGGTGGTTCGCCTTGTCTCGACCCGGCGGTGATGTGTAACCCCGTCCCCCACGGTCTTCCACGCCGGAGCGCGGAGCCACCCTTCCGCTTGCGGTGGGAGTCTTCCGTCGTCAGGGGTCGGTCGCCGCGGCTCCAAGGGTAACCCTCTAGGAGAGCGTCGGCACCAAAAGGGCGTAGTAAGCGGAGGTGGCAAGGATCACGGTCGTCGGCGCGGGGATGGGAGGGCTGGCGACGGCCGCGCGGCTGGCGCACAAGGGCCACACCGTCACCGTCCTGGAGAAGACCGGCGAGATCGGCGGACGCAACCGGCCCGTCCAGGTCGGCGGCTGCACGTTCGATGGCGGGCCATCGCTCATGATGATGCTGGAACCCTTCACTCGGCTCTTCGCCGACCTCGGGGAGCGGCTTGAGGATCACCTGGAGATCACCCTCTGCGATCCCAGCTACCGCGTCTTCTACCGCGACGGCACTCGCATCGACGGCACCCCCAACGTCGCCCGGATGGTCCGCCAGATCGAGGCGCTGAGCGGGCGCAAGGACGCCGAGAACTACGCCGTCATGCTGGGCGACATGGCCGCCCTCTACCGCGACGCCATCCCGAACTTCGTTCGCCGCAACTGGGATTCGCCGCTCCAGGCCCTGCGCCCGCGCCACCTCCGGACCGTCCTCCAAAGGCGGATGCTCGGCAACCTCCACCGGGGCATCTCGCGCTACATGGACGACGAGCGGCTCCGGATGCTTTTCTCATTCCAGACCATGTACCTCGGCCTCTCGCCCTACGAGGCGCCCTGGGTTTACGCCGTCCTCACCTACATGGAGTACGGCGAGGGCATCTGGTACCCCAAGGGCGGACTCGTCGGGATCGGCAAGGCCATCGCGCGGCTCGCCGAGAAGCACGGCGCGACGATCCGCCTGAACGCGCCGGTCTGCCGCATCGAGGGCACCACGGTCACCCTCGACAGCGGCGAGCGGATCGAGGCCGACCACGTCGTGATGAACGCCGATCTGCCCTACGCCGAGCGCGCCCTGTTGGGGCGCACGAAGCCGGACAAGCGCCGCTACTCCTGCTCCGCGTTCCTGCTGTACGTCGACTACGCGGGCGACCTTCCCGCGATGGAGCACCACAACATCTTCTTCGGCGGCGACTTCAAGGACAACCTCGACGCCATTTTCAACCGCCGCGAGCGGCCCGACGACCCCGCGTTCTACGCCTGCGTCGCCTCCAAGACCGACCCGGCGAGCGCGCCCGAGGGCCACTCGAACCTCTTCGTGCTCGTCCCCTGCGCGAACCTCGACCGGCCTTGGACGGAGGAGGACGCGAAGGCGCTGACGGAGGCTGCGTTCGCCCGCATGCGAAAGGAGGTCGGTTTCGACCCCGCGAAGGTCGCCGCCATGCAGACCTACACGCCCGAGGACTGGAAGGGCGACCTGAACCTGGAGAAGGGCGCGGCGTTCGGCCTCTCCCACCACTTCGTGCAATCGGCCTTCTTCCGCCCGAACAACGTCGCGAAGGACCGCCCCGGCCTGACCTACGTCGGCGCCTCGACGATGCCCGGCAACGGCCTGCCGATGGTCCTCATCTCCGCCGAACTCGCCGAGGAGCGCATCGAAGAGGCGCTAGGGACCGCCAAGTAGCACTCGGCGTCGAACTTTCGTTGACCGTTGGCGAAGCGGCAGGCTGGCGGGCGACGCAGCCTTCATGAGCCGCTCCATCGCGGTGAGGTCAATGCCGTGGCCCGGAACGGCGAGGGGAAAGGGCGCGAATGGATTCTTGCATTTCGCACGGTGAATTGTCGCCCGCACCAAGGCGGCGTTCGAACGTGAGGGATCCCGACCGGAGAAACGCCAAGCCGGTCAACGCGGCACGCTCGATTGGGATAGGCTTTAGCGAGTGATTCCGCTCGGCCCCGTTCTTGCTGCGCAGACGGCGCGTTCGCCCATCCTCCTCGACGTCGACGCGACGCAGTCCCCAAGGGGCGTCCTCCGGGTGAGGGAAACCCTGCCCGAGGCGAAGGGAAACGTTCGGCTCTCACTGCCGAAGTGGATCCCCGGCGAGCACCGGCCGAGCGGCACCATCAACTCCGTCGTTCGCCTCCACTTCTTCGCGGGAAGTCGGGAACTGGCGTGGAGCCGCGATCCCTACGACGCCTTCACCTTTCGGATCACGACGCCTGCCGGCGGCAGACCCCTGCGGGCCGAGTTCGTCGTGGCGTCGAGCCAGGGGGAGAACCTCGCGCCGAAGCTGGGACGCATCAAGTGGACGAGCCTGATCCTGCTGCCCGAGGGGGACGCGTCCCGCCTCACCGTCCGCGCTTCGCTCCAGGCGCCCGAAGGCTGGGCGGTCCAGACCGCCCTCTTCCCGACCCCGACGGCGGGCCGCGCCGAGTTCGCGCCCGTGAGCGCCGAGCGGCTCCTCGATTCTCCCGCCCAGATCGGCGCGAACGCCAGAACCTTCCCCCTGGAGCCCGGCTACTGGCTCGACGTGCTGGCCGACGAGTCCGCCGGGTTCGAGCTTAAGCCGGAGACGCTCGCGTCGTTCAAGGCGCTCGTCACGCAGTCGCAGCGTCTCTTCGGCTCCAAGCACTTCGGTCAGTATCGCTTCCTCGTGACCCTGAGCGATCACGGGGCGGTCGAAGGGCTGAGCATCACGAGAGCACCGAGATCGGCCTGAGCGCGCGGGGAACGCTGGGAAGACTCGGGATCGGTGCCGTCGCTGCCCACGAGATGTTCCACTCGTGGAACGGCAAGTACCGCCGCCCAGAGGGCCTCGTCAGGCGCGACTGCGGGTCCGCGTACGACACCACACTGCTCTGGGTGTACGAGGGGCTCACGCAGTGCTACGAGCATTCGCTCGCCGTGCGAGCGGGATTCGAGACGCCCCAAGAGGCGGGGGAAAGCCTCGCGGCCGACCTCGCGAGCGAGTGCACCACAAGGGGTAGATCGTGGCGATCGGTCGCCGACACCGCCGTCTCGATAGGTCCCCTCGTATCCGCCCCCTCGTCCGATTGGGTCCTTGATCGCCGTGATGAAGATTACTACTCAGAGGGAGGCTTCGTCTGGCTCGAGGTGGACGCCACGATCCGCCGTCTCACCGGTGGGCGACGGAGCCTCGACGACTTCTGCCGCCAATTCTGCGCGGGTGACGATAGGGGTCCTGAGGTGAACCCGTACTCGTTTGAGGACGTGGTGCGAGAGTTGAAGGAGATCGCGCCGTACGATTGGACCGGACTCCTTCGGTCTCGGCTCTACGACGTTCACCCGGCGCCGCCGACGGAGGGCTTCGAGGCAGCGGGCTGGCGGCTCGTCTACAACGCGACGCCCAACTTCTTCTGTCGCTTCGCGACCTTGCCCGCCGGAATGGAGATGACGTCGAACGGCGCGGTCCGGAGCGTCGCCCTCGACACTCCGGCGTATCGGGCGGGTCTCAACGCGGGAGACAAGATCACCGCCGTGAACGGTCAAGCCTTCAGCCCCGCCACGTTCGAGGCCGAGATCGAGAAGAAAGGACCGCTCCGCTTGACGTTCGTCTCGCAGGGGACGACCCTCGCGGGCGACCTCGATTACCACGGCGGCCTCGCCTACCCGCACCTGGAGCGGATTGAAGGCAAGCCCGACCTGCTCTCGGAAATGTTCAAGCCCCGCGAGTAGGTGGCTCGTCAACGACCGAAAGGGTCCTCAAAGGTCCTTCCACCATCTGGAAGCCCGTCTTCAGTCCCGGTACTCCAGCTCCGCCAGGAGCCGCGGGTTCTGCCGCCAGCCTTCCGAGACCTTGACGTGCAGCGCCAAGTAGATCTTCTGGCCCAGCGTCTTCTCGATCTCCTCGCGCGCCTTCGTGCCGATCTCCTTCAGGAACTGCCCGCCCTTGCCGATGAGGATGCCGCGCTGCGACGCCTTCTCCACGAGGATCGTGGCCTCGATCCGCAAGGGCGTCTCGTCCTCGTCCCAGCCGTCCACGAGCACCGCCACCGAGTGCGGCACCTCCTCGCGGGTCGCGTGCAGGATCTTCTCGCGCACCAGCTCCGCCGCGAGGTAGCGGCTCGACTGGTCCGTGAACTCGTCGTCGCCGAACTCCGGCGGGGCCTCCGGCAGGCGCGCGACGATGAGCTTCACCAGCTCGTCCACGTTGTCGCCCCGCGTCGCGGTGGTCAGCATCGTCTCTTCGGTGCCGAACAGCGTCTCGTAAGCCCGGACGTTGCGCTCGACGTTCTCCGCCTTGAGGAGGTCCATCTTGTTCAGGCACAGGATGGTGCGCTTGCCTTCGAGGTTGGCCTTGAGCATCTCCGCGATCTGCTTGTCCATCTCGCCGGGGTGGTGCGAGCCGTCGGCCACGTAGACCGCGACGTCGATGTCCATGAGTCCGGCGCGGGCCTGCTCGACCATCGCGCGCCCGAGCCGGTTGTGCGGCTCGTGGATGCCGGGGGTGTCGACGAAGGCGATCTGCCAGCCGTCGCCGTTCGCGATGCCGATCGCCTTGCGGCGGGTGGTCTGCGGCTTGTTGCTGACGATGGAGACCTTCTGGCCGACGATGCGGTTCAGGAGCGTGCTCTTGCCCACGTTGGGCTTGCCGACGAGGGCGACGTGGCCGAAGTGAAAGATGTTGTTAGACAATGTGTTGTTGGTTGTTAGAGAACGGCGGAGAGTCCCTTCTCCCGGACAAGGGCGAGGAGCTTTAGCGCCGAGCCGGTGGGCTTCTTCTCGCCGCGCTCCCACTGGCCGACCGCGTTGGTGGTGACGTTGAGGACCTTCGCGAGCACCGCCTGGCTGACGCCCGACTCCTCGCGCAACTCTCGGATCGCCTTAGGGTCCATCGGCCCGACCGGCGTGAGGCACATCTCGTCGAACTTGCGCATCGTGGCCTTGTCGAACACGCCTGCCTCGTACAGCCCCGAGACGAAGCGGTGGATGGTCGTCATGGTGTCGCCGGTCGACGCATTGGAAGACTCTTCGTCGTCCGGAGCTTCCCCCTCGAACTCGATGTCCACGATGAACACCCCCGATCCTGCGAGTTCGTCGCTCAACGCGTCTTCTGCTTTCTTACTCATCGCTCTTGATCTCCCTGAGTTCGCCCACCTGGATCGCGCCAGCGATCTGCGCATCGGAAAGGCCTAGGACGATACTTGCAGTCGCCCGGAGTCTCTTGAGTTCGTCGGGCGAGTGTGCCTTCTTCACGTTCTTGGCGAAACCTTCGAGAAAGACAGCACGGTCTCCCTTGCGGAACACGACGACCGTCCGATAGCCGCCAGACTTGCCCTCGTTCTCTCTGGCAATCCTCTGTTTGACGAGACCTCCGCCGAGCGACGCGTCCGGCGATCCGGCCTCTAACGATTCGACGACCACAATGAGTTCGGCATCGCCTACTCGTGCCTTCCTTGCGAAGCGATCGAAGTCCCTCGACGTGAAGATCCGCGCCTCCGGCACGGATCATTCTACCACACGCAGTTGGTCATGTTCTTTACTGCCAACAGCGCGTTACTGCCGCTTCCTGAACACCACGCTGATCCCCAGATCCGCGTCGCCCGCCGGCACCGGCGCGGACTCCGCCGCCTCCGAACCCTGATCCTCCCGATCCCGGCCACCGCGCCCGCCGCGGCGCCGCCGCCGCTTGCCGACCTGGTCCGGGCTCTCCTCAGCCTGCGCGGAGACCACCGTCCCCTCCTCCGGCTCCGCGTTCGGCCGTAGGAACCACTCGTCCGCCGTCTCCTCGCCCTCCGCGCCGCCCATGAACTCCCCGAGCTTCATGATCGGAACGTCGAAGTCGCTCGCGTCCTTGCGGACGTTCAGCTCGCGCGGCGGAAGGCTCTCCACCCGCAGGGTCGCCGCCGGGTCGATCGAGAGGAGGTGTTCGATCTCCGCCTTGGGTCCCACGAGGAACGAGTGCGTCGCGCCGTCCACCCCGATGAAGCGCAGGTTCGCGCCGTCCATCGTGGTCCACCGCCGCGTCTGGAGGTCGTACGCCGCGTCCTTCGCCGGCAGGGCCACCGTGCGGCCGCCCGTGCCCTTGCAGTGCACGGTGAGGAACGGCGGACGCACGTGGACGACGTCGTCCGAGAAGTCCCAGACGTGCGCGCCCGCCATCTGGGCGAGGGCGCGCACGAGTGCGGGCGTCACCTTCGGCTCGCCGAGGAACACGCTCGTCCACTTCTCCTCGGCCGGACCGCCCGCGCCGAACTCCCGAACCACGAAGCTCGGAAGGCCCGTCTGGGTGTACTCGCCCAGCACCGTGGCGTCCTCGGGGATCGCGAAGTACGTCGGCTCCAGCGCCGCGTTGCCGCTTACCGTACGCTCGGGGAACGCCTCCGTGAGCGGGTGCCGTCGGTTGAGCAGCGTCGTGCCCGCGCGGCTCGCGAACGGTTGCGGCTTGAGGGCGATGCCCGTGACCTCGCGCGCCCGCTCCAAGGAGTCGCGGCCCGCGTCGAAGAGGCCCGCGGCGTAGATCCAGAAAAGCACCTTGCCGTCGCGCTGGAGTCGCGTCTTGATCGCCGCGCGCGACTCGGGACGGATGTCCCATGCGTTGAGGAACACGTACAGCTTGGAGTCGGGGAACGACTCACGGTGGGCGAGGTCGCTCAGGAGGTAGAACGCCGCCGACACGCCCGCCCGCAGGATCGACTCGCGCACGTCCTGCACCAGCAGCTCGAACGCGTTGTCGTCCACGAGGTACGCCAGCGCCCGCTCGTCGATGAACACCGCCACCTCGGGGTCGCCGATCGGCGTCCCCATGCGAAGGGTCAGCGCCTCCAGGACGCGGTTCGCCCGATCCCAGACGGAGTTCGAGCGGAGCGAACCCTCGCCCCCCGCGTCGGTCCACGCCACGCCCATGCCGTGCGCGAGCGCCGCGCCGACGCCGCGCCAGTGCAGACTCTCCAACGCCTGGGGCGTGCGAAGCACGTCCTCGCTCGGATGCGCGCCGCCGCCCAGCGAGGTCCGGTAGTCCTCCACGCTGAGGTACAGCTTGCCGTTGAGCGGGAACGAGTCGACCGGCGCGGCGAACGCCGCCGAACCGCCCGCCTCGCGGGTGGCGTAGCTCGGCGGCCCGGCCACGAAGTCGATCTCCGGCGTCCGCATCACCTTGCCCAGCGCCAGGTGCCCACCCGAAGGGTGAGACCCTTCGAGCGTCCCGCCGTAGTCCACGCCCACGAGCAGGCCGCCGCCGCTCGCCTCCTTCACCGTCTCCGCGAGGCTCGCCAGCCGCGAGGCGGTGGCGTCGCTGAGGAAGAGGTGGTAGTCGACCACTCGCCGTCCGCGCCGTCCCGACCGGATGAAGCGGTCGCCCGTCCGGTTCGCGTCCTCGGCGGTCGGCGGGGTGAGCGAGTCGAAGCGGACCGAGCCGTCGAACCACGCCGCGCGCAGGGCGACCACGTCGTTCCCGTAGCGGGTGCGCGCCCAGGCCTGGAACTTCTTCGCGGCGGCGGCGCTGGTGTCGTAGCCCTCCTCCTCGGGGTGGTGCCAGCCGCGATCGAGCTGGAGACCCATGAGCCGCGGGTCGTCTTTGAGTCCCTTGATGAGCCCGGTGAGTACCTTGGCCGCCTCGCCCCAGTAGCCATCGTCGCAGACGCTGGGCCGCGCGGGCCGGCCGCCCGAGCCCCGGTAGGCGGCGTCAGGGAAGCGGCGGTCGGCGTCGTGCGGAGGCTGGAACTCGACGAACAGAATGACCTGGGCCTCGGCGTCCGCCTCCGCGACCTTGCCGAGGAGCGCCTTGGAACGCTCGACGGTCGCCTCCACGATGCCCGCGTCGACCGTGATCGGCAGGCGAAGGACGTGCAGGTGGACGCCGTCGACCGCCGCCATGCGGATCTGCTCCAGGGTGAGGGGTTCCTGGCGCGTGCCCTCCGGATCGCCGCCGAAGGCGAGGGCGGGGAAGGCCCTGCCCGCGCGCACGAGCACCGGAACCCCGTTGCGGAGCACGACCTGCGGCGCGTCGGGCGGGATGGCGATGGGCGTCCGCGGCTCCCCGATCTTCGGGGAAGGCCCCGGACCCTCCAGGAACGCGGTCAGCGACTCCTCGACGTCCTCGCGGCGTCCGCTCCGCCCGCGGCGACGACGGCCTCGATCCTCGTCCGGTGCGGCCGGCTCGTCGAACTCGTCCCGGTCCTCCGTCGGCGTCCCCGTCCCCTTCGGCCGCCACGAGATGAGCGGCATCTCCTCATCGGAGATGTCCACCCGTGGCTCCGGCATCCTGCCGGAAGTCTCCGGAGTTTCGACCCTCGTCCGCTCTTCGGGGACCCGACCGCTCGTCCTCGCTCGGAACGTGAACGTCGGCAGCGGCTCCTCACCCTGCGACACGACGATCGGGGTCGAAGTCTCCGACGAGGAAAAGGGTTCCTCGCCGACACTCTCGGGTTTCACAACGCCCGCTGGTTCTACGATCGGCTCCTTGGGCCTCGGCGACGCGGGTGGGCCGCCCACGCCACGGGCGGAAGGCCGGAACGTCACCGCCAGCTCGCGCCCGTCGCCCAGGTCGAATGCGCTCCCTTCGGGAACCTCCGGCTCGGGCGTCTCCTCGACGACCGGTTCGACCTTCGGCTTGCGGCCGCGCTTCGGCTTTTCCTCGACGACGGGCGCGGTTGCCTTCGCGCGCCTTTTCGGGGCTTCGATGGGCGCGGGAGCCTCGACCGCCGCCTTGGCACGGCGGGTGGGCTTGGGCTTGGGCCTTTCGGCCTCGGCGACCGGAGCCTCGATGGCCTTGGCCTTTCGTGTGCCTTTCGGCTTTTCCTCGACCGCGGCGGTGGTCGGCGCTTCGGGGACGACCTTGCGCGGGCGACCCCGAGGGCGCTTGACCTCGGCGGGCGGAGCGGGCTCGGGGGTCGGTTCGGCGAAGGCGGACGGAAGGTCGGTGGGAGTCAGTTTCTTGCGGGGCATTTTAGGTTAGGTAGGGCGGTATGGGCCCAGGCCAGCAACGCCTCGGGCGTGTCGAACAGCAGGTCGGGTTCCTCGGCGACGAGGGCCTCTCGGGCTCCCGCGCCGTAAGCGACCGCGACCGCCGTGACACCCGCGCCGCTTGCGCAGCGCAGGTCGTACACGGAGTCGCCGATCATCGCGGCCTGGTGGGGTTCGACGCCCAGGCGGGCGCACGCGAGGCGCGCGCTCTCCGGGTCGGGCTTGGGTTGGTGAACGTCGGAGGCGCAGACCACGGTGTCGACGTGGTCCGCGTGGGAAAATCTTTCGAGGAAGGTTACGATCTCGGGCGCACTCTTGCTCGTCACGAGGGCCGTGCCGAGGCCGCGCTCGCGGGCGAGCGCCAGCGTCTCGATCGCGCCCTCGTAGCGGCGCTCCAGATGGGCGGTCGCCTCGATCCCGTCGATGATCTCCTTGACCATCCTAGGAACTTGGCTCTCGTCCGCGCCGAAGAACAATGACTGCTCGCGCAGCGGCATCCCGATCAGGGCGAGGATCTCGGCAGGCACGGGCCGGCGACCCAGGTGCCGCTCAACCGTGTCGCCGATCGCCTTGACGACGGAGTCTAGGCTGTCGACCAGCGTGCCGTCCACGTCGAACAGGACGGCCCGGAGGTCCGGCAGCATCGATCCCAACGGCATTAGGCGCAGTATGGCAGGTCGGTCGCAAACGGTGCCCGGCGGAAGCTCAGAACGTCCGGAACGCGATTCCGACGGACCGTTTGGCAAGCTCGAGGTCGTTCGTCCAGAACTCCCCGCATCCATGTCGCAAGGCGGTCGCCATGTGAAGGGCGTCGGGCGTCTTCAGGCCCTTGTGCGTCGCGCGCAGATCAATTGCGAGATCGTAGACGGCGCGATCGATCGGCAGGTCGACGAGACCGCTGAGATATCCTTCAAGCATCGCGATCCGGCTCGTGTCGCCGCTCCTTACGGGATGAATCAAGCATTCGAGACGAACGATCTCGTTGATGCCACGCTCATGACGATCCAACGACTGGATGGCGACGGAGATCTCAGAAAAGAGCGGACTCTTTGGATCGGTCGCGTCGATCACCACCGAGGCGTCGAGGTATCGAGGCACTCAGTCCCACTCGTCCCTGAGTTGACGGAGCATAGCCTGCTCCGCTTCCCAGGTGCTTGGGCGAGGCGGCTGTCGCTCCAGCCACTCGTAGAAATCTTTGATCGGATCTGCTCATCCGCTCGGAGGACCGTCGGGCGCGTCCTCGAACCGCACCGTCACCTCCGCTTCCGTCCCCGCCGCCAATCCGACAGGCGCGGGAACGACGAACGTTCCCTCGGCCGTCAGCGTCGCGGTCGTCCGGTACTCGCTCATAGAAGGATTATACGGCGGGAGACCTCTCCATCAGCTCGATCCGATTGCAGAACGGGTCGTCCACGTACGCGCGCCGCCAGCCCTCCAGCGGAACGTCCTCGCGCGACGGGTGCCCCATGCCCGCCAGCCGCGCCTCGACCCTGGCGAGGTCGTCCACCTCGAACGCCGGGTGCGCCTTGCGCGCCGGGCGGAACTCGGCCTCCACGCCGAGGTGCACCCGCGCCGTCCCGAAGGCGAACCAGCACCCGCCACGACCCGCGAGGCTCTCCGGCTTCGATACCTCCGCCATCCCCAGCCCCTCTCCGTAGAACCGCCTCGCCTCCTCCTCCCCCCCGGGCGGCATCGCGAGCTGGACGTGGTCGAGCGCGAGAATCGCCATATTCCACTTTCCTACCCTCTTTTCCCTCCGGATTTCCGCCGATACCACGCCTATCCGATGGACATCACCGCCGTCCTGACCGCCAGCGTTCCTGCCGAAGGCGCGCCCGCCGCGGTCCCCAAAGACCTTGGCGACACGTTCGCGGGCCTCCTCGCCACGGCGATGGTCGATCTGCCCAGCAGCCCCGAACCACCCGTCTGCCCTATCCCTGACGCGCTACCCGTCTGCCCCACGCCAGTGAACGCGGAGCCGCTCGTCGTCCCCGAACCTCCCGTCTGCCCGACGCCCGTTAGCGCGTCGACGCCGACCCTCGGGAAGGCGGAAGACGCCCCGCCTCCGACGTCCGGGTCCGAATCCTTGACGATCTCAGACCCTACCGATCCGATCAAGGCCGATCCGAACGAGACCGTGCCCGAACGGGGCAGCAAGCCGTCCACCGCGATCCGTGGGCGCCCCCGCGTCCTCGCGCCCCCACGGCCGCCGCCCGCCGCCCAGGCCCCCGCCACCCCGGAGAAGGAAGCCCCGACGAACGCGCCGAATGCGCCCGTCGCCCCGCTGGACCGATCCTCCGAAACCGAACTCGCCCCCGAGGCCGTCGTGCCTGCGGCTCCGCCTTCGCTCGCGGCAGTGACGGCGGTCCTCTCGACCGCATCACCCCAGCCCACGGTCGCGACGGTTCCCGCGCCCGTCGTTCGGCAGGCGAAAGGCCCCGTGACGGTTCGGGCGGCCGCCATTGACGCGACCGTTCCGGTCGCCGCTCCGCTCGCGGGGCCGCTTCTCCCGAAGCCCCCGACCACGACTGAAGCGGTAGTCGGCGCCGCCCCACGTAAGGAGAATCCCACCCTTCTTGAAGCGCCCGAGGCGCCGGAGATTGCCGGGCCGTCGACCGTCGAGACGGACCCGACCGCGCCCCCGGTCGAAGACGCTCCGAACGCTCCCGTCCAGAAGCTTCAAGCCGCGCCGGACCTCGGCGTCGTGCCCCAGGTCATCCTGGCCGCACCTATTGTCGAAACGCCGAGGCCAGTCGAGCCGAAGGCCGTTGTGAACGCCCAGATCGCTCCGGTCGCGGCCCAAGCGAAGCCCGCTGCGGTCGAGAAGCCGGCCCTTGAAGTCGAGACGACGACCGTCGAGGCCGTGGTCGCCGAGACTGCGCCGAAGGAAAGGGAAGCCGGTACCGGAGACGGCGACGCCCGCGATCCCTCACCCTCGCCCCAGGCGCCCCCGACCGTCAAGGCCGTCGCCATCGACCGGCCCGAGGCCGGAACCGACCGGCCCGCCGTCGACCGCCACCTCGTGGTGCGGCAGGTCGCCGACCGCATCGAGAGCCTCGTCGCCTCACGCCCGCGGGACGGCGTCACCATCCATCTGGAGCCGCGCGACCTGGGCACCGTCACCCTCGTCGTGAGGGGCATCGCGAGCGCCCTCGACGTCCAGGTCAGCGCGAGCGACGAGCGCGTGAGGAGCCGCATCGAAGCCTTCCGCCCCGAGCTCGCCCAGGCCCTTGCCCCCCGCGGCATCGAGATCCGCGAGCTGCGCGTCGCCGCGTCGTCCGCCGCGTCGTCGAACACGGCCAACCCGAACGGCGGCAACCCGAACCCCAACCCCGAGGGTCGGCCGCGTCCACAGAGCGCCCCGACCTACGCCCGGCCCAAGGCCGCCGAAGAAGCCTCCCCCCGCCCCTTCCGCGCCCGCGGAAGGGGCGTCGACCTCCTCGCCTAGAGAAATCGAACCCATGAGCGACACCACCAACCCCATCAGCGGATCGGCCTACTTCGGCGTGACCGCAGCAAAGCCCAAGCCCGGCCTCGACATGAGCACGTTCCTCAACCTGCTCGTCACCCAGCTGAAGAACCAGGATCCGACCTCGCCCATGGACGACGCCGCCTTCTACGGCCAGATCGCCCAGCTCGGCCAGGTCCAGGGCATGCAGAAGCTCAACGCCAGCGCCGACCTCCAGCAGGCCCAGGCTCTCCTGAACAAGACCGTCACCGCCACCCGCCCGACGAGCAGCGCCTCCGCCTCGAGCTCCACCTTCACCGGCGTCGTCTCCTCCGTCGCCTTCAAGGGCGGCAAGCAGTACCTCAACGTCCAGGAGGACGGCGACGGCGGCACCGTGCAGATCGAGCTCTCGGCCATCCAGAGCGTCGTCCCCACCGTCGATGTGGCGGGCGCGAGCAACCTCATCGGCAAGACCGTCGCCGGGTCGGTCACGAGCAACGGCGCGACCACCCCTGTCGTCGGCACCGTCGTCGGCATCTCTGCCGAGGACGGCCAGGCCTTCGCCCAGGTGAAGACCTCTACCGGCGCGATCAAGCCCGTGCCCGTCGCCTCCCTCACCCAGATCGCCAGCGCCTGATGAACGTCCAGAACCCCCGCCTCCAAGGCCTCGCCGACGCCTCGCGCGTCGGCACCGTCGCCCCGCCGCCGCGCGCCGCGACCGCCCCTGCGGGCGGATCGTCGTTCGCCGACGCGCTCGACGGCGCCCTGAAGGTCAGCGGCCACGCCCAATCCCGCCTCGCCAGCCGCGGCATCGAGCTCGATGGCGCGGCCTGGGACCGCGTCAGGGGCGGCGTCGACAAGGCCGCCGCCAAGGGCGCCCGCGAGAGCCTCGTGCTCATGGACGACGTGGCCCTCGTGGTCAGCGTGAAGAACCGCACGGTCATCACCGCGGTGGACAAGGGCAGCCTCAAGGACAACGTCTTCACCAACATCGATAGCGCGGTGATCGTGTAAAGCGTAGATCAACGCTTGATCGGATCATCACATCAGTGGGTACCCTACGCTACCACGACTGCCCTGAGCCGTGGCCCTCCGCATCAGGAATCATGAAGAGCAACGCGACTGAACGAAGGCGCTACTGGGTTGCTGAACTCGCGAGGCTGAGCGGATCGTTCGTTGGTGATACCGCGAAGATGATCGATGAGCTAAGGGCTGAGATTGCATCTGACGGGTTAGACGCGCTCGTTGAACATTTGAGTCTATGCGGGGCCATTCCCGAGCAATATGGCCATGACTCTTCTGAGGAGAAGCTGTATTCCAAATACACAGACGCGGTTGTCAGCGAGAGGTTCGCTGCTACGGGACTCAAGAGCGTAGTCATTGAAGCAAGAGCGGACGCTGCTGACGTGCAGGCTTTGGGAAATGGGTACTCGCTTGTGGCAGACGCGAAAGCGTTTCGACTGAGCCGAACGGCCAAGAATCAGAAGGACTTCAAGGTGCAGGCAATGGATGGTTGGCGCGGCCCGCTTGACTACGCTATCGTTGTGTGCCCAATCTATCAGGTGCCGGGTCGCACGAGCCAGATATACCATCAAGCAATCGTCAGCAACGTATGTGTTCTGAGCTACACGCACCTTTCAACGCTCGTTCAACTATCACGCCGACAGACCCCTCAGGCCGCAGAAGCTGGCCTTCACGAGATGCTCAAGTCAGTCGCTCTAATGAACCAGAGCAAGGACGCGCTTGGATACTGGTATGGAATAAACCGCGCCCTTGTCGAATCGCTTGGCACAGATCACGGTCTTTGGACTGCGGAGAAAGTCGCTTCAGAGAACGCGCTGTTGATCGTCAAAGCCGAGTCGTTGACTTATCTCAGGGCCGAGAGGAATCGCATCTTGGCACTCTCCCATGAGGAAGCGCTGCAGGAGCTTGTACGCCGGTCTGGGTTGGACGCCCGCATTAAAACGGTAGAAGGAATTTCTCATGGACCTCTTCTCGACAACTGAGCAGACGGCAACCTCGAGTGGGCGTCTCGACAGGATTGACCTCGCAGACGGGATTGAAGCGGTCAAAGAGCTGCCCAAGTCGAGCGTCCACCTTATCCTCAGCGACATTCCTTACGGTATTGGTCTGGAGGAGTGGGACGTGTTGCACCAAAATACTAATTCAGCCCTGCTCGGGAGCAGTCCGGCTCAGGAAAAGGCGGGGGCGGTGTTCAAGCGTCGCGGCAAGCCGCTCAACGGCTGGTCAGAAGCTGATCGTCAGATTCCTGTTGAGTATCAGAGATGGTGCGAAAGTTTCGCCAGCGAATGGCTGAGGATTCTTAAACCTGGGGGATCGGCCATCGTGTTCGCCGGGCGCCGCCTGTCCCACCGCTGTATCGTTGCGTTTGAGGACGCAGGTTTCACCTTCAAGGACAGCTTCGCTTGGCTGCGAGAGGCAGCGCCTCACCGCGCTCAGAGACTAAGCGTCGTGTTTGGAAGGCGGGGCGATCTCGACAACGAGAAGCGTTGGGAAGGTTGGCGAGTGGGCAATCTTCGACCGACCTTCGAACCAGTCCTTTGGTTCGTCAAGCCTTATCCAATTGGAAGTACGATCGCAGACAATGCCCTGAATTACGGTTTGGGCGCGTTCAATGAAACCGCCTTCGTCAAGTACGAAAATTCACCTGACAATGTACTTCGATCCGGGTTTGGCTCAGGCGAGTCAGGGCTTCATGTTGCTCAGAAGCCGCTCAAATTGATGAGCGCGCTGATTGAGCTGACGACTACACCTGGACACATCGTACTTGACCCATTTTGCGGCAGCGGATCAACCTTGGTAGCCGCGCGGGATCTTGGGCGACGATACATAGGGTTTGAGACTGATCCGCGTAGCTTCGAATCTGCAAGCGCAAGGCTTTCGCCTTCCCTATTCGACTAGGCCTTGCACAACTGCTCACGACCCTGCTCAATCGACAAGCGTCATCGCCCTTCGCTGAACCGGCTCCCAGGCCGAGATGTCCGACATTGCCGGGTCGAGAAGGGCATCGAGGCCCGCCGTCCCCTCGCG
>CAXTOO010000008.1:23221-35309 GCA_964245875.1 uncultured Fimbriimonas sp. | reverse complement strand
AGGGGGAGGTACTGGAGGAACCGCGTGGCCGGTCCCACGGCGACGACCAACACCCCCGTCGCAAGGGGGTCCAACGTTCCCGCGTGGCCCACGCGCCGCGTCCCCAGCGCGCGGCGGATCCGATTCACCACGTCGTGCGACGTCATCCCGATGGGCTTGTCGACTAGCAGGACGCCAAGCACGCGCGCAGCCTCCGCACGATCGTCTCCTCGGCCTCGTCGATGCCCATGTCCAGGGTGCAGCCCGCCGCGTTCCGGTGTCCGCCGCCGCCGAACTCCCGCGCCACCGTCGCCACGTCGTGCTCGGCCCTCGACCGCAGGGAGCAGCGGATGCGTCCGGGCTTCGGTTCCCGCAGGATGGCCGCGATCACGACGGAATCGATCGACAGCATCTCGTTCACGAACCCCTCGGTCTCCTCGTCCGTGGCCATCGCGCGCTCGAAGTCGCCCTTCGTCAGCACTCCCACGGCGATTCGGTTGGCGCACTCCAGGCGCATGGTGTCCAGCATGTGGCCCATCATCAGGGTCGAGGCGAGCGGCTTGCGCTGGAAGATCTCCTCGTTCACCCGCGCGAGGTCGGCGCCCCTCTCCAGCAGCACCGCCGACAGGGACAGCGACTCGGGCGTGGTGTTCCGGAAGCGGAACGATCCGGTGTCCGTGATGATTCCCGTGAGGAGGTTCGTCGCCATGTCCGAGGTGATCTCCGCCCCGAGTTCCAGCAAGAGCCGCGCGATGATGAGGGCCGTCGCGCTCGCGCCCACGTCCACGATGCGCACGTCGCCCGGCTCCTCGTGTGGCACGTGGTGGTCGATCACCATCAGTCGCGGCGTCTGGAGGATGTAGTCCCGCACGTCGCCCAGGCGGTCTCGCGACTCGAGGTCGACCATGATCGCGAGGTCGGCCTTCTCCTCTTTGGGCGCCTGCCGCACCCGCCCGACCCCCGGAAGCCAGCGCAGGTTTCGTGGCGCGGGATGGTGGCAGAGCACCTCCACGTCCAGCCCGATCCGGTCGAGGTACGTCGCCAAGGCGAGCGAGGAGCCGAGGGCGTCGCCGTCCGGGTTGAGGTGCGTCCCGATGAGGACCGATGAGGCGCGTCGAAGCTCGTCTCTGAGCTTGCGCGCCGATTCCGACGGATGGGCGGTAGACGTCAAGGCTATGGGAGGATACCAGGGGACAGGTCAGAAGGGACAGGGGACAAGCCTAGGCCAACCTGTCCCTTGTCCCTTACAACCGTCCCCTCACCCCCTCGCCTTCGGATCGAACAGCGCCTGCAGGCCATCGCCCACGAAGTTGAGGGCGAAGATCGTCAGGGACAGCAGCGCGCAGGGGAACAGCAGCTGCGGGATGTGCGCCGTGATGTCGCCACCGCGCGCGTTGTTGATCATGTTGCCCCAGCTCGGGTTCGGCGCCTGCACGCCGATCCCGATGAAGCTCAGGGCCGACTCCGCCAGGACCGTGCCCGCCATCTCCACCATGCTCACCGCCAAGATCAGCGGGAGCACCTGCGGCAGGATGTGCCTCATCACGAGGTACGTCGTCGATCCACCCGCCGCCTTCGCCGCCACCACGAACTCGCGGTCCTTCACGCTCGCCACCTGCACCCGCACCAGCCGCGCGATCGAGGGCCACGCCGTCACCCCCAGCGCCGCCACCACGGGCACGATCCCGATCCACTCGTCGGGCCAGCTCGCGAGAAACGGCACGCTCTTCTGCAGCGCCTGAGGCGAAAGCGCCGCCACCAGCAGGATCGCCAGAAGGATGTCGGGAAAGGCGAACATCGCGTCCGTCAGTCGGAGCACGATCACGCGGATCCACTTCGGCGCGAACACCCCGAGCACGCCCATCGCCATGCCCACCGCCAGTGCCACGATCTGCACCGTCACCCCCACCACGAGCGACACCCGCGCCCCCTGTGCCAGCCGCGCGAGCTCGTCCCGACCGATGTCGTCCGTCCCCAGCGTCGCGCCCTGAACCCCCGAGGCGAGAAAGGGCTTCCCGATCGGCGTGAACACCGCCTCGAACGTCTTGTCGCCCGCCGGCCGAAGCTGCGCCGTCCGCACCATCGGCCCGAACGCCGCGAACAGCACCAACGCGGTCAGGAACAGCACCCCGAGCACCAACAAGGGGTCGCGGAAGAGCCGTCTCATATCTGGCTCTCCCGGATGCGCGGGTCGAGGATCGGCAAGAGCATGTCCACCAGGGTGTTGATGAGGATGAACAGCGCGCCCGTCACGAACACCGCCGCCTGCACGAACGGCATGTCCAGCGACTTGATCGCCTCCACCGTCCGCTGTCCCAGGCCGGGGATCGAAAACGCCGTCTCGATGATGAACGAGCCCGTGAGCAGCAGCCCGAACGTCGTCCCGATCGCCGTCACCACCGGCAGGATCGCGTTGCGCAGGGCGTGCCGAACGTACAGCCTCAGCCGCGGAACGCCTTTCGCGATCGCCGTCCGCACGAACTCCTGCTGCAACGTCTCGATCATGCTCGCCCGCGTCAGCCGGGCGATAAGCGCCGCGGGGCGGGCCGCGAGGATGCCCACCGGCAGCAGGAGGTACCAGAAGTCGCCCTCCGGACGGTCCACGCGCCAGGTTCCCGGCAGCTGGTTCATTCGCACGGAGAACCAGTACACGAGCACCGGCGCGAGCACGAAGCTGGGGATCGTCACGCCCAGCGTCGAGAAGGTCAGGATCAGCCGGTCGGGCACCTTGTTCCGGGTCACCCCGGAGATCGTCCCCAACGTGATCCCCACCGCCGAGGCCACCACGATCGAAAGCCCCGCGAGCATCGCGGTGAGCGGCAGGGTGCGTCCGATGATCGCGCCCACCTCGTCCTTCGTGCCGGTGTAGCTGTGCCCGAAGTCGCCTTGCGCGGCCTTCCCGAGCCCCTCGACGTACCGCTGGGGCCAGGACCGGTCCAGCCCCATCTGGTGCCGGATGCGCTGCACGTCCGCGAGGCTCGCCTTCTCCCCCGCCTCGATCGTCGCCGCGTCGCCCGGCGCCGCCTCTCCCGCGAGGAACGTCACGAACGAGATGAACAGCAGGCTCAACACCCCGTACACCAGGCGCAGCGACAGGGCACGAGCGATCCGCACGGTACGGGAGTTTAACACACCCGGAGATGGCGCCCCTTGAGGAACGAGCGGGAGAACTATGCAGGAGGAAGGGTGCAAGTGCCCACAAGGCTTTGAGCTAACGTATGCTCCGCCTGTGATCGGCGCAAGATTCATACGGAAGACGGGCACCCTCCTTACGGCTCTCCTCCTCGTCGGATGCGGAGGCTCCCACCATAGTTCGGGAAGCGACTCCGCGTTCACCGAACCGTATCCGGGCTTCGGCTAAACCGAGAACCTCTACGTCGGCAACTACGCCACGACGGGTCTCGACGGAACCCACTACAGCGGTAAGGTCGCCCTCAGCGTAAGTGCGGATGGGGCGTCGATCCAAGGCTACAGTTCCGACCCCGACGAGCTGGATGGGTTCATCCTCCGCACACCGGAAGGCGGCACGGGCATCAGTCTGCCGCACGAGATCGGGACCGTCGAAGATCCGATCACTTTGGTGGCGTCCGGGCGGAAGCTCCACATCGCGTACCAGACGACGAGCGGCGTGTCAGGGACGCTCGACGTTCCCAAGCTCACTCCTGCCCGACCGCCGGCGGGAAGTTACGCCGGCACGCACTACCTGCGCGGGAGCGTCAACGGCGTTCTCTTTTCCGTCCAGGCCGCAAGCGGCATGGTTGCGGCGGACGGCACGTTCGACTTCTCCTACGGCGACCGGGGGAGCGGGGCCGGCGAGCTCAAGGGCGTGATCGGGGTAGACGGATCAGTCACCGTGACCGCGTTCATACGCGGTGGCAATGTGCTCGACCCTTCTCCGCAGACGGTGACCGCCTACGGCACGGGGAGCGACTTCACTCTGGTTCTTCGCGATCCAGTCGGCGACACCCTCGGCGACACCTATCGGCTGCACCGCACGGGAGGCTGAGCGCTTCCCTTCACCTCAAGCGGAATTCACAGGAGGTGCTGGCGAGGGGGCGGGGTGCGTCGTGACCCCGCCGATCTTTCGCCTCGACGCCCTACTTGCGGCGGCGCTTGACGAAGGCGAGGGCGCCGAGGCCCAGGGCGGCGAAGGCGGAGGGCTCGGGGACGGGCTGCTAGGAGAAGCGGATGTTGTCCAGGCCGATGTTGTCCGAGTTTCCGCCGAGGCCGGTCTGGTCGACGGTGAGGACGAGGGTCGAGGCGGAGACGAGGGGGCTGAACGTGAGGTGGCCAGGGGTCGAGTTGTCGGGGATGGTGAGGTTCGACCGGGACCAGAGCACGGTGCCGTTGCCGTCGGCGACGGTCAGGCCGGGCAGGGTGACCGCGCCGCCGTAGTTGCCGAGGTCGAAGGCTTCGAGGCGCGCAAGGCTGCCGGCGGCGGCGGTGAAGCGGATGGACCAGGGGCCGTTGCCGTCGGGCTCGTACTCGATGACGTTGACGAGGTCGTTGAAGCCGGTGGTCCAGAGATTGAGGTCGGGCTGGACGCTGGGGACGCCGATGTAGTCGACGCCGATGCCGGGGGTGAACCCACCGGCGGCGCCGTAGGAGTAGGTGCCCATCGTCGTGGCGATGACGTTATCGCCGTAGCCCTGCGGGATGAGGGCTCCGTCGCTGGTGGCGCCGTCGTCGAAGGTCAGCACGGTGGCCGAGGCGGCGGCGGCGAGCGAGGCGAGGAGGATCGGGATCGAGAGTGCGCGAGGAGTAAGCACCCTATGATACTGCGCCATAGAACGACCTGTTGTCGTTCTTGTCACGCCTTTGTCACGGTATCCCGGCGATCATTCTGGGTCCAACGGATACGACTCGGCAAGGGACGCCGGGGTGGGAGGTTACGGACGGTGGCAGCCCATTGCCGACGACAGCGGACGATTGCTCAGACCCAATGCCACCATCAGCGAACCTGAGCCGCCTTCCCTACGCCACGCCCTGATCGGCCTTCAGGCCCTTGAGGAGGGCGAAGGTCACGACCAGGACCATGGCGAAGAGGGTGTAGGCCACCGCCGATGCGTAGCCAAGCTGGTAGTTCGAGAAGCCCTGCTGGTACATGTAGATGATGACCGACAGGGTCGAGTAGGCGGGGCCACCGCCGCCGTTGGTGATGATGTAGATCTGGCCGAACACCTGCGACGCGCCGATCACCGACATCACGAGGCCGAACGCCAAGGCGGGGCGTATGACCGGAAGGGTGATCTGCCGGAAGCGCGAGAGCCCCACCGAGCCGTCGAGCGCCGCCGCCTCGTTCAGCTCCTTCGGCACGCCCTTGAGGGCCGCGAGGTAGACGAGCATGTTGCCGCCGACGCCCCACCAGACCGACATGATCGCGAAGCTGGGGAGCGCCCAGTGCGCGTTCGCGAGCCAAGGGATCTCCAGGTCGAACGTGCGATTGATGAGGCCGCTGCCCACGTCGAACATCCAGCGCCAGAGGAGCGCCACCACCGAAACGCTCAGCACCACCGGCAGGTAGAAGACGACCTTCAGGAGGCTCGTGGTCCGGTAGTTCTGGTTCAGGCCGCTCGCGAGGGCGAGGGAGAGCGCGTTGCCGATGGGCACGGTCATCAGCACGAAGAGGGCGGTGCGGACGACGGAGATGCGGAAGAGCTCGTCCTTGAGGATGTCCCGGTAGTTGGCGACGCCGACGAAGGGCGCGGAGTGGCCGAGGAGCTGCCACTTGTGGAGGGAGATCCAGAAGCCGTAGGCCAGCGGCACCAGCAGGAACGTCGCGAACAGCAGCCCGTACGGCAGCATGAACCCGAGCGCCGCCAGGCCGTCGCGCCGCCTCATCGCCGCTCCAACACGGTGTCGATCCGCCGGGACGCGGTGGCGAACACGGTCGCGGCGGGCTCCCCGTTCATCAGGATCGCCTCCCAACTCGCATCCGCGAAGCCACCGATCTGCCCGATCACGGGGCTCTGCGGCTCGTACCGCACGTAGCCGAGCTGGCGCGACGCCTGGTATTGGCCCTCCATCTTCCGGAACTCGGGGCTGTTCAGCACGGTCAGGCGCACGGGGCACTGGCCCGCGGCGGCCCATTCGAGGGAGTGGTCGGAGAGGTACTTCATGAAGGCCCACGCCTTCTTCTTCCGATCTTCCGGGAGGCCGACGGGCATGCACATCATGTGCGAGCCGCCCCAGGTGGCCTGCTTGGGGCCGAGCTGCGGGACGGGGGCGGCACCGAAGTCGGCGGCGTTCTTGGCGACCTGGAGGTCGTGGATCATGTAGATGCCCTGCATGACCATCGCGGCGCGGCCCGTCTTGAAGTCGTCCCATGCGTTCACGCCCGCCGGGGGCGGCGAGATGCCCTCCTTCTCGTAGAACGACCTCGCCTGCTCGACGGCGGCGATCGACTCGGGGCTGTCGAGGGTGGAGCGCTTCCCTTCCGCGTCGACGACCGCCGCGCCGTGCTGGTCCATGAGGGCGGTGAGATTGTTGTGGAGCTCGGCGAACTCGAAGCCGTACTGCCCCTTCTTCTTGTTCGTCAGCTTTCGCCCGTCCTCGAGGAACTCCTGGAGGTTCGTCGGCGGGTGGTCGATCCCCGCCTCGCGGAAGAGACGCTTGTTGTAGTACAGCGTGAGCGGCCAGCAGTCGAGGGGAAGGCCGTATTGCGCCCCCTTCCAGAATCCCGACTCGTAGGGCGCCTTCACGAAGTCGTTCGGCCCGAGTCCGCTCGCCTGGACGAAGGGGCCGATGGGCTCCAGCGCGCCCGTATCGGCATATTGGGGCAGGCGGCTGACCTGCATGATGAAGACGTCGGGCGCGCCGCCGAACGCCATCCCGAGGGTCACCTTGTCGTAGTAGGTGTTCCAGGGGATGATCTGCATGTCGAACCTCGCCCCCGGATGCCCTCCGTTGTAGCGCTCGACGATCTCCTTCATGGTGGAGCCGTCCGGGCCAGAGAAGCCGTTCCAGAACCGCAGGGGCGTGTTCGCGCCCGTTTGGCCCGCATCCCTGCAGCCGACCGGAAGGAGGAGGAAGGCGAAGGCGAGCGTCGTCGCTCGGCGGTTCATGCCCCTAATGTATTCCAAAAGCGGAATCGATGTGGCGCGGGCGCCTCGCCCGCGCTCCGGCGTTTGTGGTGTATCGTGCTTACGGTTCGATGACGAACGACACGCTACGCCGCACGGGACTCTTCGCGCCCGCCGCCTGGGATCGCCTCAAGCGCGGCTTCTGGCACGGCGCGCTGCTGCTGTTCGCCCTCTTCATGGTCGCGCCGGTGCTGTGGATGCTCTCCACGTCGCTCAAGCCGGAGGGCGACACCGTCTCGAAGACGATCCACTGGATCCCCGAGCACGCCACGACGGAAAGCTACGGGAAGCTGTTCTCGTCCGTCAACGACTTTCCCGTCCTGCGATGGTTCGGCAACTCGCTGTTCATCTCCTTGTGCGGGACGCTGCTCGTCCTGACGGTGACGAGCATGGCCGCCTACGCGCTCTCGCGGCTTCGCTTCAAGGGCCGCGAGGGGCTGTTCCGCGTGGTGCTCAGCACCCTCATGATCCCCGCGCCGGTGACGCTCATCCCGGTGTTCGTGATCGTGACCAAGCTCGGTCTGTTCGACCGGTATCCCGCGCTCATCCTTCCCGGCGGCGCGAGCGCCTTCGGGGTGTTCCTCCTGCGCCAGTTCTTCCTGGGCATCCCGGCCGAGCTCGAGGAGGCGGCGTTCCTCGACGGCGCGTCGCACTGGACGGTGTTCTGCCGCGTCATGGTGCCCCTCTGCAAGCCCGCGCTGGGAACGCTCGCGATCTTCACCTTCATCGGCTTCTGGAACGACTTCGCGTGGCCGCTCATCGTCACCAACGACCTCTCGATGCGAACCCTTCCCGTGGGCCTCGCGATCTTCCAGGGCCAGTACGTGACCCAGTACGCCATGACCATGGCCGCCGCCGTGATCGCCACCGTACCGATGCTGGTCGCGTTCCTGATCTTCCAGAAGAACATCACCGAAGGCATCGCCATGACCGGCCTGAAGTAGGGCGAGACCCGTACGCCGATGGCGAAGCCTGGGCTTCAGGATCCCCCCGCGCAGGATGCCCTTGCCCACGCCGGGAAGCGGTCTGCGAGCTAATACGCGTAGTCGCCGTTCGCGCAGTCCTCGATGTACCGCGCGAGCAGGTCGACGCAGGCCTGCACGTCCTTGGGATGGACCGTCTCGTTCACCGTGTGGACGTAGCGCGTCGGGATCGACAGCGTGAAGGCCGGGATGCCGCCGTGCAGCGTCTGGACCGCGCCCGCGTCCGTGCCACCGGCCGAGAGGACCTCCATCTGGTGCGGAATGCCGTTCGCCTCCGCCAGTCGGCGGAAGTGGGCCACGACCTTCGGGTGGCAGATGAGCGACGAGTCGAGGATCTTGATCGCCGCGCCCTCTCCGAGCGTCGTGGTCACGTCTTGCTCCGGGACGCCGGGGATGTCGTTGGCGAGGGTGATGTCGACCGCGACCACCACGTCCGGCGCGAGGGCGGAGCCCGCCGCCGCCGCGCCCCGCAGGCCGACCTCCTCCTGCACCGTCGCCACCGCGAACACCTCCGCGCCGTGCGCGCCCGCCGCCCGCACCGCCTCGATCATCACGTAGAGCGAGACGCGGTCGTCCATCGCCTTGGAGGTGAGCAGGTCGCCGTTCCGCAGGAGGGGCCGGTCCATCGTCACGGGATCGCCGAGCCGAACGCGCTTCCTCGCCTCCTCCTCGCCAAGGCCCAGGTCCACGAAGAAGCTCGTGTGCTGCTGGCCCTCCTTCTTCTCCGCGTCGCTGAGCAGATGCGCGGGCTTCGTGCCGTACATCAGGACCCCGTAGAGAGGCCCGCCCTGGGTCTGGACCGCGACCCGCTGGCTGTTCATCTGCCGCGGGTCCCAGCCGCCGAGCGTCTTCAGGCGCAGGAAGCCGCCCTTCTCGATGAACTTGACCACGAAGCCGATCTCGTCCATGTGGGCCGCGATCATCAGCTTCGGCCCGCCGCTTCCCCGCTTGTGGGCGATCACGTTGCCCATGCGGTCGACGCGCAGGTCGTCGACGAGCGGCCCGAGCTCGCGTCGGACGATCGCGCGGACGTCGTCCTCGTATCCCGAGACGCCGTGCGCCTCCACCAGTTCTCGGAGCAGGTCGATGTTCACGGGACTATTGTGGCGTAGGCGTCCCGCCTGCGTCAGTCCAGCCCTCCGAACACATAGGGCCACCCATTCAGACCCGCCTTCCGAGGATTGTCGAGCACATAGCGGATGATCCTCTCGAACTCGAACTCGTCGCGCACGATGTGGTCGTAGCTCTCGCGCTGCCAGAACGGCGGCGCCTGCCCGTGCCTCTCGACGGCCTTGTGGGCGGTGTACGACTTCCAGGAGTGCGTGGTCGCCTCCAGCGTCTGCTCAGGGCCCAAGCGTCGCGACCACATGGGCGTGGTTCGGCATCACGGCGGCCGCGTGGAGGGTGTAGCGCTCGCCGTCGAAAAACCGGAACGCCCCCAATACAAGCTCCGCCAAGGCCGGTGTCCTCAGCGCGCAGGCTCCATGGCCCGCGTCCAGATGGCGGTCGATCCGGTCGCAGAACAGGCGCGTCCGTTCGCGCTGGACCTCGACGTCGTTCGGGTTGAGCGCGGCCAGTCGGTCAAGGCGGCGCAGCTCCGATCGATAGGCGTCGACCACGGGGGCTGGGAGCGAGTCGTCCAGGCGGAAGGTGACGAAGGCCGTCATGCCGGGAGCCGTCCAGTGAGGAAGGCGGCCCCGCGTCCGCTTTCGAACCTTGGTCCAATCGATCGGCTCCATCGCGTGGATTGTACTGACGCAGGCGGGACGCCTACGCCACAACTATCGGCGGTTCTTCAAAAACCGCTTGTCCACGATCTCCCCCGGCTCCGCCTTGCCCCGGAGGTCCACCGTGCAAACGGAACCCTTCGGAACCTCCGAGTCCACGAACGCCAAGGCCAGCGCCTTCCCGAGCGTCGGCGACACCACGCCGCTGCTCACCTCGCCCACGATCCTTCCATCCACGCTCACCGCCGCCCCAGTCGGAATCAGGCGCTTCGCCGGAAGCGCGACCCCCATCAGCCGCCGCGGCACCCCCTCCTCGCGCGCCCGATTGATCGCCTCGCTTCCGACGAACCGCTTCGTCTTGCCCACCACCCAGCCCAGCCCGGCGGCGATGGGGCTGAGGCTGTCGCTCAGCTCGTGGCCGTAGAGCGGAAGGCCCGCCTCGACCCGCAGCGTGTCCCGCGCGCCGAGCCCGCACGCCGTCGCGCCACCCTCGATCAGGGCGTGCCAAAGCGCCGTCGCCCGCGCCGCGGGACCGGTGATCTCGTAGCCGTCCTCGCCCGTGTAGCCGCTCCGCGCCGCGTAGACGGGCACCCCCGCGACGAGCGTCTCGACCGTGCCGAAGAACGGCGCGGTGTGGATCGCCTCCGGATCGCTGGCGAGCGAGGCGACGAGGTCGACCGCCTTCGGGCCCTGCACGGCGATGAGGAACGTGCCCGCGGTCACGTCGTCGATCGTCACGTCCAGCGTGTCGTGGCCGCGCAGCCAGGCGAGATCCTTCGCGTGGTTGCTCGCGTTCACCACCATGCGGTAGTCGTCCGCCCGGTTCCGGTACACGATGATGTCGTCCACCGTGCCGCCCTCGGCGTTCGGCAACAGGCTGTACTGCCCCCGACCGTCCTCCAGCTTCGCCACATCGTTGCTCGTCACGTGCTCCAAGAACGCGAGCGCGCCCGCCCCCCGGATGTCCAACCGCGCCATGTGGCTCACGTCAAAGATGCCGACCGCCGTCCTCACGGCCTCCGTCTCCGCCAGGATGCCGGTGTACTGCACGGGCATCTCGTAACCCGCGAAGGGCACGATCCGCCCTCCCCGCGCCACGTGGGCGTCGAAAAGCGACGTGCGTTTGAGCGATTCCGGGACCATTTCGCTAGGGTACCGGCAACCCTGAGCCGCTCCCCATCGTCGCAAAACCCCATGTCGCAGGCGACCCTCTGCAAAGACGGAATCGAGATGGCCCTCGTGGAAGAGCAAGGACTATGGATCGTGCTGCGAACGTCCTCGGGCAACGAACTGGGCCGTTTCGAGATCGATCCCACGGAGCTGAGGGGCGTCACCGCCGGTCGGATGTCGTTCCAGGCGACCGACGGGGACGGGAACAGCGTGGGCATCGAAGCCGGTACGACAGGAATCCGGGTGCGACTCGAAGGCCGTGGCCATGCCCCGCTAAACTGCCGGTTGAGCCGCGGGGACGTCGAAAACGCCGCCGCTTCGCTCAGCCTCCGTGTATAATTGCGACGGCGAGCGCATGAACCCCCGCACTATCCTTGTGGTCGAAGACGACTCGAACGATGAGAACCTGACGCTACGGGCGCTGCGGGGCGTGAGCGTCCCCTGCTCGGTGGTGGTCGCCCGGTCCGGTGCGGACGCGCTGGACTACCTCCTGCGCCGCGGCGAGTTCGACGGACGGCGCTCCGCGAACCCCGACGTGGTCTTCCTCGACAACGCGATGCCGGGGATGCCCGGCAACGAGCTCGTGGGCCGCATCCGCTCCGAGACCGCCCTGGAAGGCGTCCCGCTGGTGATCTTCAGCGGGACGACCGACGAGACTCTCATCGCGAACTGCCTGGGCGCCGGCGCGAACGCGTTCCTGGAGAAGCCCGTCGACACCGCGGACTACCTCTCGAACGTGCGCACCACCGCCGAATACTGGCTGAGCAAGGCCTAGTGCCACGTTGACGCTACGAGTCGTGTAGCCGCGGGATGCACCCGTGCCCGCGTCAAACCCACCCGTCGCCACCCACTACCCCTACTCCCCGTCGTCACTCGCGTACGGGCTGCTATAGTTCGGTGGCTCCTTCGTGATCTGCACGTCATGCGGGTGGCTCTCCCGAAGGCCCGCCCCCGTGATCTTGAGGAACTCCGCGTTCTCCCGAAGCTCGGCGAGGTTCGCCGCCCCGACATAGCCCATGCCCGACCGAAGTCCGCCGACGAGCTGCGCGATCGTGTCGGCGAGCGGCCCCTTGTAGGGCACGCGGCCCTCGATGCCCTCGGGCACCAGCTTCATCGGCGCCGGGGCCCCCTTCCCTTCAGAAGTCCG
>CAXTOO010000008.1:17819-23211 GCA_964245875.1 uncultured Fimbriimonas sp. | reverse complement strand
ACGAGTTGGGCGATGGTGTCGGCAAGCGGACCCTTGTAGGGCACCCGGCCCTCGACGCCCTCGGGCACGATCACGCCGCCCTTCTCCTTGATCTTCATGTACCGATCCGAGGAGCCGCCCTTCATCGCGCCGACCGACCCCATGCCCCGGTACACCTTGTAGGCCCGGTTCCGGAAGATCTCCATCTCGCCCGGACTCTCGTCGCAACCCGCGAACATGTTGCCCATCATCACCGAGGATGCGCCCGCCGCGAGGCACTTCACGACGTCGCCCGAGGCGCGGATGCCGCCGTCGGCGATGGTGGGAATGCCGAGCCGGTTCGCCTCCTCGGCGCAGTCGAGCACGGCGGTGAACTGCGGCACCCCGATCCCCGCCACGACGCGCGTCGTGCAGATCGACCCCGCGCCGATGCCCAGCCGAAGTCCGTCCGCGCCGAGCGCGTGAAGGTCGCGAACCCCCTGCTTCGTGGCGACGTTCCCCGCGATCACCTTGAGATCGGGCAGGCGCTGCTTCAACATCCGCACGCAGTCCATCACCCCCTTCGAGTGGCCGTGTGCGGCGTCGATGACCACGAAGTCCGCGCCCGCGTCCTGCAGCGCCTTCGCCCGCTCGTAGGGTTCGAGTAGCGACCCGATGGCCGCGCCGACCACGAGCCTGCCCTTGGCGTCCTTCGTGGCGAGCGGGTGGCGCTTCACCTTCTGGATGTCCTTGATCGTGATGAGGCCCGTCAGCCGCCCCCCATCGTCCACGATGGGCAGCTTCTCGATCCGGTGCTCGGCGAGGATCTCCTGCGCCTGCTCCAGGCTCGTGCCCACCGGCACGGTGACGAGTCCCTTTTTCGTCATCCGATCGCCGATAGGGCGGGTGAAGTCGGTCTCGAAGCGGATGTCGCGGTTGGTGAGGATGCCGACGAGCCGCCCCGCCTCGTCCACGATGGGTACCCCGCTGATGTGGTACCGCTCCATCAGGTCCACCGCGTCCTGGAGCGTCTTGGAGGGATCGAGCTTGAACGGCTTGGTGATGACGCCGCTCTCCGAGCGCTTCACGCGGTCGATCATCTCCGACTGAGCCGCGATCGGGAGGTTGCGATGGAGCACCCCCACGCCGCCCTCGCGGGCCATCGCGATCGCCATCCGGGCGTCCGTCACCGTGTCCATGGGGGACGAGACGATGGGCACCTTGAGGGCGATGCCGGGAAGGAAGGGGGTCGAAACGTCGACCTCACTGGGGAGGGTCTGGGTCTGCTGGGGAACCAGGAGAACGTCGTCGAAGCTGAGTCCTTCTCGAAAAGCGGTGGGCATAGGTTCCTGGCTTTTCGATTCAGTATGGCACGGCGACCCGTCGGGCAAAATCCGGACTCCCCTCTTCGCCGCCGCGGCACTTCGATCCCTGCCCAAAGCGGCCTGCCATCGGGCGATGGGGAGGGAAGGCGAAGCCTGCGCGAGAGCCTTCCTGTCCTCGTCAAGCTCCTTTAGCCGCGGGACGCGCCTGTGCCCGCGCCGCGAAGCGATCCGCGGATCTCCTGTAGCCGCAGGGTTTCCCCTCCGCGGTCCTCACCCTTCCGCTTCATCCCTCTCTGCGTCGCACATCCATGAAACGAACCCCTCTCCATGCGACCTTTAGGCGTCGGATGCCCACGTGCCGACGCGCGGCTTCCCGGTCGCAAAGACGAGTGGAGCCGGTGACCATCTTCGCCCAAGCCCAAGCCCAACCCAACGGTCGACTTTTTGCCCGCCCAAGGCGAAAGGGATGTGTCCCTCACCGCGCTGATGATCTCCCCTCCCGGACGAGGCAAGGCCCTGTCCAGACCTCAGTTCTCCAATCTGAACAAAAATTCTCCGCTCGCACCCTCCCGTACCCCCAGGGAACCTACGGAGAGGCCATTTTGATAGCAGAAGAACCCTCTTTTGCAAGCATCCAACGACATGAAGACCGTCAAAACGGAGCCTCAATCGTCGTTCGGCTTGCCGTCTACCGTCTTGTGCGAGGAGACCTCGACGAGCCGGTCGAGCGTCCACTCGCCCCCGCGCGGCGACCAAAGGGACTCTCCGCGCATCGTCGTCACCGTCAGGGGAAACCTCCCGAAGCCGAACAGCTGCGACCGGACGACGAGGTCGTTCACGAGCAGGAGCCCCTTGCCCGCGCAGCGGACGGAGACGAGCCGAAGATCGGCGTCGACGTGGTAGGCCAACGGGTGGAACCAGGTCTGCAATCGACCCAGCATCCAGTCGCGGTCCTGCCGGTCACCCTTCTGGCCACGGTAGACGAATCCGCGACCGATGTGACGCTCGCACCACTCGTAGTCCCGCGAGCGCAACGCCCGCCCGAAGGCGTCCGCGATCCTCTTCGCGGACGCCTTCGGGTCAACGGGCTGAACGGGGGCGAGGACGACCAACCCGACGAGCAGGACGAGCGGCATGGCCTTTACATCGGCATGGGCTTGCCGTCGATGACCGTGCTGTCGCTCAGCACCTTGATCCGCTTGGCCATCCAGACCCCGCCCTTTAGGACGAAAAGGTCCTCGGTGCGCGTCTTCGACTCGATGGTCGAGAGCTTCGGGCCGTCGCCGACCTTGGCGGTGATCGACTGCTCCTCGACGAACACGATCCCGCCCTCGGCGCGCCGCGCCGAAACGACCCTGCTCGAAGCCTTGGGGATACCTCTGATCGCCTGGAACGAGCCCTTCATGCCCGCGACCGCCGCCGCCTTCGTCTGTCTCTGCCCTTTGAGCGAGATGTACACGAAGTCGGGAGCGATGTGCTTCTCGAAGTACGAGGCGTCCTTCGTCCGAAGTGCTTTCAGGCTTCCCTGGGTGATGCCCGCGGCGATCGCCATCGGGGTCTCGGGACCGAGAGGCGAGAGGACGGCGAGGGCGGCGGCGATGAGCGCGGGCGAGGCCATAGGTCTCACTCTACTCGCGAACGCGCCGGAGTTGCGCTAGAATGGGACCGATGGCTGAACTCCACGCCTGGGTCACCACCGCTCCCGGATTCGAGGGGTACCGAATCACCCGCTCGCTGGGCATCGTCCGCGGCATCACCGCGCGCTCGCGCTCGGTGTTCGGCTCCATCGGCGCGAGCCTCCAGCAGCTCGCGGGCGGCAACATCACGCTCTACACCGAGCTCGCCGAGCACGCCCGGATCGAGGCGTACGAGATCATGGTCCGCCACGCCGAGGCGATGGGCGCGAACGCCGTCATCGCCTTCCGCTACGACGCGACCGAACTCGCCCCCGGCGTGACCGAGGTCCTCGCGTACGGCACTGCGGTCACCATCGAACAGATCCTCACTTCCTGACTCTGTCGAGGTACTGATCCCTCAAACGGGTGTGCTTGCTCACGAGCGGTACCGGCTGGCCGTCGATGAACACGTAGCGCACGTTCGAGGTCTGCTCGAACGGATCGCCGTCGGTGATCACGAGGTTGGCCCGCTTCCCGGCCTGGATCGAGCCGATCTGCGATCCGACGCCGAGGATTTCGGCGGCGTCCTGGGTGAGCGCGCGCACCGCGTCGTCCTTCGAGAGGCCGTAGGCGCACGATTCCGCCGCGCGGTGCGGCAGGTTCATCGCCTCGGCGTAGGAGTCCGACATGAAGCAGAACTTCACCCCCGCCTTCTTGAGGAGCGCGGGCGTCGCGTACGGCGTGTCGTACGGATCGTAGTCGGCGAGCGTGTCGTTGGCCCCGAGGAGCGCCTTGCCCGCCGCCTCCAGGATCACCGGGATCTTGTTGTCGGCGAGAAGCTTCGCCTCCTTCCAGGCGTCCGGCGCGGAGACGAGCACGACGCGGACGTTGTACTTCTTTCCGAGGGCGACGGCGTCGCGGATGCTCGCCGCGCCCCGACAGCGGACGAAGACGGGGACCTCGCGCCGCAGGACCGGCTGCATCGCCTCCAGGCTCACGTCCACCGCGTCGTGGCCCTTGCCGTACTTCGCCGCCTTGTCGAAGAACGCGCGGATCTCGTCCGCGGTGGCGCCGACTACAATCGTTCCTCTAGGGCCTTGTCCGCCCGCGAGATTGTCCTGGTCGGAGCCTCGTCCGTCGCCGTCGTCGTCCTTCACGACCTCGTCGGCGAAGTCGAGAACCCTCTGCGCGGTGCGCGGCCAATTGACGCACAGCGCCGCGTGGCGGTTGATCGTCATCTGTTCGGAACTCCCGCCGATCAGGTCGAGCACCGAACCCTGACCGTTGACGCAACCGAGGGGGCCGTTACGGTCTTTCAACCCGACGGGCGCGGTAAACACCGTCGTGACGCCCTGCAGGCGCGTCACAGGAATGTGCTCGCTCTGGACGTTCACGTCCGTCGCGGCGACGAGATCGGGCTGGAACTTGCCGAATTCGCTCGCGTCCGTCGCCTGGCCGATCTGGCCGAACTCGGTGAGGCCGATGGTGGTGCCCGCGTCGATGAAGCCGGGGTAGATCTGCTTGCCCGCCGTGTCAACGATCACCGCACCGGCGGTGTCGGCTTTCAAAGTGTCACGGTTGATCCGCCCGACCTTCACGATCTTGCCATCACGCACGACGATCAGGCCGTTCGTGATGGCGGGGCCGCTCACCGGATGGATCGTGCCTCCTACCAGGACATACTTCCGCGCTTTCGGCGGCGCGGGCGTGTTCGGCACGTACTTGAACGGATCGAGCCTCGTCTTGAACGTGCTCGCCGAGGTCAGCCCAAATGCGTCGCGCTCCTGGAAGTAGCACTCGCCGTCGATCAGCGTCGTGTTCACCCGCGAGTAGACGCTCAAGGGATGGCCGTCCCACACGACGATGTCCGCGTCCTTGCCAACCTCCAGCGAACCGGTGCGAGCGTCTATCCCCAGTTCCTTCGCGCCGTTGATGGTGATGAGCTTCAGGGCGTCCGTCTCGTTCAGGCCGCCGCAGCGCATCGCCTTCGCCGCGTTGACGTGGATCGCGGTCGTGCCCGAGGTGCCGTCGGTGTGGTACGAGGTGAGCACGCCGGCCTTGTCAAGCACCGCGCTCGCGTACGCCTGGATGCCGTCGTAGATCTCCAGCTTGCCCGCCCACTCGTCGAAGATCGAGACGCCCACGCCGGCCTTCGCCAGCTCCGGCGCGATCTTGTACGTCTCGACCGCGTGCTGCAGCGCGCCGATCTTGAATCCGAACTCCTGGCTCAGGCGGACGAGCATCAGGTGCTCGTCCGCGCGGTAGCCGTGGCACTGGACCCATACCTTCTTGCGCAGCACGTCCGCGAGGGTCTCCAGCCGCAGGTCCTTCCTCGGCGCGGGCTTGCTCGGGTCGGCGGCGTGCGCGTCCTGCGCTCTCCTGTACTCGCGCGCCTGGGTGAAGGCGCGGCGGTAGGTCGCCTCCACGCCGAGACGCGTATGCGGAAATCGGCGCGAGTTGTCGTCGCCGGATTTCGTGACGTTCTCGCCGAGG
>CAXTOO010000008.1:0-17809 GCA_964245875.1 uncultured Fimbriimonas sp. | reverse complement strand
TTGGTACTTGAGCTTGATCACGAGGCTCTCCGCGCCCACGGGATTCGCGCTGCCGTGCAGGAGCATCCCGCACGTCTCGCCGCTCGCGACGGCCTGCCAGACGTTCTTGGCATCCGGGTTCAGGACGTCCCACACGCGACCCTCGGCGACGATGGAGTCGGTGCCCTCGTTCGTGGTGTCGAGCCCACGGTGGATGTGGGTGTCCACGATGCCGGGGCAGACGACCTTCCCCGTCGCGTCGATCACCGCGATCCCCGCGGGCTGCGCGACGTTCGGCCCGATGGCGACGATCTTGCCGCCCCGGACGAGGATGTTGCCCTTCTCGATCGTGCCACGGGTGACCGTCAGGATGCGGCCGCCCTTGATGAACACGTCGCCGCCGGTGTGGAGCCTGGGCTTGCGGTCGGCGGCGGTCTCGTTGGGAAGGTTGCGCGGCGCGCCGGGGTCGCTCTGCGCCGGCGGGGGCGGAACCGGCTGGTCGGTCCCCTTCTTCTGGACGCCCGGCGCGGCGGGGTCCTTGGGCGTGGTGCTCTGTGCGCCGGCGGAGGCCGCGACGAGCAGGGCGGCGAGAAAGGCGGTGTTCTTCACTTGGCGGTCTCCTTCTTGGCGTCGGTCGCGACGCCCTCGACGACGGTCGTCGTCACCTTGGACTTCTCGTCGAGGAAGTCGCCGGTCATGATCACGAGGTTGGCGGTTCTGCCCACCGCAAGGGTGCCCATCTTGTCCGAAAGGCCGAACATCTTGGCGGGGTTCAGCGCCATCGCGCGCAACGCCGCCTCTCGCGACAGGCCGGAAGCCTTGACGAGCTTGCGAACGCCCACAAGGTAGTCGTCCGAACCCTTGCGGAACGCGATCGTCACCCCCGCCGCATCGAGGGTCCGGGCGTTCGCCATCCGATCCTTGTACTGCTGGAGCCGGTCGTCCAACACCCGTTGCGGCGTCGAGTCGGCGCTCGTTCCCGGCTTCACGCTCGGGGCGTCCGGCACGTCCAGCGAAACGATCACCGGCGCGGCGTGCGCCTTGATCACGTCGAGCGCCCGGTACGCGTCGGGCACGCCGTTCACGATCATCTTGAACCCGAACTCATCGGCCAAGTGCCCGGCGCGGGTGACGTCCCGCGCGTTTTCGATCGTGAACAGCCCGGGCATCCGACCCGTCACCAACGGCCGAAGCCCCTCGTAGGTCGCGTCCTCCTTCGGCTTCGCCTCGTTCGCGTACGCCTTGGCATCCCAAAGCGTCTGGCGCATGAGGCCGAACACCCCGAACAGCGTGTCGGGATAGGCGTAGGTCGGAGTGGTCGCCGTCTCTTGAGGAAGACGACCCTGCGCCCCCGCCATCTCCTCGCCGCGAGGTCTTGTTCGGCCACTCCGCCAGACGAACTCCTCCGCCGCGTCGGGCACGAGCACCCGCGGCGTCTCCGTGAGGTCCACGAGTGCGGCGGTCCCGGCGAGGGAGCCGCTGCCGCCGGAGAACAGCACCGTCGTGACCCCCTGCCCCAGCCGGTCGGCGAACGACGCCTTCGCGTTCAGCGCGGTCGCCGCGTGGACGTTGGCCCGGATGTTCTTCCGGTTCTCGTGCCACATCGTCGCGGGCGCGGTGTTCGTCGTGTCCGGCAGATCCTTGCCGCTGGGCGGCGCGTCGGGAAGGCTCAGGTCGGAGGTCGAGTAGGCGTCCACGAAGCCGGGATAGACCGTCTTGCCATGGCCGTCGATGACCTTCGCCCCCGGGGGCGCGGCGAGACCTTCTCCCAGCAGGACGATCTCGCTTCCGCGCATCACGAGCGTGCCGTTGTCGATCGTCCGGCCGTCGCCGATCTCGATCTTCGCGCCGACGATGGCCGTCTCGGCGACCTGATGGGCGGGGCTTCCTCCCGCCGCGACGAGTGTGGAGAGGATGAGGGTGAGGGGGTGCATGGCGCCTGGGAAGCCCCTCTGCGATGAGGTGCCGGTCGACTCGTTCCCATGTTATCCCGAAATCTGGCGCACGGACTCTCTATGTCTTCGTGCCTCCGTGAGAAACCTCTACGAACCCGCCCCTGGCCACCGGAACGCATGCCGGAACGCCGCCTGTCGGCAACGCTCCATGTCCGCGAACGACAGCGCCCGGTTCAGCAGCAGCAGCTCGTGCTCGCGTGGCAGCCGAACATCGTGCAAGGCCATGTTGTCCGTGCAGATCGCCACGTCCACCCCCAGGTCGAAGCACCGCTCGAAGACGGGGTGAAGCTCCGAGTAGCTCTTCAGGGTCCCCGTGCGCAGGTACGTCGTGGGACACACCTCCAGGCACTGCCCCCGCCCGGCGATCCCCACGAGCAGGGACCGCTGCGTGAGCGGGATCTGGATACCGTGGCCGATGCGGTCCACCAGCGGCAGCAGGTCGGGCATCGCCCCTTCCGCCGTCTCGTACAGGTGCGCCGTCGTCTTCAGCCCCTTCGCCTTCGCGTACTCGAACGTCCGCACGAAGTCCGCGCTCCGCGCCGCGTACGGCTCGTTCGGGCCCGCGAGGTCGATCGCGCACACCTCGTCCGGCATCGACAAGGCCACCTCCACGATCTCGTCGTTGAGCTCGTTCGAGAGCCGCGAGTCCAGACACAGGATCTGCGTGAGCGCGATCGGGAACCGCCGCTGCGCGTTGCTCGCCGCCGCCGCCACCGTGGACACCACCTCCTCCATGCAGCCCCGCACCCGCCCCGGCGTCGTCCCCTTCGGAATGCGAAAGTACGGGTTGTAGCGCAGCTCCATGTACGCGATGTTCTCGAACACCGCCGCTCCCCGCAGCAGCCGGTACACGTAGTACGGCAGGCTCTCCACCTTCTGCAGGGGCTCCACCCGCTTGTGCGCCTCCAGGTACTCCGTCAGCGAGGCGCAGTCGCGCGTGAGGAACCGCTCGAAGTCGGCGTACTCGCCGAACTCGTCCACCACCGCCTGCGAGTCCCGTGCGAACTCGCCCTGGGGGTCCTCTGCCCTCTCTCGCTGGAGGTAGGACCACAGCACCCGCGGTAGGATCGCCCCGCCCAGGTGGAGGTGCAGCTCCGCGTAGCGCGTTCCGGCGGTGTCGGACATAAACCCATTGTCCCGAAAAATCGCCCTTTCGCGTGATGGCGAACGGGCCCAATCCACAGAAAACGGTGCCAAACGAACGCTAACGGCGGGGGACGAGTCCACTGCAGCATCCGCGTCTGTCTTACCCTCTGGATACCGGGCAGGCGCCATCGGAGGAGAAGCCACACGGATTACGCGCGTTTGGAACCCGCCATGTGTCAACCTATAAGGATGGTGATCACCTTAACGGTGTGGCAACGGAAGCGCAGTGGCGGGCATCCGACGCGGGCCGCGGAGGGCCGCCTGGAGAGCCCGACCGAGGAGTCCTTCGCCGAGATGGTCGAAAAGCTGCTCGGGAGCATCGAGCCGGAACAGACTCCGTTCCAGATCGTGGCGCAGGTGGGCAACTCCAGCCGGGCGCTCCAGTTGGAGAAAGGTGCGAACAGCGAGCTGGTCAGTGGCGAGCTCTGGTGCCAGTGCGCACGACTGGCCGGCGTCAACGGCTGAAGCCCACTTAACGTTGTGCCTGGCTGTACGTCGACGCCTGGAGGCGGCAGATCCAAGCTGGAGAGCGCCTCGGAAGAGGTTCGCCGGTGTGCGTTCGGCATCGCCGGCGTCCTGCGTTCTGGCCTTACCGCTGGTCCGCAGGATCCCCGTAGGGATCCTCGCTGGCCGGCCGCACGTTGCGGAACTGCCCGCCACCGGCCCCATTCGCCGGGTCCCCATAAGGGTCCTGGCTCGCGGGCAGAGGGTTCTGCATCGATCCGTCGCCGCCGTATTGCTGCTGTTGCTGGTGCTGGCCGAAGAGGCCGCTGATCTGGCCGATGAGGCCGTCCGGGTCGTGTCCTTCCTGGTGCGGCGTGTTCGGGCTGTTGAAGATCGCCTTCTTGACCTGGTCGAGGAGCATGTTGAGCACCTACATCCCTCCTAGGCCGGCGGCCTGGGGGGCGAAGCGCGAGAGATCGGTCTCGCCGGTGGTGGAGTTGTCGTAGCCCTGGAGTCCCTGGTACTGCTGAGCCTCGTCGGCGGGAACCTGGATGCCCTGGCGCGGCGGAGTGACCCAGTGCGCCTGGGCATTCGCGTCGCGGTAGTAGACGCGGCCGTTCTTCGAGAGGTAGTAGACCGGCTGGCCCTGCTGGGCGCCCGCCTGCGCATTTTGCGCTTTCGCCTGGTGCTTCTTGTAAAGGTAGTAGAGCGCCGCGGCTCCGACGAGGAGAACGACCTTCTTCTTGGTCGACATCCCCTGGTTCTGCGGCTGCGGAGCCATGCCGGCGCGCATCGCGGGGGTTGTTGATCCGCTTCGGGTGTCGTCCACCGGCGGCAGGTTCGCGCCGCTCGCGTTGCCGGACATCGAGCCTCCGCCGGAGCCGCACCCGATCATGGGCAACGCGAGAGAAGCGCAAGCGACGGCGGCGAGGGCGCGTCCGCGCATCCAGTTCGAGAAGGTGTGGTGGTTCATGCTCTTCCGTGCCCGCACGGGGCAGTAGGTGGGGACGGAAGGGCATGGGCGTAGGTTCCCGGCTTAGGGAACCTACAGGCAGGGGCTAGGCGCCGTGCTCGAGGTAGCGGAGCTCCTCGGGCGAGAGCTTCAGGTTGGCGGCGGCAACGTTCTCGGCCACGTTCGCCTTGTCGCGAAGGCCGCAGAGCGCGAAGATGTTGCCCGGTTGGTTCAGGGTCCAGGCGAGGGCGATCTGGACGGGTGACATCCCGTGCTTCATCCCGACCTCCCTGGCCCGGTCGCGGCGGGCGGCATTGGTGTCGTTGACGAAGACGCGTTGAACGTCGTCGTCGACGATCCCGGCGAAGTACCCGCGGGCGGTTGAGCTCCAGGCGAAGAGAGGGAGGCCGCTCTTCGCGTACCACTCGCGGGCCTCCTCGTCGAGGGTGATGCAGCCGCTCCACATCGGCTCGTTGGCCTGGGCGAGCGAGAGGTTCGGATTGCCGAGGCTCATGCCCTGCTTTCCTGCTTTCACCGCGTAATCGTTCGCCTCTTGCAGCCGCTCGTGCCGCCAGTTGGAGCCGCCGAACGCGCCGATCAGCCCCTCGGCCTTGAAGTCGTTGAGCCAATCCACGATCTCGCCCACGGGAACGTCCTCTTCGTCGCGATGCAGGACGAAGAGATCGGTGTACTCGACGCCGAGCCGGTCGTGGTTGTCGAGGATGTCGCTCCTCATGTCCTTCTGCGTCACGCGCGGGCTGCCGTAGGGATGGCAACCCTTGTCGAAGAAGATCGTCTCCTTCGCAACGCCGCGCGCCTTGACCCACGCGCCGAAAAGGTTCGTGTTCATGCCGTAGCAGTGGGCGGTGTCGAAGGCACGCCCGCCCGCTTCCCAATAGGCATCTAGGGCGGCGTAGCTCTGGGACGGGGGCTGGACGAGGAGGAAATCCGTGCCACAGAGGATGCGCGGCATGGGCTTGTCGAGGTGGGGAATCGGAGCGGTAGAAATCTGCGACATGGGAGTCTGGGGGGTCAGGCGGTCGGTTCGGCGGCGAAGTGGAGTCCCGCGCTCGCGCGCAGCCTGTCGAGGGTCCTCATGTTCGCCAGCGTCTCGGCGACCGTCATGTGCGGGCACTCGCCGCCTTCAAGCGCCGAGGCTACCGCATCGGCCTCGATGCCGTACAGCTCGTCGTTGGTCGATACGTACTCAAACGTCTCGTCGTTCTTGCCCGGCCGCTTGAGCGTCATCGGATCGCCCGAGCACTTCCAAGGGGTGCGCACCTGGATCGAGCCTTCTTCGCCGTAGATCCGCGCGTCGTTCGCGAGATTCGCATGGATGCCCGTCGAGAAGGCGGCGGTCATTCCTCCCGGGTAGCGGAGCGCGCCGGAGCCGAACGCGTCGTATCCTCTTTCGGTGATCTCAGCAAGATAGCAAGCGCCCGAAGCTTCTTCCCCCGCGACGAGCGACGCGAACGTCGTGCAGTAGGTGCCGACGTCCATCAGCCCACCGCCGCCCACCGCCCCGTCCGCGCGAAAGTTGTCCCAACCACGGCCCGCGGCGAAGCCGAACTCGGCGTTGACCACCAGCGGGCGCCCGATCGCGCCCGATCTCACCAGTTCCTTGATCTTGATCGTTTGAGGATGGACGCGGTACATGAACGCCTCCATGAAGAACACGCCCGCCTCCTTGACGGCCTTCAGCGCCCGCTCGGCCTCCAGGGCGTTCAGCGTGAAAGGCTTCTCGCAGAGGATCGCCTTGCCCGCCTGAGCGGCCTTGATCGTCCACTCGGCGTGCAGGTGGTGCGGCGTCGCGATGTACACGGCGTCGACCTTGGGGTCCGCGAGGACCTCCTCGTAGCCCTCCACCGGACGACCGCCGTGCTTCGACGTGAACTCCGAGGCCTTCTCCAGGCTTCGCGAACCGACCGTCTGGAGCGTGCCGGTCTTCGAGGTAGGGAGCCCGCCCGCGAACTGGTGCGCGATGCTGCCCGTCGCCAAGATGCCCCACCGGATTCGATCTGCCATGTTGTGGCGAGGTTACCCGCGCCGCCACGCCCGACGAAGGGATAGAGTATGGAGAAGCATGAAGCTCCGTTCCCTGGCCCTCTTCGCCGCCCTCGTCGCCGCCGCCGCCGCCCACGCTTGGAACGCCACCGGCCACATGGTGATCGCTGCCATTGCGGAGGCCAACCTCTCCTCCGCGGCGCGCACAGAGGCCAAAAGGCTCCTTGCGGTCGACGCGACGCGGACCGGCTCGGACGACTTCGTCGCCGTCGGGCCATGGGCCGACGACGTCCGCAACGATCGCAAGGAGACCGGTCCTTGGCACTACAAGGACTTCTACTTCCGCGCCGACGGCAAGCCGGCGAAGAACAAGCCCGACGATATCAACGTGGTCTCGAAGATCATCGGCCTGACCAAGATCCTCGCCGATCGGAGTCGCCCCGATGGCGAGCGCGCCGAGGCCCTGCGGTTCGTCATCCACTTCGTGGGGGACGTCCACCAGCCGCTCCACGCCACGTCCCGCGAGAGCGACTCCCGACCGGCGGGCGACCGTGGCGGCAACGACTTTCCCGTTCTGCAGCCCGACGGCTCGGAGCGCGGGGCCAAGAACCTCCACTCCCTTTGGGACGGCGGCGCGGGCCTGCTCCAGAACTATCCGCGAGAGGAGTCGCGCGCCGTCGCCGTCGCCGAAGCGCGCGCCTTGATGGCGACGCTTCCTCGGACGTCGCTCAAGAATGCGGGAGACTCCAATCCCGACGACTGGGCCAAGGAGAGCTTCGAGGCCGCGAAACGGAACGTCTACGGGACGCCCGAGGGCGCCGTGCCCTCGCCGCAGTACATCGAGGCCTCTCGCGCACTCGCCGCGAGGCGTCTCGCGCTTGCGGGCTACCGTCTCGCGGACCTCGTGAACAAGGCACTGGGCGGCTAACCGGGCGGTTAGGCTCCGGCCTTGTCGCCCACGCCGTGGACGATGTGGCTGCGAAGCATCCACAGATTCTCCTCTAGGGCGAGGATGATGGCGTGGAGCAGGTCGGCCGTCGCCGGGTCCGGATCCTCGATGGCGTCCATTCGCTCCCGGATGTCGCCGGTGGCGTCCGCCAGCCGCTCGACGATGAACTCCAGAACCTGCTTGTCCTCGATGAAGACGCCCTTCGGGACCTCCTTCACCTTCGTGCCGGTAAGATCGGAAGCCTGGGCGTTCGCCGGAACCCCCAGCGTCGCGATCCGCTCCGCGACCTTGTCCGCGCCCTCCTCGCAGGCCTCGTAGAGGTCGTCGAGCTGAAGGTGGATCGGCTTGAAGTGCGGACCGCGGATGTTCCAGTGGAGCTGCTTCGTCACAAGGCTCAGGGCCTTCAGATCGACGAGCGTCGCCTGGAGGTTCTGCGTCACCACCGCCGCGCTCTCGTTGTCCAGGGGGAGGCCTTTGGGTCGGGTCTTCGTTGCCATCGGCCTTCGGACTGAAGATGGGCTAGGGGTTGTTCCTCAGCCCCGGTGGCGGCATACCAGGCACACCAAGCGGCCCGCCGGGCGCGCGGGCCGCCTTTGGTGGCCACGAGTGGTCGCCGTAGGGGTAGCCGAGGTCCGGCGCACCGTTCTCGAAGCCGCGACCGATCTGCCCGCCATCGTCCTTCCCATCCTTGCCTACCGACCACACGACCTTGCGCTTCGGATCGAACCGCAGATCGCCCTTCGTGTAGGAATCGCGCACGGACGCCTTCCCCGTCGTGCGGAGCAGAAACACCGCTCGAACGAGGTTCTCGTGCGCGATCTCCCGCGCGGTCGCGTCGCTCATCTGGGTGAGCACCCCCTGCGAAGCCGCCCGCCGGCCGAGGGTGTTGCTTCCCGCGTTCATTCTCAGACGATAGAGGAAGTCCGACCACAGCCTCGCTGAGCCGCCTTCTGCGCCTTCCCCCGGCAGGTCCGGCAGGCCCTTTGCCGCTGCCTCGGCGAGGCGAACGTCCTCGTGCGTCACCTCCGTCCAGGGCCGGGAGAGATCGTCGATCGTCGCGGCGTAGACCGCCCCGCCGAGGCGTGCGGACGCGACGGGGTCGAAGGTCCCGGCGAACGCGGGCCGGGGCGACGTCTCGTCGCCGTTGGGACCGATCGGCACCTCGTAGTCCATCAGCTCCTTTCGGTGATCCTCGGGATGGAGCAAGACCGGAATCCAGCCCCATTGGAAGTCGCGCCGCACCGCCGCCGCCATCGCGGGCGAACGCCCGTCGCGCGGGGGCAGCAACGCGAGCACCTCGGCTCGACCCGGCGCGTCCAGCCCTCCCCCGATCTCCGCAAGGTAGGCCGAGCGAACCGCGATCGACTTGATCGCGACGGCCACGAGTTGGTGGATCACTACTCCTCCCGAACCCTCCAGCGCCCGTGCGAACCTAAGCCCGAGCGTGGTCCATCGCGCGCACGCCGCTCTGTCGCCCCGCTCCTGCGCGTCCTTCGCCGCCAGCCCCATGAGCTTCGCCGCGTTCTTGAAGCCCACCAACTCGGGAAACAGAGCATCCCCTTTGAGGGTCGGGGCGCGAAGATCGCCTTTCTCCAGCAATCCGTCGATACGGCCCAGGATCGCCTCGTTCGCGGCGGTCGAGCGCCCGGGACCCTCCCCTGGCTTCACGACGCCTAGTGGCTTCTTATCCAAGCCCTTGACGATCTCCATCAGCCGCGCGTACCGGGCCTCGGCCGTCGGGTCGGGGGCGTCCTTCACCTTCAGCGAGGCAGGGAGCGCGGCCATGATCTCCGCCTCCGAGGCGTGGCCGACCTTCGGGGTCAGCACCGTGTATCCGCCCGCCGCGACCGCCGCGCTCACCACCAGGACGCAACCGAAAACGAGTGCCTTCTTCATGGCTTCAGTAACGATAGCCGAAGTCCGGCGCATCCGCACGAAAACCCTTCCCGATCTCTCCGCCGTCGTCGCGTCCGTTCGGACCCACCGAGTAGACGATCCGCCGTTTGGCATCGATCTTCAGCGATCCCTTGCCGAACGGATCGGGCAGGTTTTCCCTCTTGCCATGACGCAAAAGGATCGCCGCGCGGGCGAGGTTGCGCCTTGTCGCGCGCAACGCGATGCTCTTTCCATATCCGCTGAAGTCGTTAAAGGAGATGAGCTGTCGCCCGATGGAATTCGGGATGGCGTTCATCTTCGTCCGATACTCCGGCTTGTCGTGGTCGTCGACGTCGGGAATGCCCTTTCCCGCCGCGGCGGCGAGTTGACTCGCCACGTCTGACTGTGCCCAGAGAGGGCGTCCCGCGTCCCGGATCGCTTCATCGTAGACTCGGCCCATCAGGCGGGCGGTCGCGATCGGATCGTAGTTGCCCGCCGGGATCTCTTCAGCCTCCTTCGGATGCCGAGGCAGGACCGAATCGGTGAAGGCCTTGGACGTGCCGAAAACGACTTCCCAACCGTGAACGGGATTGATCACCAGGGGCAGCCACGCGCTTGTGAACTCATGCCTTAGAGCCACGCCCATCTCAGGCGCCGGTCCCGAAAGAGGGGGCATCAGAGCCAGAACGCGCCGGCGGCCCTGGGCACCCAGGCCACCCTTCTCGTCCGAATCAAGCGCCGCCTTCTCGGCGATCGCTTGGACCGCCTCGGAAACCAGAAGGTCGACCACTCCGCCGCCCGTCGCAACGAGGCGGTCGCCCAGCCGCAATCCGAGCAGGGTGTAACGGGCGCACGCCGCGCGGTCTTTGCGACCCGAGGCCTCGGCCGCCGCCAAGGCGAGCGCCTTCGAGAGGAGCTTCAGGCTGGACGCCTTCGGGAATCCATCCATCGGATCCGGACGCAGCGGTCTCCGGAGAGAGCCGGTCAACTCACGCTCCGCTTCCGCAAAAATCGGTCGCGCCGCCTCCACTGCCCGCCTCTTCGTTTCGACACTCGCAGAACGAGCCAGCCCTGCGCTGACGACCGGGTTCGACAGCCTCTTGGCCACGCCTTCAAGACGCGCATAGCGCTTCTCCCCCGCCGGATCGGGCCGTTCCACCGCCTTCAAAGAAGGGGGCAACACCGCCATGATCTCCGCCTTCGTGGCGTGACGAATCTGAAGCATCGCGAGAACCCCGAGGGTCAGCATCCGCCCTCATCTTACGCCGTCCCGTATCCTCGTTAGGCGCAAAGACCTAAACGAAAGCTCCCAATCGTGGCCTTGACCCGCTCCTCCGCCATCGCGTATCATCCGCAACCAAGAAGAATCGAACCTTCCATGGCGCACACGATCAAGATCTTCGGCGTTTCCCCTGAACTCCTCTCGATGGTGGATGACCGCTGGAAGGGCCAGCACTACGCCGACCACTCGGAGTACGTGCGCGACCTTATCCGGCGCGACGTGGTTGAAGTTGCTCCGGGAGCGGTGACCCTCGCCGAGAGCGCGTGAAAGCACTTCGGCGCGATCCACGAGGCGGTTGCCCAACGCGTCGGCTCCGATAAGGAGATCGCGGCGGACGGACGGGAAGCCCTTGCCGAGGTTCGATCAAGACGCAAAGGCCGTCCCGCGGCGAAGGGGCAAGCCGCTTAGGCTCTTGGCTTTGCCGGAATCCCACCCGCCGAGCCCAGAAGTTGGTGCCGTCTTCGACGCCAACCTGTCCATCCAGGCTTTCCCCAGCGACTCCAACCATGGTGTGGATTGTGTAGGCGCAGGATGGCTCGTGCCTGCGGAACGCCCCTCAGACTCACTAGACCCTCCGCGGGCAAGAACCATCCCGCGCCTACAGGCTGACCAACATCCGATCCCATCTTACGCCGTCCGGTACCCTCCTTAGGCGCAAGGACCCATGAACGACGCCCGCCGCGCCAAGGCCCTCGCCCTGCTCGTCGCCCTCGCGTTCTTCATGGAGAACCTCGACGGCACCGTCCTCACGACCGCCCTCAAGGGCATGGCGCACACGTTCCACACCGACGCCGTCGCGCTCAACATCGGCATCACGGCCTACCTCCTCGCCCTCGCCGTGTTCGTCCCGATGAGCGGCTGGGTCGCCGACCGGTACGGCGCGCGGAGCGTCTTCGCGGGCGCGCTCCTGGGCTTCACCGTCGCCAGTGTGCTGTGCGGCCTATCCCGCACCCTCCCGGAGTTCGTGCTCGCCCGCGTGGCGCAGGGCGTCGCGGGGGCGATGATGGTGCCGGTGGGTCGCCTCGTGGTCCTGCGCAACACGCCCAAGCCCCAGCTCGTCGACGCCATCTCGACCATCGTGTGGCCCGGCCTCGTCGCCCCCGTGCTCGGCCTGCCGCTCGGTGGCCTCATCGTCGACCACGCGAGCTGGCGCTGGATCTTCTTCCTGAACGTTCCGCTGGCCCTGGTCGCCCTCGCGCTCGCCCTGCGCATCGTCCCCGACCTCCGGGAGGAGGCCCGCCGCCCGTTCGACTGGGCGGGCTTCTGGCTCGTGGGGCTCGCCTGCCTCCTGCTCACCGTCGGCCTGGACCGCTTCGCCCTGCGACCCGTCCCGTGGGCGCAGGTGTTCCTCTTGACCACCGCCGGTGCTCTGTTCGGCATGTGGGCGGTTCGGCACCTGCGCACCGCTCCGCACCCCTTGCTGAGCCTCGACGCCCTCGCGATCTCGACCTTCGCCGCCGTCCTGCGCGGCGGATCTCTTTCCCGTTGCGCCATCGGCGCGATGCCCTTCCTGCTCGCCCTCCTCTTCCAGATCGGCTTCGGGCGCAGCGCGGGGCAGACGGGCCTGCTGGTGCTCTGGACCTTCGCGGGCAACCTCGCGATGAAGACGGTCACCACGCGCATCCTCCGCAGCTTCGGCTTCCACTCGGTCCTGCTGGTCAACGGCCTCGCCGCGGTCCTGACCCTCCTCGCGGTGTGCCTCCTCACGCCCACAACCCCCTATGCGGCGGTCGCGGCGATCCTCTTCCTCGGCGGCATGGCCCGCTCGATGCAGTTCACCGCGCTGAACACCCTCGGCTTCGCGGATGTGCCGCAGGAGGGCATGAGCGCGGCGAGCACGCTCTCCAGCACCGTCGGCGGGCTGACGTTCGGCATCGGCATCGCCTTCGCGGCGGTGGCCCTGCGCCTCGCAGGCCACCTGCACCGTACGGTCGGTTCGGACCCTTCCCTATCGGACTTCCGCCTCGCGCTGCTCTTCGTCGCCGTGCTGGCGCTGGCGTCCTTGTGGGACACCTTCCGCCTCCCGAGGGACGCGGGCCGCGCGGTCAGCGGCCACGCGGCGTAAGTCTCGCGGCGTGTGGCCCGCGCGGCGGTCGCGGTCCCTTCCCAGGGGGAGGGACCCTGCCCGTCGTCTTCTCCGCCACCCGGCCCAGCGCGCCGGGAGTGCTGACCGAGCTATTGATTCAGCCGCTCGCGAACGCCGCGCGGGCGATCCGGCCGAAGGCCGACGCTTCGCAGGGGTTCGTGGCGTTCGACGAGAGCGGGCTGAGCGCGGAAGTGGCGGCGAAGCCGGGATGCTACGCCTGCGCGTACCGGTTCGTGCTGGAGGAGACGGCGCCCTCGCCTTGGTGCGTGGTGCGGGTCGGGTTCTAGCGGCGTCGAGGACTAGGCGAGATCACCCGTAGCGGTGTGCCGAGTCACGCCACTACAGAAGGCTACTTCGCTGCGACGCCGTTTGGAACGGGCGCGCCGAGGTACTTGAGGATCACATCGGCGATGAGGGCGTTGCCCGCGTCGTTGGGGTGGACGCCGTCCATCGTGAGCAGGAGCTGGCGCTTGCCGGCGACCTTCTGGTAGGCGGCCACGGTGTCGTGGAACGGCTTGTAGAGGTTGACGAAGCCCACCCGCTCGCGGCGGGCGAGGCCCTCTTCGGCGCGGACGTACTCCTGGACACGCTTGTTCTCCGCCGAGTCGAGGTCCTCGTAGATGAGGGTCGGCGAGAGGAGGACGACCTGCGCGCCCGCGAGCTTCGCCATCCTCACCATCTTCTGGACCTCGTCCAGGTACTTCGGGAGGGGGTTCCCGGCGGGAAGATTGCCCTCGAGATGGCGCTGGTTGTGGGCGAAGTCCTTGAAGGCGTGCCAGACGTCGTTGACGCCCACGCTGATGGTGACGAGGTCGGGATGGCGGTCGACGACGTCCTTGCCAAAGCGGGCGAGCATGTCGTACGACTTCTGACCGCCGATGCCGACGTTGACGACCTGCACCGGGTCGTTCGCGCGGCCCTGGTTCAGGGTCTGGGCGAGGAGGGTGACGTAGCCCTTCGGTGCGCGGCCCATGTCGGTGATGCTGTCGCCCATCGTCACGATGCGGTGGAGCTTGGCGAGGTCGGGCTTGGCGAGGAGCACGAAGGCGATCGCGAACATGAACGTAGTGTACGCCGTGATCGATCTCGAGGGAACCCTGAGGCGACGGGTCGAGCCTACTGAGGAGAACATGAACATTCGCACGCTTCTCAGCGCCGTCGCCGTGCTGGCGGTGGTCGCCGTCCCAACCCTGGGCGTGGCCCAGCGGCGGCTCCACGTCGACCCCGACCACTTCAAGGTGGACAAGAACAAGGCGAAGGTCCGCCCGCGGAGCCTCGCGTTCAACAACAAGGATGGGCGCCACCAGCCGCGGCTGCAGGGTCGCAAGGACCGCCACAAGACGCGCAAGGGCGTCCGGAGCGTGACGCACAAGCTGACCGCCCCGCACCACCCGAAGGGCAAGTAGTGACGGTCGCGGACCTTCGGAAGAAGCCGGTCGTCAGCATGGCCGACGGCGCGAAGATCGGCGAGGTCGACGACCTCGTGCTCGACACCGCTCGGTGGGCGGTCGTCGAGCTCCACGTCGTCGCCAAGCCGGGACGGGGGCTGTTGCCGATGTCCTCGGTGAAAGGCATAGGGCCGGACGCGGTGACGGTCGAGAGCGCGGACGTGGTCTCTTACAGCTCGCATTCGGCCGGTCTGGGGTTCGACTCCTTAAAGGCTCTTCACGTGGTGGACGGCACGGGCACGGTTCGGGGCAACGTGTCGGACATGACCTTCGCCGCCGATGGCAGCGTCGAGTCGCTGGATGTGAAGCAGGGCGGGGTGTTCGGGATCGGGGCGCACCACCTGACCGTGACGCCGAAGGAAGTCCGGGGCGTGGGCGACAAGATCATCACGATCGACCTTCCGGCAACGACAGACGCATCGAGCTGAGATCGTCGTAGCGTTCGGAGTGTCTCTCACGGAGGCACGAAGGCACAAAGAGGCTTGGCGAGAGGGCCGCTCTGAGGGAGCCGTCGATCCGGCGTTTGTGAGATGTCCGGCGCCACGCCTCCGCAGGGCAAGCCCTGCCGCTACAAGAAGACGGTCGTCTCTGGGTGCCTTCGCGATGTAGTCGGTACGCTTGGCTTTCGGCCCTGCAAGGCTTTCGCCCATGACCGTCGTCCGTTCCGTGTTCAGCTACAACCCTGCGGGGTGGCGGCCCGTGGGTGCGCTGCTGCGGGTCTTGGGCGTCGCCCTGGCGGCGTACGGCGGGTCGCACTTCGGCGGGAACGGCGCGGCGGTGTTAGCGGCGATCGGCGCGCTGTACGCGGGGATCGCATCGTTCGGCGGGGTCCATAAGGCCAGGCTACGGCGGATGCTGGCCGCAACGGCGGCGGCGAGCCTCACCGCGCTCCTCGGGAGCCTGATCCAGCCGAACGACGCCGCGACGATCGTCGGCGTGACGCTGGGGACGTTCGTGCTGGCGATCGTCGCGGAGGCGGGGCCGGACGCCGCGCAGGTGTGCCTTCTTGCGACGGGTCTGCTCGTCGTGTTCTCGGGGGTGCCCCACGCGAGCGACGCCCCCTTCGGGAACGCGGCGCTGGTGCTGGGCGGCGGCCTCGCGCAGGCTGCCATTCTGATGGTCTTCCACCCGATCTCGCCGTTGGCGGCAGAGCGGCGGGCGGTCGAGGCGGTGTACGCGGGCTTGGCGCGCTTCGCGACGGCGCGCGCCCGGGGGGCCCAAGCGCCTTTGCCGAACGTCGCCCTGAACGCGACCGCGCGCGATCTGCTGCGCGCGTCGTTCGGCTACGGCGGCGGGGCGGAGCAGGCGCGGCTCTGGTCGGAGCTCGAGCTCGCGGACGCGCTGCGGGGCAACCTCGCGGGCCTCGACCGTGCGTCCACGACGCGAGGTGCTTGGTCGACGCTGGGGCGGTGGCTCGCGGAGGCGACCGAAGCCGTCGGTCGGGGTCGGCCCATCGAGCGGACCCTACCGGAGTTCGAGCCGGCCCCGAGCGCCGACCCCTGGGTGCGGCGCATCCGGCGCACGGTCGAGGCTCAGGAGGCGGGGAAGCTGCCGACGGCGACGCCTTCGCCGGGGGCTTGGATGCGGGCGCTCGTGCGGGTTCCAGGCTTGCGGGAGTTGGCTCTGGGCCATGCGCTGCGCTACGCGACCGCGACAGGGCTGGCAACGGCGGCCTACCGTCTGCCGGCGATCGACCACGGCTACTGGGCGCCGCTCGCGCTGGTGTTCAGCCTCAAGCCGGACTTCGCGGGGACGGTGACGAAGGGCGTGGGCCGGATCGTGGGCACGCTTTTGGGGGTGTTCGCGGCGACGCTTCTCGTGTCGCTGGCGCATCCTTCGAGCGCGGGCCTCGCCTTGGCCCTTCTCGGGGCGACCTGGACCGCCTTCGCCCTTCTGAACGCATGGTTCGTGGGATACAGCACGGCCCTCGCATTCTGGGTGGTCGTGGCGGTGACGCTCGCAGGGGCCTCGGTGCGGACGGTGGGAATCGAGCGGGTGGAACTGACGGCGGCGGGTTCTCTGCTGGCGCTGGCGACGGCGCTGGTGTGGCCGCAGTGGGAGGCGGGCAAGGCGCGGACGGCGCTTGCGGTCGCCTTCGCGGCGCAGGCGGCGTACGCGGAGGCGGTGCTCGCCTTCGAGAGCGTCGACGCGGCGATGGCGGCGCGGCTGCAGTCGCGCGCGGCAAGGCTGGAGGCGGAGCGGATCGTCGCCGCGGCGGGCTTCGAGCCCGCTTGGAGCCGGGGCCAAAGCCTGGAGGGGGCCGACGCGGCGCTCGCGCGGCTGGCGGAGAACGCGGCGCGGATCCTGGCGGCGCACGTGGCGGCGCTCGACCCGCAGGGCACGGGGGAGATGGAGGAGTTGCGGAGGCTCGTGGACGAGGATCGCGGGATGGCGGCCGATCTGATGGGATAAGAACCCTTTGGGTTCGGTCGCCGTCTAAGCCGCGTGCGAAAGCCCGGCCGTCTCGCCCCCGTACGAAGACTGCTTCCGGCGTTCGCGCTCGTCGTCGTCATCGCGGTCGCCTTCGTCATGGTGTCGATCCAGCTCGTGGGCGACGCGGTGGAGAGCCGTCGGGCGACCGACGTCACGCGCGACCTTTCCAACGTTCGCGACGCTCTTTTGGAGATCCAAGCGACGGCGCGGGGCTACGAGCTGACGGGCGACGAAGACTATCTGAAGGAGTTCGAGCTTGCCAAGGGCCAGTTGCCCGTTCCCCTCGCCAACCTGCATCGACAGTCCGATCTGCTCGGGTCGGCCGACGGCCTGCAAGCCATCGAGCGGCAGACCAAGGCGATCGTCGACGCGGCGGAACACGGCATCGCGGCGAGGCGGGAAGGGGGCCTGATCGCCGCGTCGGCGAGCGTCTCGCGGGGGGTGGGGATGCGTTCGATGGACGCGATCCGGGCACAGATCCTCAAGCTGGACCACGAGGTGGGCGGGGGAGTCAGCGAACGACGCGCGAGTCTGAGCCGCATGGCTTGGCTCGTGGGATTCGTGGTGATCGGCGGCAGCCTTCTCCTGATCCTGTTCCTCCTTCGCGCGGCGAAGACGATCACGAAGGGCGAGGCGGAGCTCGCGGGTTCGGAGGAGCGGTTCCGTTCCCTGATCGAGGCGACCTCGGAGATCATCTGGACCACCGACCCGAACGGGATGTTCGACGACGCGATCCCGAGCTGGCAGGCGTTCACGGGGCAGAAGCCCGAGGAGTATCGGGGCAAGGGCTGGCTGGAGGCGGTGCATCCGGAGGAGCGGATGCGGGTGTGGGAGCGGTGGGAGGCGGCGGTCTACTACAACCTCACCTACCGCATGGAGCACCGCCTTTCGCGGAGCGACGGCGAGTACCGGACGATGAGCGTGCGCGCGGTGCCGGTTTTCGACTCCCACGGGCGGCGTCGCGAGTGGATCGGCATCCACACGGACGTGACGGAGCGGCGGCGCGCGGAGGCGGAGCTGGTCGAGCTGAAGGACCTCGCGGAGGCGGCGAACGTGGCGAAGAGCCAGTTCCTCGCGAACATGAGCCACGAGCTGCGGACCCCCCTCAACGCGGTGATCGGCTACTCCGAGATGCTGAAGGAGGAGGCGCAGGACATGGGCGCGGTGGAGACGATGGGGCCGGACCTCGACCGCATCCGGGGCGCGGGCAAGCACCTCCTCTCGCTCATCAACGACGTGCTGGACCTTTCGAAGAT